>NZ_CP028426.1:1575299-1890358 GCF_003010915.2 Gulosibacter molinativorax | reverse complement strand
TCCCGGTGCCTGCGGCGATGGCGAAGCCGGCCGCTTCGCCGATTGATACCTTCGTGATCCACTGGCGCGTGAAGTTCGAACGCATGCGTTAAGGCTAGCAACGGTGCGGTTGAGCCATCCGCCCATTCCTCATGAAGAGGCGGCCGCAGCGGGGGGATGCCTTCGACGGAACAGCCAATGTCGGAGGCTGCTGGTTGGCTCTGAAACGAGATCTGAACGCGATCGAGAGGATCTGACTTATTTCGTTTCGGCGTTCAACCGTGACGCTGCGAAGGCAAAGGAATAGTGAAGTGAACGAGAACGGCTCTAACAACATGCGACCAGGCTGGTACCCGGATCCATCGGGCAATCTTCGATACTGGGACGGGTCGGCCTGGCTCGATATTCCCGCACCGGCTGAACGTCCTGCTTCGGAGGCAGTGTCCCGTGAGCCGCTCACCTACGGTGTCCAAAATACGTCGAGACCGCAGCTGACTCCAACCGCAGCCAAGCCCCGTCGGCGTCTCAGCGCGACGGCCCGAGGATGGCTCATTACGGGGATAGTGGCGATCGTCGTCATCGTTGGCGGAGTGACGATTGGGGGACTCGTGAACTATGCGAATCAGCAAGCTGCCGAGGCGGAGGAAGCACAGCGGCTTATCGAGGAGCAAGAGGCGGAAGAGCAAGCAGAGGCGGATGCCATTTCCGCTCAGGAAGAAGAGGACCAGCAGGAGCGCGACCTACGTCACGACTACGTCTACTACATCGAATCGTCAGTCCAGACGATGGCCGAAGAACATGTGGCGGAAGGGTTCATCGACGGGCCAATTATCGATGTCTCCTGTACCCCAGTCGGAGGTGGGTCCATTGATGATCTGTCTTCGAACACGACGATCTTTGAGTGCTTTGTTGCAAACGAAGATAATGGCGACGGCACAATGAGTGGGCACTGTTACAACGCCACGGTGAGCTGGAGTAGCGGCGAATTCACCTACGGATTCGGACGCGCCTAATTGGGGAAGTCTCCCGGTAAATCCGAATCCTCGTGACTGCTGCGAGGACTTTACCTTCAAGCATTCTCGACGTATCGCGAGCTTAAACTTGAGGTATGGCCACACATCCAAGCCTCGAACCGTTAGCCGGACTTATCGGCGAATGGCGGGGGACCGGTCAGGGTGATTACCCAACGATTCCTTCCTTCCGCTATTTGGAGGAGCTGTCGTTCCACGACATCGGGACGCCGTTTCTCGTATATACCCAGCGCACGTGGGGCCAGCACGGTCAACCGATGCACACCGAGACGGGTTATGGAGTGCTGTGGAGATTTCGGACAGTGAGCCCCGTAGCATTTCGGGGGAACACTGAAATGAGGAATCCGCAGAATGTCTGCAACACGACGACGATTCAGTCAGGAATTCAAGGACGAGTTATGCCGCGAGGTGATCACCACCTCGAAGGCCGTCAAGACGGTAGCCGAGGAATACGGTGTCGGCGCCGAAACCCTCCGCGGCTGGCTCAAGAAGTACCGGGCCGAGCACGCCACCGGAGAACCGGAGGGCGATTTGACTCTCGATGAACGAGCCCGGTTACGAGAACTCGAACGCGAGAACCGGGAACTGCGCACCGAGGCCGCGTTCCTAAAAAAAGCAGCAGCGTACTTCGCGAGGGAGCCACGATAGTGGCGAAGTATGAGTTTATTGACTCCTATGCCCGCGAGCCAGGCGCGCCATCGATCGCGCGGATGTGCGTGTGGCTGGCAGTTTCTCGTTCCGGGTTCTATCACTGGCGCGGCCGCCCGTTATCGGCGACCGCGACCCGCAGGGCGGCGCTGACCTCCCGGATCCGGTACTTCTTCGACGCATCGGACCAGACCTACGGGTACCGGCGGATTCACGCTGATCTGACCGCGGAGGGGACGGAGTGCTCGCCAGAGCTGGTGCGACAGATCATGCGTGACGAGGGCCTGGTGGCCTGTCAACCGCGCCCGTTCCGAACGACGACGCTGGCGGATCGAGAGGCCGCCGAGGGCATGCCAGACCTCGTGCAGCGGGCGTTCACCGCTGACCGGCCTGGCCGCAAATTCGTGGGCGATATTACTTACATTCCCTCGTGGCAGGGGTTCATCTATTTGGCGACCGTGATTGACTGCTATTCGAAGAAAGTTGTGGGCTGGTCGATCGCTGATCACATGCGTACCGAGTTGGTCGAGGACGCGCTCCGGAATGCGGTAGCGACCACCCAGATTGAGCCAGGCGCGATTTTTCATTCGGACCGCGGAAGTGTTTATACCTCCGCGGACTATCGGGCGCTGGTGGCCCGGCTGGGGATGCGGTCTTCGATGGGACGAACTGGCGTGTGTTGGGACAACGCCATGGCGGAATCGTTCTTTTCGGCGTTGAAGAACGAGCGCGTGTACCGCACCGTGTACGCGACGAAACAGCAGGCGCGACGTGATGTGATCAACTACATCGAGGGGTTCTACAACAGTCGCCGTCGCCACTCCGCGTTGGGTTACCAGTACCCCAACGATGTCCATTACAGTTACCGACAGCTGGCACTAGCAGCGTAAGAAAATCCATCAAAACGCTGTCCGAAATCTACGCAGCAGCCCATTACTTTCGAGTGCCGGGTGAGCGGACTGTGGAACTCGTGCTCGCGCATCCGACTGGGCAGACCGAGCTTGCTGAGGGCAAGATTGACGTGCGCCCTGGCGGGTTCAAGTTGCGGCTGCACGCGCACGTCGTCAACACCTCTACCGCGAAGCCCGTGGAGAGGATCATTCGCACGCTGGAGCTCGACGGCGACCGGCTCCGCACCACGTTGGAGATGGAAGCCGTCGGTGTCGAAATAACGCAACACCTCAGTTCGGTGCTGACGCGCGTTGAGCCCGAAAACCACCGGTAACCGCATGCTTGAGCTGGTTGCGGCCGGACCCGAGTAGCGGAGATCGGCGGGGTCGCACGCACCGATCTCGCAGGCGGGCTCGGGAGGATTTCGCCAGGCAATGTTCTGATCGGAGAGGATCCACCATGGCACGCACCTACATCATCACCGGCGCCGGCTCTGGCATCGGCAAGAAAACGGCAGAAATTCTTCGCGAACGCGGCAATACGGTGGTCGGCGTTGACCTCAAAGGCGCTGACGTCGAGGGTGACCTCGGCACCCCAGAGGGCCGCCAGGCTGCGGTCAAAGCCTCGCTTGAGGCGGCGGGTGGCAAGGTGGATGCGGTGATCGCCTGCGCAGGTATCTCTCACCCGATTCCCGCGACTGCGGCGGTCAACTTCTTTGGCATGACCGAATTCCTCGAGGGCATTCGCCCCGTACTCGCTGAGTCCGAAGCCCCGCGCGCGGCACTTATTTCTTCAATGTCGTCCTTGCAGCCACAGTCTCCGGAACTCACTGCGGCGCTCCTCGAGAACGACGAGCCGAAGGCGCTCGAAATTGCGGCCAAGCTCGCCGAAGATCCTCGCCTCGGGAGCATGATCTATGCATCCTCGAAGCGCGCAATCTCACGTTGGGTGCGGGCGCAGTCGGTGACTGCTGACTGGGCGGGTGCAGGCATCCCATTGAATGCTGTTGGCCCGGGGATCGTAATCACGCCGATGACGGCCGATCTCCTTGCGGACGAAGAGACCGCGAAAATGGTCGACGCATCCGTACCGATGCCGCTCAACTCGCATCAGCCAGCCGAATCGATCGCGACCCTCCTCATCTGGCTCACCTCGGTTGAAAACACGCATTGCGCTGGCCAGACGATCTACTCCGATGGCGGTGCCGACGTCGTGCTTCGCGGCGAGGATGCATGGAGCTGGGCAGACGAGCGCGTCGGGGAGTATTTCTCGAAAATGCGTTAGGGCAGCGGGACCGGTCTGCTGCCGTGTGGCTGGTTTTGGCGGATTGATCGGGCCCGTGTTCCGTGAGGTGCAGATAATGCGCATATATCCCTCTGGTGGGGCACATAGGCGCATTATCTGCATCGGAAGCAACGGCCTAGCCAGTGACCCGGTCGCTCGCCTCCGCTCTCGCCCAGAGTCGAGGCTGATGACGCGGATGGAAACGGTTCAGCTTTACCCAATGGTTGGAGGCGAAACTAACGATCCTTTGCCAGGGAAAACGGCGCAGACTTGGGGCAGGAGGGTCAATTTCTCATGGCCCTCCATGATCAAGGGATTCGTCATGGAGACCCTGAACCTCGTCGCTCAGATTGCGGCGATCGTCGGGGCTGTCGCGTTGATTGCGGTTGCCCCGATCGAAATGTTCCAAATCGATAAGCCCTACGCCAAGCGGTTCCTGCATGTGGAGCACGCCAATGACAGAGATGTCGAACTGTGGGCCTTTTGTGTCGGCGCGCGAAACCTCATCGCCGCCGTCGGAGTATTCATCGGCCTGGGGATGATCTGGGCGGGCAACGGAGATGTCGGCACCATAGTCGTCCTTGTTGCTTCCTGGTACATGCTGCTATCGGGCGCGGCAATGGGCGTGGCCGACCTCCTTGGGAAATGGCACCCTCGGGGTGGCAGCGTTGTGGGCGTGCTTGGCTCGGGCATCCCACCACTCGTGGTCATCATTGCGGCGGCGTTCTAACAAAGCACTTGAGGCCGGTAACCCTAGAGTTACCGGCCTCAACGTCATGCGGTCATTTCGATACGCCGCTGTGCGGCTACTCAATGAGCGATACGCGAGCCTTCGGCTTGCACGCGATGACGGGGCGCGCTACTTCGCGACGGGGAGCATGTGTGCGTCGAAGTAGTTCGCGATCTCTTCGCGTGCATCCAGCGGGAAGATGCCCGAGACGTACATGTCGGGGCGGACGACGACGATCGCGCCTTCGCGGCTGATCTCGCGCTCGGCGAAGATTTCGCGACCGTGGCCGGCGCCGAAGATCTGGTTCTGGTCGACGAGACCGAACGGAACCTTGACTGGCTTGAATGCATCCGGAACCTGGTAGGGCTCGAACTCGGTGTACTCCTGCTGGTAGATCACCTTGGTGTCGAAGATCGCATCCTGGTCGCCATCCTGCGGCGTGAACTTGACCCACGGCGAGTCCTCGCTCGTGCGCCACCAGTTGGCGAACTCGGCAGTCGGGGTGCCTTCCTGCGCCGGAGCCGCGGCATCGGCGAAGACGTAGACGCGCCAGCGACCGTCAGCCTCGTGCAGGTGGCCAAGGTGGCGCCAGCGGTTGTCGGAACGGCGGATGACCTCGGCCGACTTGAAGCGCTTGCCGATCGGGTAACCGACGGCGAGCTCCTGGTGCTCGAGGCCGGTCGTGATCATCGACTCCTTGTACTCAGTCATGAACCCGGCGGGGAACTCGAAGGTCGACACGTAGTAGCGCTGAAGCTCGTTCGGGTCCTCCCACTCGTCGACCGGCTTCGCCATGAGCGACGACCACTCCTTGTCGAAGTCGATCAGGTTCTTCGCGACGACACGACGCTCTTCCGAGTAGGTCGAAAGCAGGGATGCGGGGGAGCGGCCTTCGAGTACGGATGCGAGCTTCCAACCCAGGTTGAAACCATCCTGGATCGACACGTTCATACCCTGGCCGGCCTTGGCCGAGTGGGTGTGGCAGGCGTCGCCCATGATGAACGCGTGCGGGGTGAGCTCGCCGCGCTGGTCGTCCTCGAGGTCATCAAAGCCGTCGGTGACGCGGTGCGCGACCTCGTACACCGAGTGCCACGCAACCTCGCGCACATCCACCGAGTACGGCGCGATGATCTTGTTGACCGTGTCGATCATCTGCTCGACAGGGGTCGCGCGGATCTTGCCGGCGTCGCCCTCGTCGAGGTCGCCGAGGTCCACGTACATGCGCACAAGGTAGCCGCCCTCGCGCGGGATGAGTAGGATCTGGCCGTGCTCGTGCGACTGGATTGCGCACTTGAGGTAGTAGTCCGGGAAGTCGGTGTTTGCCATGATGTCGAGCACGCCCCACGCGTGCATCGATGCGTCGCCGTGCAGCTTGTGGCCGAGCGACTTGCGAACACGGCTGCGCGCGCCGTCGCCGCCGACGAGGTACTTGGCGCGAACGGTGCGCTCCTCGCCCTCGCGCTCACCGGCGGTGTAGCGGATGCGCGCCTCGACGGGGTACTCCGCGTCGCGGTCGATGGTGAGGTCGACGAACTCGACGCCGTAGTCGGGAGTCAGGCGGCCCGGTGCGCGCTCTGCTTCGCGCAAGAAGTAGTCGAGGACGCGTGCCTGGTTCACGTAGATGTGCGGGAACTCGCTGATGCCGGTCGCGTCGTCCGGGGCGCGGGAGGTGCGGATGATCTCTGCGGGGTTTTCGGGGTTCGGCTTCCAGAACGCCATCTCAACGTTGCGGTACGACTCTTCGATGATCTCGTTCGCAAAGCCGAAGGCCTGGAACGTCTCGACCGAGCGAGCCTGGATGCCATCGGCCTGGCCAACCTCGAGCCGGCCGTTGCGCTGTTCGATCGCACGGACGTTGATGTTCGGGAACTTGGAGAGCTGGGCGGTCACGGCCACTGCGGCGGGGCCGGTCCCGACGATCAGCACATCCATCTCGTCGGGGATCTCGGTAGGGCGGTCGATGCCGTATCCCGCCGCCTCCTGGATGCGGGGGTCGTGCGATACGTATCCGCGGTGATGGATCTGCATGTGAGTGACTCCTCTTAAGTCGCTTGTTACACCGTTGTATTTGTGTGCATCTCGGGCTGTGTATCTATAGTTGAAACAGCGTCGTAACTATAGATACGAGCATATCGGGTGAGAGTGAGGCCTGCAAGGCAATACTGCTTGTTCAAGGTGCAAATTTCGGGGATAATAAACGATCGGCAATTAATGGAGGCATAACGCTCTATGGGGTCCATGATCCGAACCATGTTTAAGTCCAAGATTCACCGCGCGACCGTGACGCATGCAGACCTGCACTACGTCGGTTCCGTGACGGTCGACCAGGACCTACTCGATGCTGCCGACATTCTTCCGGGCGAACTCGTTTCGATCGTCGACATCACGAACGGTTCGCGCCTCGAGACCTACACGATTGCGGGGGAGCGCGGCTCCGGCGTGATCGGCATCAACGGTGCCGCGGCCCACCTCGTGGACATCGGTGACCTCGTCATTCTGATTACCTACGCGCAGATGGACGACGCGCTCGCGCGCTCCTTCGAGCCCTCCGTCGTCCACGTCGACGCCGACAACAAGATCGTGCAGCTCGGGAACGACCCTTCCGAGGCACTGACCGAAGGTTTGCAGCGGCCGCCGCACGCCCTATTCGGCTAGCAGCGCGCCTGTCTGCAGTTTGCGGCACGCCTGGGTGGTCAGGAAGTAAGGGTGGCGTTGCGGTGCGCTATTCGTGCCGGAAATCGCGGAGCCCCGTAGCGCTCAACGCACGTCTGGGGCGGGGTACCCTCGGGGATGTGTGCACTTCCCTTTGGCCTTGGAGGCGGCCTGACGTCATAGCGTCGCCGACGCGCCGATGAACGGCGCCCGCCAGCTCGCCGCATCCGTCCCGATCCGCACCGCATCCAGCGGCATCCAGATCGCGATCCCGATTCTCGCGGTGCAGGTGCTGAATGACGTTGCCCTCGGTGCACTGCTCGTCGCGCTTGCGCTCCTGCCGAGCATTGTCGCGGCGCCCGTCGTTGGTGCCGTGCTCGACAGCGTGAAACGACCTCGGGTGCCGATGCTCGCATCCGCAATTCTCACCGCCGTGATCTACGTGGTCGCTGGCGGGCTCGGAATCTTGCCGACATGGCTCGTGGCGACGCTGCTCGTGGTGAGTGGGCTCCTCACGCCGTTCGGCTTCGGCGGGTTGTCGAGCTTTGTGGGCCAGTCGGGCAAAGACTCGCACCGGGCCTATTCGCTTGACGCCCTCAGCTATAACCTCAGCGGCGTGGCCGGGCCGGCGATCGTCGCGGTGATTGCGCCGCTGTTTGGCGCCCGGACGTCGATGTTCGTGATGGCCGCGATCGTCCTCATCTCGGTGGCGACCTATCCGCTCATGCCGATGCCCTCGCGCAGCTCTTCGACAAGCGTAGGTATGCTGAAGTCGATGTGGATGGGCGTAACCGCAATCATGACGCGGCGCCCGCTCGTGACGAACGCCTGGTCGGGCGCAACCGTCGAGTTCGCGCGCGGCGCGATGCCAATCGCGGCGATCGGCATCGCGCTTGCGGCGACCGAGGATGCATCGCTCAGCGCAGTGATCGTCTCCGCCTTCGCGCTCGGGGCACTGCTTGGCACCGCGATCGAAACGGCGCGGAAGTCACCGAAGTATCCGGAGCGGACGATGCTGATCGGGTTTGCGCTCACCGGTGTCGCGACGATTATTGCGGCGATCGACATCGGCTTTGTTTGGACAATCATTTTCATTGCGGTCTCCGGTCTCCTCACCGCAGGCGCGACGGCCGCAATGCTGGGGCTGCGTCGGCGAGACAGCCCTCCCGAGGTCGTCGGCCAGGTGTTCACCTTGGGAGCGGCGATGCGCACGGCGGCCAGCGCGGTCGGCACGGCAGTTGCCGGTACGCTCGCGGGGATCGACCCTCTTTGGCTTCTTGGTGGCTCCGGCGTCGTGTGGATTCTCGGTGCCTCGATCATGCTGTTCTACCCGCACCGTCCTCGCTAGGCAGCAGACCCAGCGCGGTGAATTGGCCGGATCCAGTCGGGGAGAGGTCCCTGCTCGGATGCGGTGGTCGGCAATGTCGGAGGCCGGATTTACCGTTGGGCTGAATTCGAGAAAGGGTCCATGATGACGTTCAACCAGCCACCGCCGGAATGGCAGCCTCAGGGGTCGCAGCAGTCGACCCCGCAGTACCAAGACGAAGCAACGCAGCCGATCTACGCAGCGAGCCAAGCGTCCCATGACCCGTATGCACCCGGGTCAGGTTCGGGCTGGGAGCCCAGACGGGAGGACTCGGACCGCAGCTTCACAGTGACCCTCGTGCTGTCGGTGTTCTTAGGTGTGTTCGGGGTCGACCGCTTCTATCTCGGCAAGGTCGGGACAGGGCTCACCAAACTGTTCACGCTTGGCGGAGCGGGCATCTGGTGGTTGGTCGATCTCGTCCTGCTCGCATTGGGGAAGACGCGTGACGCGGCCGGGAACCCGATCGTGCCAACGAAGCAGCAAACCGGAATCGCGTGGTCGGCGATTGCGGGCATCTTTCTCATGGGCTTCGTCCTCAACATCACCGGAGGTGACGATGAACAAGAGCCAGTGGCCGCGGAGCCCGCAGCCACGGTTGAGGAGAGCAGCAAAGCCACGCCGACGGAGGAGCCGGCACCGTCTGAAGCGCCGCAGGACGCGGTGACGGATGCGCCGCAGCTCGTTGAGGTTGATACACCAACCGAGGATGTGTCGGCGCCGGATACCGCGAGCGGTGCGACCGGTCAGGGTGAAGGCGGACAGAGCGACGGCAGTCAGGGCACCAATGGCCAGGGCACAGGCGGACAATCGGAGCCATACATCGAGGAGCAATCGTCGAACAACTCCATGACCGTGAGCCAGCGGGAGGCACTCGAATCGGCAGAGGGGTATCTGTCATTCACTTCATTCTCGCGAAGCGGGCTCATCGAGCAGCTCGAGTTTGAGGGCTTCTCGAATGCCGACGCAACCTTTGCAGCGGACGCCGTCGGCGCAGACTGGGGCGAGCAAGCGATCAAATCTGCCGAGAGCTATCTCGACTTCACGTCGTTCTCGCGAAGCGGGCTCATCGAGCAGCTCGAATTTGAGGGCTTTTCGTCTGATCACGCGACGATGGCTGTCGATTCAGTTACCGTCGACTGGAATGAGCAGGCGGCAGAGTCGGCGCAGAGCTACCTGGATTTCACGTCGTTCTCGAGGTCGGGACTGATCGACCAGCTCCTGTTCGAAGGGTTCACGCAGTCGCAGGCCGAGTACGGCGTCAACGCCGTCGGCCTCTAGGTCTCTAGGCACGCAGCTCGGTAGTTGACACGTGCGCCTCGCGACCCCGGCCATCACCCGTCGTGCGGGCCGCGCATCTCGAGTGCGATCTGTGAGGCATCGAGGTTGGCCAGCGCATCCTCGAGCACGTCGGCATCGAACGTACCGTGATCGCGGGCCTTTAGCAGGGCACGGCGCTCCGCCCGCAGTTTCGCGAGATGGTAGCGCTTCGTCGTGGCGAGGCGCTGCTCTCGGGTGGCGGTGTTCGGAAGCTGCGGCTCGGGCACCGCATCGGCGCCCTCGCGCATCACCTCGAGCAGACGCATCCGTTCCGCTCGCGACTCGGCCTCGACCGACTCGCGATCTACCCTCGGACTGATCATGCGAACGAGCGGCCCGATCGTGCCGCCCTGAATGAGCAGTGACAGGAGCGCGACGGCGAAAGCGATGAGGATGAGCAGCGTGCGCTGCGGAGTGTCGCTCGGCAGGGTCTGGGCGGCGGCGACCGTGACGGCCCCGCGCATCCCCGCCCACACCAGGATCGTGCCCTCGCGCCAACCCAGGGGGTCGCGCAGGAAATACTGAATGTCGGCGACGCTGCGGATGACGCGGCGCGAGTAGTGATTGAGGCCGCTGTCGGACAACGGCAGCCCGCGTTGGGCGAGGCGGTGTCGCGCGCGCTCGCGGCCTTCGGGGTCCTTCAGCTGATCCCCGAAGCCGCGGATGTGCGGCAGCAGCCGCTCGAGTCGTCGTCGGCGCATCGCGAGGATCCACAGGAGCGGGGCGACAAACGCGGCGCGCACGAGGATGATCAGTGCGAGCGCACCGAGGGAGACCCACAGGGCAATGCCGATGCCACCGAGGCCGCGCGTGACGTCCTCGATAATCGCGGTCATCTCGAGGCCCATCGTGAGAAAGACCGTTCCCTCGAGCACGAGCTCGATCGTTCGCCAATTGTGGGCATCCGAGATCCGATTTTGCGGGGTAAACGTCCGGGCCGCTCGCACCCCGGTGATGAGCCCGGCGACGACGGCGGCTACGAGCCCCGACCCACCCAAGAGTTCAGTCGGCAGGGAGGCCGCGAACGGGACGGCAAATGAGATCACGGTGTTCACCGTCGAGTCCGAGATGCGCTTGCGAATCTGCAGATTGAGGAACCCAACAGCAGCACCGATGAGGATCGCGATAATCACCGAGTAAGTAAAGGTACCGATCGTGCCCCAGAACGAGAAGGATGCGGCGGTCGCCACGATCGCAGTCCGGAGCAGTACTAGCGCGGTCGCGTCGTTGAGCAGACTCTCGCCGTCGAGGATCGAGACGACGCGTTTCGAAGCGGCAGTGCGTTTGACGATCGAGGTGGCCACAGCATCCGTTGGGCTCACAATTGCACCGAGCGCGACGCCCCAAGCGAACCCAAGGCCGGGCACCACGAGCATGAAGAACAGGCCGAGGGCCAGCGCGCTGCCGACCACCAAGAACACCGAGAGCCCGCTGATCGCGCCGAACTCCCGGCGAAAATTCATCGTGGGCATCGACACCGCCGAAGAATAGAGGAGCGGCGGAAGTATGCCCTGCAGCACGAGCTCGGGGTTGACCTCGAAGTTGTTGAAGAGCGGTAGGAAACTCGCGGCCACGCCAACCAGGACGAGCAGCAGAGGCGAGGCCACGCCGAACTTTGGGCCGATGAGGGTCGAGGCCGCGATCACGAGCAGTCCGAGCACGAGCCCGACGAGCAGTTCAATCATGGCGGCTCCTCTCCCGAGCGATTATTGACCGCGCGCGCTGGCAGTTTCTGGATGCGCACCTGGGATTCGGGGTGAACGAACACGCTGCAGAATAGAAGGTATGCAGGTAACGACAACGACTCTCGAGATGCTCGAGGCACCGACGGGCGAGGCGCGGCCGTTCCCCGAAGGCGTCCGCGTTGATCGAGCGATCTCGGTCTCCCGAATACGCGCGCTTCCTTTACGGCCTCGTTGGCGGGCCGTGGTTCTGGACGGACCGTCTCTGGTGGTCGCGGGAGCAGTGGGAGGAAGAACTCGCGGTGCCGGGAACCGAGTTCTGGATTCCCTACGGTGGCGGCGTACCGCTCGGATACCTGCAATTACAGCCGATCGTGCACGAAGACGGCACCCACGTTGAGGTTCGCTACTTCGGCATTATTGAATCGGCGATTGGTGACGGCCTCGGCGGGACGCTGCTCGAACACGAGGTGCGCGCGGCGTGGGCGCTCCCGGAGCGGTTTGCATCGCTCGACCTGCCTCCGGTCACGCGGGTGTGGGTGCACACGTGCTCCCTCGACGGTCCCGCGGCGCTCGCGAATTATCAGGCCCGGGGTTTCGAGGTGTGCGACGTCTCGGTCACCGAGGAGTCGCATCCGGATGAACCGCTCGGCTCGTGGGTCTCGACCGGCGGTACCGCTGCGGCAAGCGACATCTAGGCAGTCGGCCGGCCGGCGAGTAGTTGCGAAGCGACGTAGCGAGCTGCCCGCCCGACAATCGAAAGAGGGTGGGTGCCACAGCAAGATCGTTGTTGCGGTACCCACCCTCCGGTTCCGGTGCTGCTACTTCAGGTAGCGGCTGTACGCCGGGGTGGTGAGGAAGTCCGGGAACTCCTCGCCGAGGACGAGCTCCTTGAGGAACTCTGCAGCCTCGGCCGCGCGGTTGCCCTCGATCTCGGAGAGCTCGCCCGCATAGCGGTCAATGAAGTAGTCGACGCGCTCGCGAACTACCGGTCGGCCCTCTTCGGTGATGACGCCCTGGTTGATCCACTGCCACAGCTGCGAGCGGGAGATCTCGGCGGTCGCCGCATCCTCCATGAGGTTGTCGATCGCCGCGGCACCCTGGCCGCGCAGCCAGCTGTCGATGTAGCGCAGTGCCACGAAGATGTTCTGGCGGATTCCAGCGTTCGTGACGCTGCCGCCTTCGACGCGGAGGTCGATGAGGTCCTCGGCAGTCACCTCGACATCGTCGCGCTGGCGGTCGACCTGGTTTGGTCGGTCACCGAGTACGGCGTCGAGCTCGGCGCGGGCCACCGGCACGAGGTCGGGATGCGCAACCCAGGTTCCGTCGAAGCCGTCGCGTGCCTCGCGGCGCTTGTCGTCGGCGACCTTCTCGAACGCCTGCTCGGTGATCTCAGGGTCGCGGCGGTTTGGGATGAACGCGCTCATGCCGCCGATCGCGTGCGCCCCACGGCGATGGCAAGTCCTTACGAGGAGCTCGGTGTAGGCCCGCATGAACGGTACCGTCATCGTGAGCTGGTTACGGTCCGGCAGGATGAAGTCGCGGCCGCGGTTGCGGAACGTCTTGATGATGCTGAACAGGTAGTCCCAGCGACCCGCGTTGAGGCCCGCGCAGTGGTCGCGCAGTTCGTAGAGAATCTCATCCATCTCGAACGCCGCGGTGATCGTTTCGATCAGCACGGTCGCGCGGATCGTGCCGTGCTCGATCCCGAGTGCTTCCTCGGCGAAGGTGAACGCCTCGTTCCACAGGCGCGCCTCGAGGTGCGACTCAAGCTTCGGCAGGTAGAAGTACGGTCCGCTACCGCGAGCGATCAGCTCGTGCGCGTTGTGGAACACGTAGAGGCCGAAGTCGACGAGCGAACCCGAGACCGTGCCACGACCACCCTTGGGGTCGGTGTACTGCAGATGCTGCTCGGTGAGGTGCCAGCCACGCGGCCGGAACACGATCGTCGGGGTCTCCTCACCGAGGCGGTATTCCTTGCCCTCGGGGGAGACGAAGTCGATCTCACGACGGATCGCGTCGCGGAGGTTGATCTGTCCGCCGATCATGTTCGACCACGTGGGGCTCAGCGAGTCTTCGTGGTCGGCGAGCCACACCTTCGCGCCCGAGTTCATCGCGTTGATCGTCATCTTGCGGTCGGTGGGACCGGTGATTTCGACGCGACGGTCGACGAGGCCGGGGCCAGCCCCGGCGACGCGCCAGGATGCATCCTCACGAATCTCCTTCGTCTCGGGGAGGAACTCGGGCGACGAACCCGCGGCAAAGCGGGCCTGGCGGTCGCGGCGAGCCTTGAGACGATCGCAACGGCGGCGCGCGAAGCGGTCGTGGAGCGCCGCGATGAACGTGAGCGCCTCCTCGGAGAGAATTTCGTCGAACCCGGGTTCGAGCGGTCCGAGGACCTCGATCCGGCCACGCGGGGTGGTCGAGTCTGCGGTGAAGGACGGGTCGAGAACGGTGATTGGAGAAGTCATGAGCTTGGCCTTTCTGGCAGCGCTGGCAGGTGTGGCTAGGGGTGGGGAATCAGTGGAACTGTTCGGCTTCGGTCGAGCCAACGAGCGCGAGCGTCGCGCTGTTCGGGTTTAGTGCGGTGGAGATCTTGTCGAAGTAGCCGGTGCCGACCTCGGCCTGGTGACGGTGAGCGGTGAAACCGCGCGACTCGGCAGCGAACTCTGCCTCCTGCAGCTCGACGTACGCGGCCATCTGGCGGTCGTTGTACTGCTGTGCGAGATCGAACATCCCGTAGTTGAGCGAGTGGAATCCGGCGAGGGTGATGAACTGGAACGCGTAGCCCATCGCGGAGAGCTCGCGCTGGAACTTCGCGATCTGGTCGTCGTCGAGGTGGCGCTTCCAGTTGAAGCTCGGGGAGCAGTTGTACGAGAGCAACTGGTCCGGGAAGTCCTGGTGGATGCGGTCGGCGAACTTCTTCGCAAGCTCGAGGTCCGGCTCCGCCGACTCAACCCACAGGAGGTCGGCGTACTCGGCGTACGCGAGGCCGCGGGCGATTACCGGCTCGATGCCCGGCTCGACCTCGTAGAAGCCCTCGGCAGTGCGCTCGCCGGTGAGGAACGGCTGGTCGCGCTCATCGATGTCGCTCGTGATCAAGTTGGCGGCGAGCGCGTCGGTGCGGGCGATGATGATGCTCGGGGTGTTCGCGACGTCGGCCGCGAGGCGGGCAGCGTTCAGGGTGCGGATGTGCTGGCTCGTCGGGATGAGCACCTTGCCGCCCATGTGACCGCACTTCTTCTCACTCGCGAGCTGGTCTTCCCAGTGGACGCCCGCGGCGCCAGCCTCGATCATGTTGAGCATGAGCTCGTAGGCGTTGAGCGGTCCGCCGAAGCCGGCCTCCGCATCCGCCACGATCGGGGCGAGCCACTCACGCGAGTTCGTGCCGGTCTCGGCGAACTCGATCTGTGCCGCGCGCTGGAGCGCGTTGTTGATGCGGCGGACGACCGCGGGAACCGAGTTGGCCGGGTAGAGGCTCTGGTCCGGGTAGGTCTTGCCCGAGAGGTTGGCGTCGGCGGCGACCTGCCAGCCGGAGAGGTAGATGGCCTTCAGGCCTGCGCGTACCTGCTGCACGGCCTGGTTGCCGGTCAGCGCACCGAGGGCGCGGACCCACGACTCGGGGTCTTCGTGGTTTTGCTTGATGAGGTCCCACAGGGTCTCGGCGCCGCGACGGGCGAGGGTGCGCTCTTCCTGGACGGGGCCGCGGAGGGAGACAACATCTTCGGCGGAGTAGTCGCGGCGAACGTTCGCCCAGCGGGGGTCGACGTCCCACTCGGTAGCGAGCTCGGCTGCGGTCTGGGTCTGGTCGCCGGGGCGGGTGATCTGTGTCATGGGTGACTCCTTCGTCGGGCTGCGATCGAGCGTTGGTTTCGATCTGCTGGTTGGGATCTGCATCTACCTTCGCCCCGCAGCAAGCCCGAACTGTGCGATTCTCGGACAGAACTTTTCCAAAAGTTCTGCTGGGCAGAAGTTTCGGGCTATGGCATGCTTGCGACATGGCACACAACGACGTGGTGCTCGAGCACGATGAAGACGTGTACGATCCACTGCTTATTGGTAAACGCATCCGGGCGCACCGCCGCGCCCGGGGTCTCTCCCTCAATGAACTCGCGGAACGGCTCGGCCGCGCCCCTTCGCAGGTCTCCGTGATTGAAAATGGTCGCCGCGAATTGAAGCTCGGCGAGCTACAGCGCCTGGCGCGCATCCTCGCGGTATCGGTGGATGACCTGCTCAGCACCGAGGCGCCTTCGCGGCGGGCCGAGCTGGAGATCGCGCTGGAGCGGGCGCAGCAGGGTGCGCTCTACAAAAGTCTGCCGCTGCCTGAGCTGCCGGTGCGCAAGACACTGAGCGACGAGGCGATCGAAACCATCTTGGGGCTGCACGAAGAGCTGCGCCGCCTGCACGAAGAGCGCGCGGCCACGCCAGAGGAGGCCCGGCGCGTCAACGGTCAGCTGCGTGCGGAGCAATCGCGAGCCGGGAACTATTACCCCGAGCTCGAAGCGATCGCCGCGGATCTCCTCAAGCACATCAACTATCGCCGCGGACCGCTTTCGCAGCGTCGCGTAGGCGAGCTGGCCGCCGCGCTCGGGTTCACGTTGCACTCGGTTCGCGACCTGCCACGCTCCGCCCGCAGCATCACCGACACCGAGAACAAGCGGATCTACCTGCCGATCGGTCGGGGCGCATCCGACTCGCGATCGACCGTGCTGCAGGCGCTCGCGGCGCACGAGCTCGGGAAGGGTGAGCCGAACGATTATGGCGAGCTACTGCGGCAGCGGGTTGAGACGAACTACCTCGCGGGTGCGCTCCTCGTGCCCGAGGCGAGCGCGCTGAAGTTCCTGTCAGAGGCCAAAACGGACCACGAGCTTTCGGTCGAGGACCTCCGCGACGAGTTCGCCGTGAGCTACGAGACGGCTGGGCACCGCTTCAGCAATCTCGCGACTGAGCACCTCGGTATTCCGGTGCACTTCCTCAAGATGCACTCGAGCGGCACCATCTTGAAGGCCTATCAGAACGACGACGTGCAGTTCCCGACGGATGCGCTTGGCGCGGTCGAGGGGCAGATCGTGTGCCGCTGGTGGAGCGCGCAGCAGGTTTTCCGGACGGAGGACCGGATGACGCCGTTCTACCAGTACACCGACAAGCCAGCCGGCACATACTGGTGCACCTCGCACATCGAATCGGGCTCCGCCGGTGAATTCTCGATCTCTGTGGGCACGAGCTTCGAGCATGCCAAGTGGTTCCGGGGCAGGGAGACGAAGCGCCGCTTCACCTCGACCTGCCCCCAACCGTCGTGCTGTCGCGAACCGGATGCGGCGCTCTCGGAACGCTGGGACGGCGCGGTTTGGCCGAGTGCTCGGCTCAACGCCTCGCTGCTCGCGGCGATGCCTTCGGGCACCTTTACCGGCGTCGACCGCGTGCAGATGCTTGAGTTCATCGATCGCCACGCGCCGCTCGAGGGTTGATCGCTAGGTGCCAGGCGGCAACCGGCCGCCTGGCACAACGCGAGGGCTGACCGCCACACGCCAGGCGTTCCGAAACCTCGTTGACCGTGCAGCAATAGTCACGGCGCTGACTGATCACGCAGCTCGTCAGCGGTAGCTGTCTCGGCGATGGCGTGTGTGGAGGACGAGCACGACGAGTTCGCCGTCATCGATGTCGTAAACGATGCGGTACTCGCCGACGCGCACTCGCCATGCGCCCCCACTATCGACGAGTCGTTTGGCGGCCGGCGGACGAGGGGTCTCGGTGAGGAGTTCGATGGCGGCTTGGATGCGTCGCTTCGTATGGGCGTCAAGCTTGCGTAGTTCTCGCGCCGCGGCGGGCGACAGCACAACGCGATAGGTCACGAGAGACCGAGCTCGGCTTTGACCTCGTCCCACGGAATCGGGCTCGCACCGGTCTCTGCCATTTCGCGACGCGCGGCGTTGGCGGCAGTGGCATCCTCGAAGTCCTCGAGTCGCTCGAGGATGCCGTCGAGCGTATCCGCATCGATGATCGCGGCCACGCGACGACCATGTTTCGTGAGGTAGACAGTCTCGTGGGCAAGGTGGACCCGGTCGACGAGCGTGCCCAGCTGCTGCTTGGCGACGGAAATCGGCAGGCTCTCGTTCATGGTCAAATCATACCAATTGATCGATTTGACCGGAAGGCTGGGTGCACTATGCAAGGTCATCGGGTGTGATCTGCCAGAATCCGTGTCGGTTCAGCGCGAACTGTGCTCGGAGCGAGACCTCGGCTTCCTTGGCCGCGATCGCGAGCGCGCGTGCCCACTCGATCGTGTCGGGATCGCCGGCGTCGGTGTCCTCCCAGACGAGAACGAGGGTCGAGCCCTCCACAAAATCGAGCATGTCCCCGAGCCGCGAGGCCAATGCGCTGGCGAACCGCACGCGGCCAAACGGGGGCTCGTCGACCAGCGTGTTGGGCGTGGCCGGGTAGTTTTCGAGCGGCATCACGGGCCCGGTGACGCGGTGGTCCTCGTCGAGGAAGAAGATCCACACAGCTCGTTCGTCGGGGGTGTCGAAAATGAGCGAGAGCGTTTCGTAAAGCTTGGCGTCGGTGTTGAGGATGCGGTCGGCGAGGTTGTTCGGCGCTGTCGTTGTCATGCGCCTATCGTGCGACGATTCCGGGCCGATCGGCGCATGCAATTCGTTTCCGTGGATAACCTCGGCGCCGGGCAGCAAATGTGGATAACTCAGACATCTCGAGCTCTCGGCTGCCGTGGCTAGTCGCAGCCGCCGAGCGCTCCGCGAAGCCTGCGCAGTCCCTCGCTCAGCGCATCCGAGCTGAGGTGCGCGTAGCCGATCACGATGGTTCCGCGAGCGTCGCCATCCTGCTGCGGGTCGCGGCCGGTCTGTCGCCAATAGTCGGCGCCGGGGGAGACCAGCACCCCCGCCTTCTCGCAGGCCGCGAGCACCTTCGCTTCGGGTAGCTTCGTGCGAATCACCGCATGGAGGCCGCCGTCCATCGGCGACACCGCGGCTCCCGAGACGTCGCCGAGCGCCTCGAGGACGAGGCCTCGTCGCTGTCGATAGGTGCGGCGCATCCTTGCGGTGTGCCGGCGTAGCTCACCCGACGCGAGGTACTCGGCGAACGCGTGCTGCACGAGTGCCGACACCGGCGTCCCGAGATCCCGGCGTGTGGCGAGAAGTCGCTCACGAAGCGCATCTGACACGCAGAGCATTCCAATGCCCAGGCTGGGTGCGACGGTGGTGGAGAACGTGCCGAGGAGCGCGACGCTGCCGTCCCGGCTGTCGTCGAGGGCGGTGAGGGTGGGGAGGGGCTGGCCGACGTAGCGCAGTTCCGAGTCGTAGTCGTCCTCGACGATCAGCACCTGTTCGCGGCGGGCCCATTCGAGGAGCTCGATGCGCCGGTCGATCGGCAGCGAGCCGCCGAGCGGATACTGGTGGCTCGGGGTGACGATCACGAGATCGGGGCGCTTCGGTCCGACGGGCAGCATGTCGGTGCGCAGGCCCGCGTGGTCGACCTCGAGCGCGACGAGTTCCGCACCAAGTCGCTGCGCGGTGCGGCGGAGCGAAGGGTAGCCAGGCGACTCGACTCCCACCCGAAGCGCGCGTCCGCCTTCCAGCTCCGAGGCAAGCGTCTGAATGATGAGGGCGAGGCCTTCGCGCCCGCCGGCGGTGACGAGAAACTGATCCGGATCGCGGGCGAGGCCGCGCATCCGCCGAAAGTGCTCGGCCAAATTGCCGCGGAGTCGATCGTCGCCGGCCAGCGGGATCGAGGCGAGCTGCGCATCCGCCGCGACGCGCCACGCTCGACGCCACGCTGGCGTGTGGAGCCAGTCGGTCGCGGGGCGACCGGGCAGCATGTCTATGGCGTCGTGAGGGCGCAGGTGCGAGGGTGCTGCCTCCGGCTTGATGGGGTGGGGCACGTGGCTGTGCGTCCTATCGTGTGATGTGGACGCCGCTGCGGAAGCAGTCGCGGTGGTGCGGGCGTCGTTCTTCCGCGTGGGCGACGCCGCAGCAGGCTCGTGCGCGGGATGCGTCTGCCGCAGCCGCGGGTTGATCCGCGTTGCCGAGCCGCGCTCGCCGGTGAGGTAGCCCTCGGCGGTGAGCTGCTCATACGCCGAGACCACCGTGCCGCGGGAGACGCCGAGCCTCGCGGCCCAGGCTCGGGTCGAAGGGAGCTCGTCGCCGGGGAGAAGCGCGCCGCGATCGATCAGCTCCCGAACGGCCCGCGCGAGCTGCAGCGGGAGCGAGAGCTGGCCGTCGCGATCGAGCTCGATCGGGACCTCGGGAATTGACGTGGAGCGCATCCAATCAGTGTTGCATAAGTGGTCTATTGAAGTGGTGTAAAAGTGGATCTGGAAATAGTCCAATCGCAGGCTCAGGATGGCACTCATGACTACTAACGAAACTTCCTCCTCGTCCGCAGCAGCGTCGTCGCAGACGGGGACTCCGCTCGTAAAGACGGGCCTCGCCGACATGCTCAAGGGCGGCGTCATCATGGACGTCGTGACCCCCGAGCAGGCGCGCATCGCTGAAGATGCCGGTGCCGTCGCCGTCATGGCCCTCGAGCGCGTCCCCGCCGACATTCGTGCGCAGGGCGGTGTCGCCCGCATGAGCGACCCCGACCTTATCGACGGCATCATCGACACCGTCTCGATCCCGGTCATGGCGAAGGCCCGCATCGGCCACTTCGTCGAGGCGCAGATCCTTCAGGAGCTCGGCGTCGACTACATCGACGAGTCCGAGGTGCTGAGCCCCGCCGACTACGTGAACCACATCGACAAGCACGGCTTCAAGGTGCCGTTCGTGTGTGGCGCGACGAACCTGGGTGAGGCACTGCGCCGCATCACCGAGGGTGCGGCAATGATTCGCTCGAAGGGTGAGGCTGGTACGGGCGATGTCTCGGAAGCAATGAAGCACATCCGCACGATCAAGGGCGAGATCGCTCGCCTCCAGGCGCTGAACGCGGTCGAGCCGGATGCGCTCTACGTTGCGGCCAAGGATCTCCAGGCTCCGTACGGACTCGTCAAGCAGGTCGCCGAGACGGGCGAGCTGCCCGTCGTGATGTTCGTCGCCGGTGGTGTCGCGACACCCGCCGATGCCGCGATGATGATGCAGCTCGGCGCCGACGGTGTCTTCGTCGGTTCCGGCATCTTTAAGTCGGGCGATCCCGCCAAGCGTGCGGCCGCGATCGTCCGCGCCACCGCGCAGTACAACGACCCCGCCGCAATCGCGGAGGCCTCGCGTGGCCTCGGCGAGGCGATGGTCGGCATCAACGTCGCCGACCTCCCGGCACCGCACCGTCTCGCCGAGCGCGGATGGTAATCGCCGATTCGCAGGCCGGCATCGGGGCTCCCGCGTTTTCCACGGGAGCCCCGACCGTCGGCGTGCTCGGTCTGCAGGGTGGCGTACGCGAGCATGCCGATCTCGTCGAATCTCTCGACGCGCACGCGGTCCAGATCCGCAAGCCCGCCGACCTCGTCGGCCCAGACGGCGCCCGAGTGGATGCGCTCATCCTGCCCGGCGGGGAATCTTCCGTGATCGATCGCCTCGCCCGCATGTTCGGGCTGGATGCGCCCATCCGTGAGCAGGTCGAGGCCGGGTTACCGACGCTGGGAACGTGTGCCGGGCTCATCCTGCTCGCGAAGCGACTCGAGAATCCCGCGCCCGGGCAGCAGACCCTGGGCATCCTCGATATCACCGTGAACCGAAACGCGTTCGGGCCCCAGGTTGAGTCGGCCGAAGCCACTCTTGGCACCGAGTGGGGCGAGATCCGCGCCGCGTTTATCCGTGCCCCGCAGATCGTGTCGGTGGATGGCGCGGAGACGCGCGTCATGGCGCACTACGGCGACGCGATTGTCGGTGTGGAGCGGGGGAAGGTGCTCGGCGCATCCTTCCACCCGGAGCTCACGCGTGACACGACGCTGCACCAGCGGCTGCTGTCATTTGTCGGATAGCGGTAATCGAAGTGTGTCGCTGGCGTGACCCTTGCTCGTAGGGCTTGTCGTTGCCGAAGTGCAGGCAATGACGTGCGCTACGGGCAGGGGCTGCCCGCTCGCAGGGTCGCTGCCCGGGTCGATGTGGCTAGCCATTGCCGAAGTGCGGGCAAGGGCGAGCGATATCGGCAATGGTGGCGGCTTTGGCGGCCGGCGCGTGCGACTAGTCGTCGGTCATGGCCGCGCGAACCATCGCGGAGTCGGCGATCTGCTCGAACGAAACGGCAACGCCATCCTCGAATCGCCAGACGTGCGTCGTGCGAGCGTGCATCGACTTACCGGTCGCCTTGTTCGTCGCGGTGTATGCGCCGATCGCCACGACGACGTCCCCCTGCTCAACGAGTTCGGCGATGTTGACGTCCCAGTTGTCCCAGTTGGCCTGGAGCGCACCAAACACGTTTTCGACGATTGCATCCGGACCGACATAGGTGCCCGCAGTCGGGAACCCCGCGGCCTCCGTCCATGCCGTCTCAGGGGTGAGGATTGCGAGCATCCCTGGCAGGTCCTGCTTACCGGCGGCTTGATAGTGGGCGGCGACGTTGTCGGCGTTCGTGGTCATGCTTACTCCCTGCGGTATCGATTGGGTCGACACCGAGCACTTGAGGCCCCGATCTCTTCCTCGGAGCCCGTGAATGCTCGGCGCTGAGCGATTGAACGCTTGCCTTTCCGAGCGTTCGCCGTCGACCCTAGCCGAAGTTTGAGCGATCGCTCAAGAAAACTATCGCTTGGATCCTGGAGTACACACTGGCGCCGTCTTGCGGGGCAAGTTACCGGCCGAGAAAATCGCGGCGACATTCGCGAAAATTCCCGACTAAGCGGGAAAACGGCGCGCGCGTTTCAATGGCACTCGGTTCCATTGGGGCGTAGCTTGGGGTTAACGAACTCGACGTCATGACACGCAGAGCGCCAACGCGCCGTGAAAGGTTCTGAATATGCCCAACAACACGAACAAATCTTGGTTGCAGAACATTCGCGTGGTGCTCGGGGTCGGTGGCCTCCTGGCGATCATCGCCGGTGCGCTCATTCTCGTGTGGCCAGACCGCACCGCGATGGCGCTGACGTGGATAATCGCGGCCTACGCGTTCTTCATCGGGCTCGTCTACGTCGGCGTCGGCATCTGGGCAAAGGAGCGGGGCGGCTGGGCCCGAGTCGGCAATATCCTGCTCGGTCTGCTCTTCCTCATCGGCGCAGTGATCGCGATCCTCAACCTCGGCGCCACGACCGCGTGGCTCATGATCTTCCTCGGCATCATGGTTGGCATCCTCTGGATCGCGGAAGGCGTCATGGCGTTGTCGACTCTGCATCACGCGACTTCGAAGGTGTGGCCGGCAATCTTTGCCGTGATCAGCATCCTTGCCGGTCTGGTGCTGCTCTTCTCGCCCCTCTATGTCGTCGCGCTGTGGTGGATGCTCGGTATCTCGCTCGTCGTGCTGGGCGTGCTGCAGGTCATCCGCGCGTTCAAGGTTGGCCGCGAGTAAGCCAACGAGTTGGCAGGCGGGCGTCCCAGTTCGGCGGGCGCCCGTGTTGTCTGCCACTCGCAGCGCCGGTGAGACAATGAACAAATGAGTTCTCGCGAGTCGGCCACGCAACCAGACGCCCTTCCGCCACTCCACCTCGGTGCCATGCTCACCGCATCCGGAGCGCCCGACGACGAACGGGCCTGGCTTGACCCGAGCGAGCCGACCAACGCATCCGTGAGCCCGGACTGGTATCGCGAGGTCGCGCAGATCGCTGAGCAGGCGACGTTCGACTTCCTCTTCATCGCCGATGCCGTGTTCGTCGACCTCGACAGCCCCGCGCACTATCTCTCGCGGTTCGAGCCGCTTTCGGCGCTGTCCTTCCTCGCGGGCGTCACCAGCCACATCGGGCTCGTCGGCACGTTCTCGACGTCGTATCAAGAGCCGTACAACCTCGCGCGGATGCTCATGTCGCTGGATCACCTCAGCCGCGGTCGCGCGGGGTGGAACGTGGTGACCTCCCTCGGGGACCGGGCCGCGCGGAACTTCGGCCTCGACGCGCAGCGCGACCACGAGACCCGGTACGCGCGGGCAACCGAGGCGATCGACGTCGTTCGCGCGCTCTGGCGCAGCTACGAGGCGGATGCGTTCCCTCGGGACCGCGCGTCGGGGACCTTCCTTGATCAGAGCAAGGTCCACACGCTGAATCACCGGGGCGAGCACTTTTCGGTCGCGGGGCCGCTCAACATCGAGCGCTCGCCGCAGGGCGAGCCGGTCATCTTTCAGGCGGGCCAATCGGCTCCCGGCATGGCGCTCGCGGCACACAGCGCCGATTGCGTGTTCGGGATGCAGACGACGATTGAGGATGCATTGGCGTACCGCGAGGGGATTCGGGGTGCGATGGCTGGGAGCGACCGACCGGAACCGAAGCTCTACATCAAGGTCATGATCGCGTTCGCGGATGCGCCGGGTCGGGCCGACGAGGCCGCTCGCGAGTACCTCGTGCGGCACGGCGCGCTCGACGAGTTGCGTGGCCGCGTCTCGCGGGCGATCGAGCGGGAGATCGAGGTGGGCGACGCATCCACCATCACCGATCGAGATATCGCGCGCGGCCACGTCAACGAGGGCACGTGGCTCTTCGAGCACCTCACCGAAGATCGGGATGCGGGGCGAACGCTCGGCGAGTCGGTCGAGCGACTGCTCGGCCGCGACCGCCTAGTGTTCGCTGGCACGGGCGAAGAGATCGCTGATGAGATGGTCGAGTGGCAGCGCGCCGGTGCGGCCGAAGGGTTCATCATGCAAGTCAGTAACCGGGCCGAGTTTCGGCGCGTGCGCGACGAGCTCGCCCCCGCGTTGCGGGTGCGCGGCGCACTGCGGGATGCGTACCCGGAAGACGCGACGCTGCGCGGGTTGCTTGGGCTCGCTGAGCGAAACTAACCTCCCTGTGGATGCAAGATCTCCACACCTCGACCCACACGGAGGAACCACCATGACACCGATTCGCCCAGCCACGTCCAACGATGTGCTGCGGCTTCGGGAGATCGCTGAGGCGTCGTTCACTCCCTATCTAGAGCGGATGGACACCCAGCCAGCCCCAATGCTGGCCGACTACGCGGCACTTGTAGATGCGGGCGAGGTTTGGGTGACCGAACGCGACGCGTGCGTTGCCGGGTTCATCGTGCTGCAGCTTCGCTCTGATCACGTGCTCCTCGACATCATTGCGGTCGCTCCGGATGCGCAGGGCCGAGGTCTCGGGGCCGAGCTCATGACATACGCCGAGACGTTCGCCCGGGCACAGAGCGCTAGCGAGATCCGACTCTTCACCAATGAGGCGATGACCGAGAACCTCGTCTACTACCCGCGGCGCGGCTACGTCGAGACGCACCGCGCGGTCGAGGACGGCTACTCTCGCGTGTTCTTCGCGAAGCGCCTGTAGCCCTTTCGGCGGGCTCAAGGACCTTTCGACCGGGCTCAAGATCCCGTCGAAAGTTCCAAGGATCCTGCGCACTCTCAACAACTGTTTGAGGTTCGCTCCGTAGGCTGGCTCGGAACGTAGGTAGGCGCTGACCGAACCGCGAGTATCCGCAAGAGACCCGACGACGCAGACCTGGAGCAGCACAGTGGAATTGAATTCCGGCGACCAGAATCAGCCCCCGCAGGACGACGACCAGCAGCCGAAGCGTCGGCGACGCATCTGGAACCGGCCTCGCGAGGGTCTCGGGACGAGCCGCATCCAACACCAGGCCGGTGACCCGCTTCGCGCGGACGGCGGCAACCCGGCGTACGTCGAGTGGCTGCGTAAGCAGTCGATGCTGGGGGACGCGAGCGTCATCGGCCGTGGCCTCGCGGGCCGCTCGAGCATGTGGCGCAACACATACGCGATGCCGGACCCACGCCGGGCGCTCAACGCCGCATCCGTCTGGTTCACGACCTACCCCGCCGCGTTCATCACGCGCGAAGACCAGTCCTTCCTGGCCGCAATCGCCGACGAAGAACTCTGGGATGCGTTCGAGCAGATCGGGATCGGCGCGATTCACACCGGGCCCACCAAGCTTGCGGGCGGCATCGTCGGCTGGCAGTTCACGCCCAGCGTCGACGGCCAGTTCGACCGCATCAGCACGCGCATCGACAAGCAGTTCGGCAACGAGACGGAGTTCCAGGCGCTCGCGGACGTGGCCGAGCAATACGGCGGCATCATCATCGACGACATCGTGCCCGGTCACACGGGCAAGGGCGCCGATTTCCGCCTCGCCGAGATCTCGTACAAGGACTACCCCGGCATTTATCACATGGTCGAGATTCCGGAAGAGGACTGGGATGTGCTGCCAGAGGTGCCCGAGGGTGGCGACTCGGTGAACATCAGTCCCGAGTCCGAAGTGATTCTGACGCAGAAGGGCCACATCATCGGCTCGCTGCAGCGCGTCATCTTCTACGAGCCGGGCGTGAAAGAAACGAACTGGAGCGCGACGCGGCCGGTGCTCGGCGTCGACGGCAAGGTGCGCCGCTGGGTCTACCTCCACTACTTCAAGGAAGGCCAGCCGACGCTGAACTGGCTCGACCCAACGTACTCGGCGATGCGCCTCGTGACGGGGGATGCGCTGCACTCGCTCGGCGACCTCGGTGCGAGCGCGCTGCGGCTCGACGCGAACGGCTTCCTCGCCGCCGAGCGCGGGCCGGACGGGCAGCCCGCGTGGTCGGAGGGGCATCCGCTCTCGCACGCGGCGAACCAGTTCATCGCGAGCATGATCCGCAAGGTCGGCGGGTTCTCGTTCCAAGAGCTCAACCTCACAGTCGAAGACATCCGGGATGCGGGGCTCGCGGGCGCGGATCTCTCCTACGACTTCATCACCCGGCCCGGATACCAGCACGCGCTCCTCACCGGCGACACCGAGTTCCTGCGGCTGACCCTGCGCACCTCACTCGAGGCGGGCATCCAGCCAGTGAGCCTCATCCACGGCCTGCAAAACCACGACGAACTCACGTACGAGCTCGTGCACTGGGAGTCCCGGCACATGCACGACGAGTACGAGTTCCGCGATGACACGATCACCGGCGCGCAGCTCGCGGCGACGATCCGTGGCGAACTGCAGCACGCGCTCGTCGGGCGCGACATCGACTACAACCTGGTGTTCACGACCAACGGCATCGCGTGCACGATGGCGACGGTCTCGGCGGCGGCGCTCGGAGTCACACGCCTCGAGCAGATCGAGGGCGAGGTGACGGATGCGGTCCGTCGCGCACACCTGCTCCTCGCGGCCTACAACGCCTGGCAACCCGGCGTCTTCGCGCTCTCAGCCTGGGACATGCTTGGCGCACTGACCGTGCCGCGTGGCGACGTGGCGGGGTTGATCGGCGATGGTGACACCCGCTGGATCGAGCGCGGGGGAGTCGACCTCATGGGCGTTAACCCCGAGGCGACCCACTCGCCAGCAGGCCTTCCGCGAGCCCGCACGCTCTATGGCTCCCTGCCCGAACAACTCGCCGATGACGCATCCTTCGCGAACCGCCTGCGCGAGCTCATCAGCATTCGCGAGCGCTATCGACTGCCGTTCGCGACGCAGCTCGATGTGCCGGATGTCTCCGACCCGGCACTGCTCGTGCTCGTGCATCGCCTCGACGACGGCGACCCGACGGCGACGGATGCGCAGCTGCAGATCACGGTGCTGAACTTTGCGAACCGACCGATTGTCGGCACGATCCGCTCGGAGCAGCTGCCACCGCGGCGCCTCGTTTCGAGCGCGGTTGATCGCGAGACGATCGGGCGGGTGGATGATCTCCACAGTTTCCCGGTGAGCCTCGGCCCGCACGAGGCGCAGTTCTTGCTCGTTGGAGGTGAGGATGTGCCGACCCAGGCGATCCCGATTATTACGCCCGATCAAGCATTATGACGCTATGAGGCGCCCCGTCTTACGTTCCGGAACCGCGCCCGGCAGACTCTTCAAGTACTGATCGAGGCTTGGCGTTCCCGCCGTCCGGGAACGGACGGAGAGACCGCCATGGCAAAACGAATCATCCTGAACGCATTTGATATGACGTGCGTGTCGCATCAATCGTCGGGTACGTGGCGCCACCCGGAGAGCCAGGCGCACCGCTACAAAGACCTCGAATACTGGACTGACCTCGCGCAGACGCTCGAGAAGGGTCGCTTCGACTCGATCTTCATCGCGGATGTGCTGGGCACCTACAACGTGTACCGCGACTCGGTTGCGCCCTCGCTGCGGGATGCGGACCAGACGCCGGTGAACGACCCCTTCTTCCAGGTGCCCGCGATGGCCGCGGTCACGAAGCACCTCGGCTTCGGCGTCACCTCGGCGACGACCTACGACCAGCCGTTCTACCTTGCGCGCAAGTTTGCCACGCTCGACCACCTCACGAAGGGCCGCGTCGCGTGGAACGTGGTGTCGTCGTACCTCAACAGCGCGGCAGTAAACATGGGCTACGACAAGCAGCTCGCGCACGCCGACCGCTACGAGATCGCCGACGAGTTCGTCGACGTTACCTACAAGCTCTGGGAGGGCTCGTGGGAAGACGACGCGGTCGTCTTCGACCAGGAGCGCGGCGTCTACGCCGACCCGGCAAAGGTGCACCCGATCAACCACGACGGCAAGTTCTTCAAGGTTCCGGGCATTGCGATTACGGAGCCGTCGCCGCAGCGCACGCCCGTAATCTTCCAGGCGGGCGCCTCGCCGCGCGGCCAGAAGTTTGCCGCGAAGCACGGCGAGGGCGTGTTCATCTCGCCGGCGTCGCCGAAGGGCGCCCGCGTCGTGTCGGATTCGATCCGCGACGAGGCCGAGGCCGTGGGTCGCTCGCGCGACGACGTCAAGATCTTCGCGCTCGTGACTGTGATCGTCGACGAGACCGATGAAAAGGCGCAGGCGAAGTTCCAGGACTACCTGAGCTACGCATCCCCCGAGGGCGTGCTCGCGCTCTACGGCGGCTGGACCGGCCTCGACTTCTCGGAGTTCGCACCCGACCAGGAACTCGAGGCGGTCGAAAACGACAGCCTGCGTTCGGTGCTCGCATCGCTCACGACGCTCGACCCTGATCGCAAGTGGACGGTGGAGGACGTGGTCAAGCAGCGCGCGATCGGCGGCATGGGCCCGGTCATCGTCGGCAGCCCGACCACCGTCTCCGACGAGCTCGAGCGCTGGGTGGATGAAGGTGGCATCGACGGCTTCAACTTCGCCTACGCCGTGACCCCGGGCACGTTCGAGGACCTCGTCGAGTACGTGGTTCCCGAGCTGCAGCGACGCGGCCGCGCGCAGACCGAGTACACCGGCACGACGCTTCGCGAGGCGCTGTACGGCGAGGGCCAGCAGCGAGTCAAGGACTCGCACCCGGCCGCGCGGTACCGCGATGCGTACAAGAACGCGTCGAGCGCGCTCGACGGCATCCGCCCATCCCGCTTCGACGAGAGCGAACTGCTCGCCCATTAGCGCGCTTCGCCTGCAGAGTAGGTCGCGGAGCGACACTCCCGCTCGCCGAGTACGCGCGGAGCGACACCCCCGCTCGCCGAGTGCGCGCGAAGCGCGTGTATCGAGGCGTCGCCCGTTTCGATACGCCGCTTCGCGGCTACTCAACGTTCGAATCCCCATAACGACACAATGTGACGCTCGCAATTGCCGAGCAGCCCTGCATCCACGAAACTGAGCACATGACGAACGAATCCCAGAACGCCCCGGCGGTCTACATCCTGCACGAGAACCCCGAGTGGCTTCCCGCGCTGCGCACCGGCTTCGAGGCCGAGAACGTGCCCTACCGCGAGCTCGAGCTCACCTCCGGCTCGATCGACCTCGGTGCGGAACCCCCGAAGGGCGTGTTCTGGTCCCGGTTGAGCGCGTCGTCGCACACCCGCGGCAACGACCACGCGAAGGAGTATGCTCGCGCCATCCTCCGCTGGCTCGAGGCGCACGGACGCCGCGTCGTCAACGGCTCGCCCGTGCTCGAGCTCGAGGTGTCGAAGGTTGCGCAGTACGCGGCCCTCGGTGCAGCCGGCTTCGACGTGCCGAAGACTGTCGCGGTGTTCGGCAAGGATGCGCTGAGCGAGCGGGCGCGCGAGTTCGAGCTGCCGTTCATCACGAAGCACAACCAGGGCGGGAAGGGTCTCGGCGTTCGTCGTTTCGAGAGCTACGAGGAATTCGACGCATACGTTGCATCGGACGAGTTCGAAGAGCCCGTGGACGGCATCACGCTGCTGCAGGAATACGTCGTCACGGCCGAGCCGTTCATCACCCGCGCCGAGTTTGTCGGCGGCAAGTTCCTCTACGCGGTTCGCGTCGACACCTCCGCTGGCAGCTTCGAGCTGTGCCCGGCCGAGGCCTGCGCGGTCCCGGCCGACGGTGCTGACGGTGCCGCGAGCACGATCGACCTCGCGAACCTGACTGTCGCAGCAGCCGAAATCGGTGGCTTCGTGGCGGCCTCGGCCGCGTGCGAGGTGCCCGCCGACAGCGGCCTGTTCCGCATCCGTCCCGAGATCTCGGCCGCGACCCCGCTCATCGGCAACCTCGAGGCGTTCCTCGCGGCGCAGGGTATTGAGGTCGCGGGCATCGAGTTCTTCGAGACCGCCGACGGCCGCGTCATCGTCTACGACATCAACACGAACACGAACTACAACCCGGACGTCGAGGCGACTGTCGAGCTCCCCGGAGCCCGCGCGGTTGCCCGCGTGCTCGGCCAGGAGCTCGAGCAGCTTCACCAGCCCGCGTAGCCCGCCCCGGTACGCGCTCACGATCCTTGTGTAGGAGCGAAGCGACGTATCGAAAGGCCCCTTCGATACGCTTCGCTACTCAGGGACCGGCCACAACAATTTTTAGAGAGAAGAACCCAAGAAATGCGCTTTGGCTATTGGACTGCAATTACCGACAGCTGGCTGCGAAACGTTGACGAGACCTTCGCTTTCGATCTCCCCGCGCAGCAGCAGATCGCCCGCGACGCAGAGCGACTCGGTTTCGACATCACGCTCGTTCCCGAACTGAACCTGAGCGACATCAAGGGCAACGAGGGCCCAGTCCTGGATGCATGGACCCTCGCTTCGGCGCTTGTCGCGTCGACTGAGAAGCTCGAGATTCTCGCGGCGATCCGTCCGATCTACCACCGCCCGGTACAGCTCGCCGCGAAGCAGGCTGCCACTCAGCAGTTCCTCTCGAACGGTCGCTTCAGCCTCAACATCGTGTCGGGATGGTGGGCCGAGGAGGCGCGTCAGTACGGCATCGAGTTCCCCGAGCACGACGACCGCTACGAGTTCACCGCCGAGTACGTCCATGCGCTAAAGGCGCTCTGGGCGCAGTCGCCCGCGAGCTTTGATGGCAAGCACATCAAGTTCGAGAACACCTACCTCGAGCCCAAGCCCCAGCCGGCCCCGCACATCTTTGCGGGCGGAGAGTCAGAGGCGGGCCGCGCATCCATCACGACTTATGCCGACTCGTACGTGACCCACGGCGGCACCGTTGAGGAGCTGCGCGAGAAAGTCGAGGACATGCGCGGCCGCCGTGAGCGCGCCGGCCTCGAGCCGTTCGCGAACTACGGCATGGCCGCGTTCGTGATCGTGCGCGACACCGCGGAAGAAGCGCAGGCGGAGTACCAGCGCATCACGAACGTCTCCGAGGGCAGTAAGGGGTACGAGTCGTACCAGGACTTCATCTCGAAGTCGCAGCTGAACGTGAACGTCTCGCTCGAAGACTATTCGGTCTCGAACCGCGGCCTGCGCCCCAACTTTGTCGGCACGCCCGAGCAGGTCGCCGAGCGCATCCGCGAGTTCGAGGCCGCGGGCCTCGACCTCCTGCTGTTGCAGTTCGGTAACCCGGCGGTCGACATCGTGCGCTTCGGCGAGCAGGTCATCCCGCTAGTGAACCGCGAGCGCGCCGAGGTTTCCGCCTAGCGCTGCCCTCAACCGATCGGTTGACCCGAAGTAGGACCACCTAGACGAAGCCTCCCGAGCATCCGCTTGGGAGGCTGTTGTCATGAATGCAATCACTGTCCACGGACTCAAGAAGTCATACAAGGGGCGCGAGGTGCTTCGCGGCATCGACCTGAGCGTGAGTGAAGGTGAGATCGTCGGCATCCTCGGCCCGAACGGTGCGGGCAAGACCACCGCCGTCGAAATGATCGGCGGGTTACGCACCCCCGACGCCGGCACGATGAGCGTGCACGGCATCGACCCAGCCTCGGGCGACCCGGGGCTGCGACGCGTGCTCGGCATGCAGTTGCAGCAGGCCCAGCTGCCTGACCGAATCACGGTCGAGGAGGCGCTGGACCTCTTCGCCTCGTTCTACGAGAATCCGGTTCCCACCGATGAGCTACTCGGACGATTCGGCCTTGAGCCGCATCGCGGCCAGTTCTTCGAGAAGCTCTCGGGCGGTCAGAAACAGCGGCTCTCCGTAGCGCTCGCACTCGTCGGCCGACCGAAGGTGGCGATTCTGGATGAGTTGACCACCGGTCTCGACGCCGCCGCACGCCGAGACATCTGGCAGTACCTCGAGGCGCTTTCGGAGACGGGCACGACGATGCTGCTCGTCACCCACTCGATGGAGGAGGCGCAGCGGCTGTGCGACCGCATCTACCTCCTCAACGGCGGCGTCATCGTCGCCGAGGGCGCGCCGCACGAAATCGCCGCCCGAAGCGGCGGTCACACCGTCAGTTTCGAGCCCGACCCGGCAATTGACCTGGACATCCTGCGTGGCATCGACGGCATCACCAGCCTCACGACGGAGGGGGAGCAGGTCGTCGTGATCGGCGACGCCGATACCCCACAAGATGTGCTCACGGTGCTCATCGAACGCGGCATCAGGGCGCGTCGACTGCGAGTGACCGAACCGACCCTGGACGACGCGTACTTGCGCGCCATGGAGAACTAATCATGACTACCACCAATGCCACCGCCAAACTTTTCCGACTCGAAATGCGCCAGCTTTGGCGTACTCCCGCGGTGTTCATCTGGACGCTGTTGCTCCCGCTCGCCGCGATCATCGTGATGAGCGTCATCCCGGGCGCGCGACAGCCGCTCGATCAGTTCGGCGGACTCAGCGTCGTCGAGGCGTACCAACCCACGATCATCGTGTTCGCCATCACGATTTTCGCGCTGCAAATCATGCCGCTCATCCTGGGCCAGTACCGAGAGAACGGCTTCCTGCGCCGGCTGCGAACCACCCCTGTGCATCCGGGGCAGCTGCTGTTCGCGGTGCTCGCCATGGTGTTCATTGTCGTCGTGGCCGCGAGCCTGTTCATGCTCGGCTTCCCGATGCTGTTCGGCGAAGGGTCGCTCAGCGCATTGCCGTCCCAAATCTTCGTGATGCTCGTCACTGCCGCGTCGATCCTCGCGGTCGGCACGATGCTGGCTGCGGTCATCCCGAGCGCGAAAGTCGCGAGTGGAGTCGGCGCCGTCGTCGCCATCGTGATGTGGTTCTTCGCCGGCATGTGGGTTCCGCGCGCTTTGTTCCCAGATTGGGTCGCGGCGATCGCCGACTGGACACCCGGTGGCGCGGCCGCAACGCTGATGAGTAACGCGAGCCTCGGTATCGAGCTCGGTTGGCAGCCGTTCCTCGCGCTCGTGCTGTGGGGAGTCGGCAGCGTACTGGTTGCGCTCCAGACCTTCAGATGGGAGTAACCCTGTGCCGACCATGACCGCCGCCCAAGGTCAGGCGAGGACAATGGGCCGTATGACTGTGGCCGATGCGGAGAACCGCGATGCGGGTGAGGCGTGGAAGGGCGCCTCTCCCGCCGATTCGGCGCGGCGCGATAACGCGGCTGAGACAAAGCCCCGCTGGGTGCCGCGAAACTTCACTGGTCCCGCGGGTATCGTGCTCGCCATCGGCTCGGCCGCAACGGCCTACGTGCTCCGAGATCTCGCGATCAGGCCTGAACATGTGACACCGATGCTCGCGATCACAGCGGTGCTCGTGCTCTACCGAATCGGCATGACCTGGTTCCCGGCCTCTCTCACCGTGCGTCGAATCGGATTCTGGACGACCCTCGCGCTCACCTTCGTCCTCGTCGGTATCTCGCCGTTCGCCGGCATCTACGCGTTCCTCGGGTACTTCGACGCGCCGAGCGTCCACAAAGGGTGGATGCGCGGGCTCGCGATGGGCCTCGTCGCCGCGTCGCTCGCCTTGTCACAGTCCGGCGGTTTCGTGTCGCCGATGGCCTCGTTCGGCCTGTTCATGGTGTTCTTCGCCGTGAACGTCGGGATCGCAATCATGGTCAATTTTCTCGAGGAGCGACGCGAGCGATTCGTCGTGACGCTGCAGACCACTGTCGACGAACTCCAAGCCGCGGAGGAACGCAATCGGGCCTTGCAAGAACAGCTGCTGACGCAGGCGCGCGAGACGGGCATCGCGGATGAACGGGCTCGGCTCTCGCGCGAAATTCACGACACCGTCGCGCAGGGGCTCGTCGCGATCATTACGCAGCTCGAGGCTGCGGATGCGGATTCCCCAGACCGCGAGGCCAGGCTTGCTCGGGCCTCGACGAGCGCGCGGGATGCACTGGCCGAGGCCCGGCGCGCGGTCAGGGCCCTCGCATCCCCGCGGCTCGACGATGAGAGCCTGCCCGCAGCGGTGCGTGCGCTCACCGGGCAGGTCGCGACTGCCGCTGGCCTCGAGAGCCGCTTCGAAGTGGACGGCGAGCCAATGGCGACGGAGGGGGACGGCGAACTGCTGCGCGTGGCCCAGGAAGCCCTGAGCAACGTCGTGAGGCACGCGCAGGCGCGTCGTGTCGCCGTGACGCTGAGCTACCTTCCCGAAGAAGTCAGGCTCGACGTGCGCGACGACGGACGCGGCTTCGACGCTAGGGCTTTGGCTGACGGTCACGGCCTACCAGGTATGCGGCAACGGATGCGCGCACTCGGCGGCACTCTCGACATCGAGACGAGAGAGGGGGAGGGCTGCGCGATCAGTGCGGCCGTTCCGACATGACTATCCGCATCGTTGTAGTTGACGACCACCCAATTGTCCGCGACGGAATCATCAGCATGGTGTCACGCGAAGGCGATATCGAAGTAGTCGGCGAGGCGGCTTCTGGGCCCGAGGCGGTCATTGTAGTGACGCGCGAGCTGCCGGACGTCGTCCTGATGGATCTCCGCATGCCTGGCGGCGACGGTGTCGACGCGGTGCGCGAGCTGACCGCAGCCGAGGTGCCCACGCGTATCCTCGTGCTGACGACCTACGACACTGACCGAGACATCCGCGCGGCACTGGGCGCGGGAGCGCACGGCTACCTGCTCAAGGACACTCCGCGGCCGGTGCTGTTGCAGGCCGTGCGTGATATCGCTGCGGGTAGGCCAGTGCTCGCCCCTCAGGCGCTGGATGCGATGGCCGGCCGCCGCAACGACCCCGAGCTGACGGCGCGCGAACTCGAAGTGCTCCGCGTGATCGCGAACGGGGGTACGAACCGCGGTGCCGCGGCAGACCTAATGGTCTCGGAGGCGACGGTCAAGACGCACCTGAACCACGCCTATCAAAAGCTCGGTGTCTCAGACCGCGCGGCGGCCGTTCGGGTCGCCTTCGAACGCGGCTTGCTCTAAGCCTGCGCCAACGTGCTAACTGGGGGCGTTCGGCGGAAAGACGGTCGGTGGCGCATCGTGCGGAGGAACATCGTGCGGCGCGCCGAGCGGGGCCGACGGTTGCCGGAGCTGCTGGTCGCGATGCCACATGTCGATCGACTGCGGGGTGGCGGCGGCGTCATCGGGACCGAGCGCCTGCACGATCACGGCCGTGCCGTATGCGCAGACCTCCGTCCATTGGCCCGCGATCTCGCTCGTGTCAAAACGCATCGCGACGATCGCGTTCGACCCGCGCTGCTGCGCATCCGCGACCATCCGCCCCATCACCTCGCGGCGCGATTCGTAGAGCAGCGACGTGAATTCGCGTACCTCGCCGCCGCCGATGGACTTGAACCCGGCGGCCCAGGATGCGCCGATATCGCGGCTGCGGACGGTCAGACCCATCACCTCACCCTGCACCGACAGGATGCGGAATCCGGGAACTTCATTCGTTGTCACGATAATCACTCGCCCATTGTGCGTGCGGCCGCTGAAGTTCTCCCCAACCCAGCCCGTTAGGGTGCCAGCCATGACTACTTCCGCGGATTTTGCAACCCAACCCATCGGATTCGGCACGTGGCCGTTTCAGGACGACGAGGCCGAGCGTGCGGTGGCCTCAGCAATTGACGTCGGCTATCGCCTGATCGACACTGCCTCGAAGTACGAAAATGAAGCCGCCGTTGGCCGGGGCATCGCCGCGAGCGGCGTGCCCCGCGAGGAGATCTTCATTCAGACCAAGCTGCGCGGTCACGACCACGGGGATGTGCGGGGCGCGCTCGAGCGCAGCCTCGAGTGGCTCGGGGTCGAGTACCTCGACTCGTGGCTCATTCACTGGCCGTTGCCCATGCTGGGCCTATACCCGAAGGCCTTCGAGGAAATGGCGCAGGCGAAGCAGGATGGGCTGGTCCGTGAGATCGGCCTCTCGAACTTCCTGCCAGAGCACCTCGACGTCATCAAGCAGGAGACCGGGCTCGTGCCAGCAGTCGACCAGGTGCAGTGCGACCCCGGGCTGAATCGCCCCGAGCTGCGCGCTGAACTTGCGACGCGAGGCATCCAGATGCAGTCGTGGTCGCCGCTGGCCCGTGGTGGTGAAGTGCTCGAGGCCGCGCCCGTGCTCGAGGTGGCGGATGCACGGGGCCTCACTGCGGGGCAGGTCGTGCTCGCGTGGCACCGGGCCGTTGGCGCAGTGCCGATCGCCCGCTCGGGCAACCCTCAGCGACAGCGCGAGAACCTCGCGGCGGTCGCGATCGAACTGACACCCGAGGAAGTGACGAAGATTTCTTCGCTGCCGCAGCGGGGTCTGGGTGATTTCGACCCTCGCACGCGGGACGAGCGCTAGCCCTTAAACACGCTGTCTGATCAGGGATTATTGACGCTAGTAGAACTCCAAGTTGACTTCGACTTCGCGACTGTGCCAAGATAGTCGAGTTGTCAGCGCGGCCCCATCGTTTAGCGGCCTAGGACACCGCCCTCTCACGGCGGTAACGCGGGTTCGAATCCCGCTGGGGTCACCAATAAGAAAACCCCCGCTCAGGCGGGGGTTTTCGCATTCCTGCCGCAGGGCGCTGCGGAGGCGCTACGCGGCTTTTGGCAACAGATTGGCAACATCCGATTGCATCGCCGCCTGGTCGAGGGCCGTGGCAACACCGTCGAGGTCGTCATCGAACAGGTCGGCATACACGTCGAGGGTCACAGCGGCCGAGGCATGCCCGAGCATCCGCTGCACGGCCTTGACGTTCGCCCCGGCGCTGACGGCGAGCGACGCTGCCGTGTGTCGCAGCTCGTGCGGCGTGAGTCCGCCCAGTCCGATTGCGGTTGCGGCGGGGTCGAGCCAGCCGACGCGATAGACGTGGTTGCGCAGCCAGGTGCCGGTGCGGATGCCGTAGAACACGGGAGCGTCGGAGTCGCGTCCTGCTATCTGTGCGCGGAACAGCCGGACGAGGAACGCGGGGATTGGGATGCTCCGGTGCTCGTAGTCCTTCGGCGGCTCGATGCGCTGGTATCCCTTGTCGGCGACTACGGTCTGCTCGACGGTCAGGCGCGGGTGTTTCGAGTCGAGGTCGAGGTCGCGGATTCGCAGCCCGGAGAGTTCGCCCCAGCGCAGACCGCAGTAGGCCAGGGTGAGCACGACGAGGCCGTAGCCGTAGTCTCGGCCGTCTTTCATCTTGTCAATGGCCTGGGCGAGCGCCGCGACCTGATCGTGCGAGAGGTAGCGCTTGCGCGTCTTCGTCGGCTTTGGGAGCTTGAGTCTGGCGGCTGGGTTCGATGGCAGGCGCTCGTCCTCGACCGCGAACCGTAGTGCTCCGGAGAGCACGTTGACGATCTTCCGCACGGTCGCGGGAGCGCCTGGCAGTGCGGATGCCCATTCCTGTACTCGGAGCCGGGTGAGGTTGCCGATCGGGATGCTGCCGAGTTCGGGTGTGATGTGCTTGTCGATGATGTTCTCGACCCGGCTGTGCGTCGTGGCGCGAAGGTCGCCGCGGGCGGCGAGCCATGTCTGGAGCCATTCGGCCACGGTGACCCTCGCGAGTGAGGGATCGAGGTAGCGGCCTTGGGCGATGTTGACCTCGGTGGTCGCCAGGAATAGTTCGGCGGCCTTCTTCGTCGTGAATCCGCGCTTCTGGGTCTGCTTCTTGTCGGGTCGGCGATAGAGGGCACGGTAACGACGGCCTTTCGTCGTCTCGTACGCCTCGATGCTTCCCATGATGCTGTCGCCTACTTCTCCAGCCCGGCGAGGCGCTGTACGTCGATGCGACGGTAGACGCGCTTGTGCTGGGTGAGCCGAATCGGCTCCACCGGAGACGCGCCCGCGAGGGCAAGCGTGCGCAGCGTCGTGCGGTGGATGCCGAGCAGCGCGGCGGTCTCTTCCTCGGAGTAGAACAGCGGGGCAGGCCGGTGCTCGTCTGTGGGTGCGGTGCTCTGGCCCATCGTGTTCTCCGATCTAGCTCAGATGGTAGCTGCTATGGCAGCGAGTATCTTAGATTAGATCACAACACGCCGATAACAGCAAGTGTTTTAGTTGCTTGTGTTGCTCGCTAGAATCGGGACATGCCCACATCCTCCGGTCATCGCCCCGGCGACCAGTCCTATGACGGACTGCTCGTGCCGGACGACCTGCCCGACGGGTGGCACCTGCCCGACCGCTTTCCGGGGGAGCGGGTCGAGGATGCGAGCGCGTTTCTTGATGAAGCGCTCGGCTATAACGATCAGGTCGTGACTGCCGAGGATCGGCAGGCGCAGCTCGACTCGGAGCAGAATGAGACGATCGACGGCCGGTGGCGTTACATCGAGCACGCAGCGACCGCGACTCGCGTGTTCATTCGACTCCAGCGTCAGCAGTTCGCGGTGCCGGAGGAAGTGAAGATCACGGGCGTCGTGTACCTTCCGTGGCGACCTGGTGATCCCATCTCCAGTCAAGACCTTCGTGCGTTGCCGACCGCTCGTATCGAGGCGGCGATCAACGAGCGGCTGTTCGCTATGAAACGCACGGTGACGATCACGGGCGGAAAGATCGTGCTGCCGTCTGGCCGGAAGATCAGCGAGCGCGATCTGCTCAAACCGCTTGGAAACCCGAAGCAGACGCCGGACTTCTACGAACTCGTCGCGCTCCAGTACGGCAAGCTCTCATCCCAGGGCGATGAAGCTCCGGCGGTCACCATGGCGAAGATCAATGATGTTGCTCACGCCACGGCGCAGGGCTGGCTCGTTCGCACCCGCGCTCGCGGGCTTCTGCCTCCCGGTCGCCGGGGATAGCTCGCTGGTGGGCTTGTTCAGAGGTCTTTGAGTCGCTGTCGCCAGTACCCAGGGCGGCGGCGCTCGTGCGCGTACGCAACGACGATGACCTCGTCGTCTGGAACCAAGTAGATGATGCCGTACGGGAACACATTGGTGCCCTTGAGCCGAAGACGAGGGATGCGCTGACGGCCACGATAGAGGGGCGCGGAATCCGGCCACTCCCTGATGAAGTCCACACCGTCGTCGAGGTCATCACCGAGACGGTCGCCGAGTCCTGCTTCCTGGTCGTCATACCAGGCGAGGGCGTCCAGATACTCTTCGCGAGCGGCCGGATGCTCGCGCCAAGGTAGCGCGCTCACTTGCGGCGGGCCGCCAGCATTGCTCGGGCCATGCGTCGGGTTTCTTCGCCGTCGACAAGTTCGACCTTGCCGGTCAGAATCTCATCCACCCGAAGGTCGATCTCTTCATCCCAGGCAGCATCGACTTCTGCCTGCTCGGTGTCGCTGATCTGCTGGAGTGCGAGCGCAGCAATCTCGCGCTCATCGGCAGAGAGGGTTCGACCCTCTGCGATGTAGGCTGCGAGCTTCGGCGTCATGCCCAAAGTCTACCGCTGAGGTCTGACGTTCGGGGGAAAGCTCACTATAGCCTCGGCACGTCGTTGTGCGGGCCGGTGCGGCGGCGACTCTCACTGAGTGGATCGTGGGAAGCGTGGAGCTTGCGCGCGCGGGCCTCTCGGTCGAGCCGTGCTTGTTCTGCGGCTTCGCGCTGGGCGGTGATACGGGCCGCGGCATCCTGCACGGGCATGCCACGCAAAGCGGCCGCTTCCTGTCGTGCGGTTGCGGCGGTGCGGTGGGCTTTGGCGGCTTCTCGGTCGGCGTGGGTGAACTCGTAGCGCAGGGGGTCACGTCGTACTTGTTCAGCTCCGAAGATGTTTGCGTGGTGCGCGCGGCGTTCACTGCGGTGTCGCTTGCCCATCTCCTCCCCGGCAACGCGGGCGGCTTCGGCACGCTGTTCGGCCTCGATTACGCGAGGGTCGCGTGCGGCGAGCCGTTCTGCTGCGCGCGAGGCCCAGCCGATGAGCGTGTCGGCATCGTCGGGTGTTGTGCCCCAACGGTCTGCAACGCGGGCACGGCTCTTGGCCGCGAGTGTGGTGGCGGCCTGGTGGTCTTTGCGTGCGGCGCGTCTCCCGAACCTCCCCGACGCGTTGAGCTTTGTCAGTGTGACTGTCTCTTGGTCGAGCGTGGCCAGGTGCTCGGCGCCTTCCTTCTTGGCGACCACCGTGAGCGGTTCCTGCACCTCGGCGCGCACTCGAACTGCCGCCTCTGTCACGGACTGGATCACGGCGGCCTGCTCCTCCTTCTCTGCCTGCTGGTGCTCGTGCTGCTGGTCGAGGCGCGCACCGACGCGCTCCCACCATGCGGCGCGATGCTCGGCCTTCTCCGCATCCTGAATGAGTTGTGCGATGCGGGTGTTCACGAGTTTCACCGGGCCGTCGTCAATGAGGCCACGCACGGCCTCAGTCGCGCGTTCGGTCGCGTCTGCGAGGCCTCGGTCGGCGTGGTCGCGTTCCATCGCATCGATGAACTGTGCCCGCGCCTCGGCACGGCTCTCCGCGATGATGTGCAGGGCGTTCTCGCCCCTGCCTCTCGTCATGCCGACATACACCGCCGCACCATTGATGCCATCGCTGAGGATCGTGTTCGAAGCGGGGGCGGTGACGCCTTGCACGCCGTAGGCGGTCGCGGCATAGGACAAGTGCGCATGCTCGCTGACGTATTCGGCGGGAAGGTGCCGTGTGTGCTCCCGCTTGCGCTCGTCGTGCGCGTCTCGCACCCAGACCGAGCCGTCTGGTTCGACGCGTTGCACGATCCACTGTTGCCGGTTCGCCACACCCAGCGCAGTGTCGTTGCGGCGAGTCTGGATCAGATCACCCGCACCGACACTCAGCCCATCACTGCACTTCGTCGTGGTGACGTCATCGACCAGGCCGCGAGCGATCCGCTCCTCCCGAATGCGCTCATTCAATCGCGTCGCCTCGTCGTTGCTCGCGACGGTGATTATCTCCCCGTCGCGGGCATTGTGCGCGATGTGCTCTTGCAACTCGTCGCTGTCTGCGTGCACGCGGATGAGGTCGAGTCGGTCGAGGTGGTCGAACACGTCGCCGGGGTCGCGGCGGTCACGCATTCGCACGGTGAGGTCGGCGTAGTCGGGGTCGGTGAAGCGGTGTACCTCGGCCATGTCGAAGGTGCGACCGCGAATCTGTGCGGCCATGTCGAGGACGCCGCCGCGACCGACAGCGGCGAGCTGCGCACGATCACCCACGAGCGCGACCGTTGCACCCGCTTCCGCTGCAACAGCGAACAGTGCGAGGGCAGTGTCTTGGCCGAGCATCCCAGCCTCGTCGACCACGATCCGATCCCCACGCCGCAGCACGGCACCGGTCGGCGGGCCGGTGAACGTCGCACCCGTGGCCGGGTCAGTCGCGCCCGGCGTGAGTCGCGTCCATACGCCGTCCTCGTTCCACCGATAGCCATGCGCGTGCACGAGAGCAGCAACCGAGGTAGCGGACACGCCGAGTTCCTGCTGCGCAACATCGGCAGCGCGCTTGGTCGGCGCAACGACGCGCACCCCTCGGTCTTGATCGTTCGCGGCGGCGATCGCCGTTGCAAGCATCGTGGTCTTCCCCGCGCCCGCAGCGCCTTCCACGATCACCAGCGCATCGGCGGATGCGACCGCTGCTGCCGCGTGAAGTTGGCCTGCGTCGAGCCGCTGCCCGAGCCGTGCAGCGACTTGCGACACGTCACGATAGCGCTGCTCGTTCTTCGGCAGTCGGGCAGCGAGGAGGTCGCGAAGCTCGCTCTCGACCTGCACCACGCGCAAGCTCGTGAGATGCGCCACATGCTCCGGTGCGGCTGCGCCGGTCGGCAGGATCGAGAAGCAGTCCTCGAGTGCGAGCGCCGTCGAGAGCGCGATCAGCTCCCGCAACTCTCCGTGGGTAGCGCGCACGCCGTGTTCGGTGATGATGCGGGCGGCCTGCTCCTGCACGTCGTGGTGCGTCCACGCCGATGATTCGGCGGCGCAGCGATCCAGCGCGCGCGACGCAATCTCCTGCACCGAGAGTTCGTCGGAGCGCGCCGGCGCGCTGACGGGCTTGCGGGTGAGGGTTCCGGGGTCGTAGCCGGCCTCTCGGAGCTCAGTCAGCCATTCGGCTTCTTCTCGGGTCGTGGTCGGTTTCTTCGCGGGGCGCTCGAACGCCCACGCCTTCGCAGCGAGCCGGGAGAACACCACTGGCCCCATCGTCTGGCCTGGATGCGCGGCCTCCCATTCGGCTTCGAGCCGTTCCAGGTTCTTCCGCACCTGTGCGCCGCGCTTGCTCATCAGCGCATTGAACGGCTCCAGCTCGGTCACCTCTCCCGTCACTGGGTCAAGGGTGAGGCCGTGCCGATCCAGCACCTCCGCAAGCTCAGGGCTGGCGGCGATCACTGCAGACCCGAGCGCCCGGATCGCGCCCTGTTGCTTGAACATCGCCGCCGTATCCAGCGCCCGCCACGCAGCTGCCGCCCAGACCCTGGTGCCGACCTGCATATGGATGTGGCGGTGCGGGTCGCCTGCGCGGGAAGTGTAGTGTGTGATCCCGACGACCTGCATGTGCTCGATTGGCACGACTTCCTGCTTCCCGCGCGGGCCGACGCGCGTCACCGAGTGCTGAGAGAGCCACCGCTGAATCTCCGACAGCGCGCCCTGCTGCGCCGCGTCCAGGGCCTCGGACACTTCGGGGTGGAGGGCGGCGGCGATCGAGAGCGACTTCGGGGTATTGATGACCATCTCTGCGAACCGAGGCGAGCCTTGACGATCCGATCCTGCAAGCCGTGGCCTGCCCATTCGTTCTTCGGTGTCGGGGTTGATCCAGTCCACCCAGCCCGCATAGTCCTCAGCGCTGAGCGGTCGGCTGTTCGCTTCGCCGCATGCGTCGAGGACGGTGTATGAGATGCCGGTGGTGTCGCCGAGGTAATAGTCGTCTGCTCGGGAGCGGTCGGACTCGACATAGCGCATGGCATCGGCTCCGGTGCCCCGGAACAGAACCACGCCACCATGCATCCCGACTCCTATCTAAGATGACTGCTGGCATCGTAGCATACGTTCATTCGGGTCAGATGGTGGAAGGTGGTCGGGTGATGTCAGTGCGTAGGTAGCGCTGGCTGCTCGTCGGTGATTCGATCAGTCGAGACCGAGTGTCTGACCTTCTCGCTAGACTGAGATAGTGATTGCTCGATCAGGTTTGGAGCGTGCCGGCTAAGCGGGGAAGAGGACTATGCGAGTTGTAACGATGACACCGGCGGCGTCGCATTGACCCGGATTTTTGACAACATAGACCACCGGCTCGGTGATCACCTCCAGGCAACGCTCCAGGCTTTTGATCAGCTCGATGTTGCCGTCGGCTATTTCAACCTCCGTGGTTGGCGAGTTTTTGACGAGATCGTTAAGGCGAAGCCGCTGCCGGGAAACCCGACGAGAGCTACCGTACGCATCCTTCTCGGCATGATGGCCGGCGGGCCTGAGGTGGAGGTGCTGGAGGAACTCCAAGCCACGGTAGACGGGCGTGATAGACAGGACGCCGACCGAGATACGGCGCACGCGAGGATGCATGAGCTACTCGATCACCTCCGTACCCAACTCATGCGCGGGGCTCCGACCGCGTCCGATCGCGAGACGCTCGGGTCGCTGCGCGAACTCATCGAGCAGGGGCGAGTCGAGTTCAAGGTGTTCACCCGTCGCCCGCTCCACGGCAAGACGTATATCTTCTACCGAGACGACCTCAACAACCCGATCACCGGCTTCGTCGGCAGCTCGAACCTCACACCCTCCGGTCTGGCGAGCAACCTGGAACTCAACGTCGACGTGCTCGACTCATCGGGTGGCGGCAAGGACCTAGCGAAGTGGTTTGAGGACCGCTGGAACGACCCGCACAGCCATCTCATCAATGGGCAGCTGCTAAGCCTCCTCGACGAGTCCTGGGCGGCAATCGAGCCGCATTCGCCCTACGAGGTTTTCCTCAAAGTCTGCTACGACCTCTCCCGCGATGTGCGTGAGGGCCTCGATGAGTATTCCGTGCCGAACGAGGTGAAGTCGGAACTGCTGGAGTACCAGTCGACTGCGGTTCGCACCCTGGCGCGGCGGATCATGTCCCGAGGCGGCACGATGCTCGGTGATGTCGTCGGCCTGGGCAAGACGATCACTGCCGTGGCCGTCGCACTCATGCTCCGCGAGGAGCACGGCTACCTTCCGCTTGTCGTCTGCCCAAAGAACCTCACGTCGATGTGGGAGGGCTACTTCGACACCTACGACATCCCCGGCAAGGTCGTCAGCTACAGCATCGCGCACACGCAGCTGCCCGCGCTGAGTCGCTACCGCTTCGTCATCGTCGACGAGTCGCACACGCTTCGCAATGATGAGCGCCGCGACTATAAAGCCGTGCAGGAATACCTGGATCGCGCCAATGCGAAGGCCCTCTTGCTTACCGCGACGCCATACAACCGTCGTTTCGAGGATGTCGCCAATCAGCTCGGGCTATTCATCCAGCCGGATGACGATCTCGGCATCGCGCCGATCAACGCCCTTGCCGCCGATCCCCGACTCATCGACAAGGTCGACGGCAAGATCACGACGTTGCAAGCTTTTCGAAAGTCCGAGGACCCGGACGACTGGAAGCGGTTGATGAGTGAGCATCTCATCCGTCGGACCCGGACGTTCATCAAGAACAACTACTCGGAGACCGACGAGGATGGCCAGAAGTACCTGACGTTCGCGAACGGCGACCGGTTCCGCTTTCCGGAGCGGATCGCGGTGCCGGTCGATCACCCGTTCGCGCCCGACGACCCTGCGGCTCTGATGGTCGATGACGTGACGATCGACGCGATCGATCAGCTCATCCTCCCGCGCTACTCGCTGATCGACTACGTCGACACTGCAAAGGAGAAGTCGTGGACGGCGAAGGAGAAGGAGTTGGTCGAGAACTTCCGTCGGGCGCGATCGAATGCGGCCGCCTTCGTTCGCACCACGCTCTACAAGCGCCTGTCGTCCGGTGGGCACGCCTTTACACTCTCTCTCCGACGCCACGTTGCAAGGAACGAAATGTTCCTCTACGCGATCGACAACGGTCTCGCTCTGCCGACGGGCACAATCCAGGAGGCGGACCTGCTCGACGATGACGACCTCATCGAACACGAGGTCGACGATGCCGAACGGCTCAACGATGCTGCGGCGCAGCGATATGAAGCGCTCAACAATGAAACTCCCGACTACGTGAACTGGGTGCGGCCAGAACTGTTCACCCCAGCGCTGCGGGAACACCTGACTGCCGATACGGACGCGATCCGCGGACTGCTGAACCTTTACGGCGAATGGGACGCGACGCGGGACTCGAAGCTCGCCGAGCTCATCAAGCTCCTGGAGCAGACGCACCCTGCGGACAAGGTGCTCGTCTTCACCGAGTACAAGGACACCGCGAACTACCTCAACAGCGCCCTGCGAGCGCACGGCATCGACGCGGTCGACGCCGCCACCGGCGACGACGAGGACCCGACACAGCTCGCGATCCGCTTCTCACCGATCTCGAACCGTGCCCTCATCCCGGAGGGCGAGACGGTAGACGAACTGCGGGTGCTCATCTCCACCGACGTGCTGAGCGAAGGGCAGAATCTCCAGGACGCGCACGTCGTTGTGAACTACGACCTGCCCTGGGCCATCGTGCGGCTGGTGCAGCGCGCAGGTCGAGTCGACCGGGTCGGGCAGACAGCCCCGGAGGTGCTGCTCTACTCGATCTTCCACGGCACGCTGAACGGTGTGCTGTCGCTTCGTCGGCGCATCGCGGACCGGCTGGCGAAGAACGCTCAGGCGTTCGGCTCCGACGAGCGGTTCTTCGGGACGGACGACGAGATCAAGGTCATCGAGGAGCTCTACAACGGCCGCCTCGACGAGCCGGCCGAAGAGGACGACATCGACGCCGCAAGCCTCGCCTACATGTGGTGGCAGAACGCCCAGAAGCAGACCCCGGAGATCGCGGCGAAGGTCGAGCACCTGCCCGACCTGCTCGACGCAACCCGCTCGAAGCGGGTCAGCGATGTCGACGAGGGCATCGCCGCTTACGTTCGCACCGAGTCGGGCATCGATGTCTTCGGCTGGATCTCGCTCGACGGCGAAACGAAACTCCTCACCGGCATCGAGACCCTTCGCCTCTTCCAGAGCACGCCCGAGGAGCCGGCGCTCGAGCGTCTCCATAGCCACGATGACCTCGTCGCTGAGCTCATCCGCAGCGACCTCGCGACGCCGGTCGCGATTGCCGGCCGGCTGCGCGGGGTGCGGAAGACTGTCTGGAACCGGCTCGGCGCAGGACTGCTTCCGCAGAGCGCCGAGACCAACGCTGCGCTCGATCTCCTGTTCCAGCATCCACTCACCAACGAGGCGGATCGTCGGCTGAGGAATGCGATTCGGAATGGCGCGACCGACGACGAACTCGCCGGTCGTCTCGCGGCACTGCACCGGGACGAGCGTCTCGTGATCGAGCAGCGCGGCAATGACTCCATCCGCATCGTCAGCACCATGGGGGTGAAGTGATGACCACCTCACCGCTGCTGGCGTTGATCGACCAGCGCATGTTCCGCGAACTCTTCCGAGACCACCTCTACTGGTCGAACCCCGACCAGCCGCCGCTCCAGATCCCGGTCGACGGCGTCCAATACAAGCTGGAGCAGGTCGCCGGGTTCAAAGGTCTGCGCGTCTGGTACTGCGCGCAGCTCCCGCCCAAGCAGATTCAGCGACTCATCGACCAGCAGGTCGGCGCGCACAGCCACGAGCGCCTGGTGATCTTCGCCGACGAGCACGCACAAGCCTGGCGCTGGCCGCGCAGGGCGCAGCTCGGCGGCGCTAACGCGAAGCTCGTCATGCACGAATACAAGGTCGGCAGCGACGACCAGCGGCTCGTCCGGCAACTCGAGGCCATCAAGATCGGCTTCGACGAGGACCTCAAGCTTCCCGAGCTACTGTCGCGAATGCGCGCCGCCTTCGACCACGAAGCAGAGACCGCGTCGGCACAGGCCGCGCGCCTCATGGGTGGGCTGTACGCCGCGCTCGACGCCGCCGGCTGGGACGAACGGAACGCGACGCTCCTGTTGGCCCGCCTGCTGTTCCTCTGGTTCGCTGACGACACCGCGATGTGGCGCCGGAGCGTCCACGGTGAGGCGCCGGTGCTCTTTCAGCCCTTCGTCGTCGAGCACACTTCGGGAGGCACGTTGGCCGCTGACCTCGCCGCGCTCTTCGAGATTCTCGACACCGAGGAGAGCAGACGAGCGTCGAACACTCCGTCGGAGCTCGCCGCGTTTCGCTATGTCAACGGCGGCCTCTTCCACGACCCACTACAGATGGGCCCGCTCACCGCGGCCTTCCGGAACCAGGTGATCGAGGCGGGCGAGTTCGACTGGTCGGTGATCTCTCCAGCCGTGTTCGGGTCGATGTTCCAGACGGTCAACGACAAGAAGGCCCGGCGTGCCGCCGGTGAGCACTACACGACCGAGGAAAGCATCCTCAAGACGATCGGCCCGCTCTTCCTCGATGAGTTCCGTGAGCGGCTTGAGTCGGGACGGAGCGACCGAGGACAGCTGACGAAACTGCACAACGATCTCGGTCGGGTCCGCGTCATGGACCCGGCCTGCGGCTGCGGGAACTTCCTCATCGTCGCCTACCGAGAGCTGCGAGCGATCGAGCAGGACCTCCTCCTCGCGAAGCGTGACCTCGACATCACCGAGAAAGGCGCGACGAGCGCACTGCAGTCCGTCGACATCACGCTCGACCTCAAGGTCTCGCCCGATCACTTCTTTGGCATCGAGATCAACGAATGGCCGGCACGCATCGCGGAGACCGCGATGCTGCTCGTCGACCACCAGGCAAACCTCCGAATGCAGGACGACTTCGGCATCGTGCCCGACCGTCTCCCGATTAAGGTGTCATCGACGATCGTGCATGCGAACGCGTTGCGCTATGAATGGTCTGCGGTGGTCGAGCCGACCGAAGACGTCATCATCGTCGGAAACCCGCCCTTTATCGGCCAATACACCAAGAAGCCAGAGCAGACCGCGGATACCAAGCGCATTTGGGGCGCGAACTACAAGGGGTACCTCGACTATGTGACGAGTTGGTACGCGCTTGCACTGCAGTACTACGGCACAACGCCGGGCCGTTGGGCCTTCGTATCCACGAACTCGGTTTCGCAAGGCGAGGCGGCGGAGTTCCTTTGGAGACCCATCTTCAATGCTGGGTGGCGATGCCGCTTCGCGCATCGATCGTTCCAATGGTCCACGGAAGCGCCTGACGGAGCGGCGGTCCACGTATCGATCATCGGTTTCGATCGCCGCCAGGACAATGTGCCGAAGGCAACCCTTTGGACATACCCGGAGGGCGGGAAGGGTGCCGGTGCCTCGCAACAGGTTGCCAATATCAATGCCTACCTGTTGCCGATGCCGAGGATATTTGTCTCGAGCAGCACTCGACCGCTCGTCAGCCAGTTGCCCGTCGTAACTAAGGGAAGCCAACCCACGGACAATGGCAACTTGGTTCCGAAAGCCTCCGACGTTGCAGCGGTCAACGCGATCCGGGCCGACCCAATTGCCTCAAGGTTCCTGCGGCCCTTCATGGGGGCCGACGAGCTCCTCTACGACAAGGAACGCTGGTGCCTCTGGCTAGAGGGCGTCGACGCGGACACCATCGAGCGGAGTCCTGTCCTCAAAGCACGCGTCGCTGCGGTGCGAGAGTTCCGGCTGAAGAGCACGAAGGCGCCAACTCGCGCGAAGGCTGCGACTGCGCACCTCTTCGATGAGCGGCGTCAGCCGGACACTGAGTATCTGGCCATTCCTCGTCATGTCGGGGAGACGAGAGAATTCTTCACGGCCAAACGACTGGCGCCGGAAGTCATCTGCGGCGATGCAAACGCAATGGTTAAAGACCCCGACGGCTTCGCCCTGGGCGTCCTCTCCTCGACGATGTTCATCCTCTGGATGCGTGGAGTTGGAGGGAGGCTGGAGTCACGGCTCCGCTTCTCAAACACCTTCGTCTACAACTCGTTCCCGCTGCCGACGCTGAGCGATCAGCGCCGGTCGGCGCTCGTGGCCGCAGCCGCCCAGCTCACGGCGGCTCGTGCCCAGTTCCCTGACAAGTCACTCGCCGACCTCTACGAGCCAGGCCGCATTCCCGAACCGGTCCTTGAGGCGCACGCCGCGATCGACAAGGTGATCGACGCCGCCTTCGGTGTCAAAGACAGCGCCACAGTCGAGGACCGACAGCGCATCATGCTCCGCCGCTACGCCGCCCTCACCAAGCAGCCCGACGACGCCACCCTATTCGACCTTGAAAGTGTCTCTGATGGCTGACAAGCTGCCACTACCGCAGCGCGTCCGGGTGCCAGTGAGGCAGTGGCTCGCGGACGCCGCTATGTGGGTGAGGTCGTTCCCGCCCGTAGTGCGACTGGCGAACACAAGCTACGCGAGCCTCACCGCTAGGTTCGACCCGAACGAGCACGGACTCTACGTCGAGGCGATCGAGGGTGCACTGAGTCGTCCCGAGGAATTCAAGAATATCGCGCTCTCGGGCGCATATGGCGTAGGCAAGAGCAGCATCCTGAGCGAGATCATGCGCACGCACAGCGCTGAAGTCGTCCAGATTTCACTCTCCACGCTCGGCCTCGGCGACGACGGGGGAGGTGAAAAGAGCTCCACGAATCGTATCCAGAAGGAGATCGTCAAGCAGCTGCTCTACCGCCAGCGGCCCGCAAAGCTGCCAGGGTCTCGGTTTCGGCGCATCGGGCGCTTTACGTGGATTCGCTCCATCGCGCTCGCGCTGCTGCTCGGTGCACTGACGACCCTTGTGTTCAAGGTAGCGGGGTGGAGTGCCGCGCTGGACGGCTGGGCTGCGCAGCTTCAGCAGATGACGGGCCTCGGACTACACCGGGACATCTGGATCGGCGGCTTTGCGGCAATTGCTGCCTATGTGGCCCTCGTACTTGTGCACAACCGGATTCAGATAAAGGGACTGACTGTCGCGAAAGCCGAACTTGCGCTGTCGAGTGGTGACACGACCTACTTTGATCAGTTCCTGGACGAAATTGTCTACTACTTCGAAGTCGACCGCCGTCGCACCATCGTCATCTTTGAGGACATCGATAGGTTCGAAGACCCGCATATCTTCGAGACACTGCGTGCGCTCAATACCCTGCTAAATGGTGCGAAGCAGCTTGGCGGTCGGAAGATTCGCTTTGTCTACGCGATCCGCGACAGCATCTTCGAGGAGATCGGTCTACGGTCGACCGCCGTTGCGAACCCAAGCCGCTCGTCTGATGCGCCGAGCGACCCCGCGCCTGTGGAGGCAACATCATCGCCTGAAGAGAAGCGCGTAGAGCTTGAGAAGGCCCGATCTAACCGGACGAAGTTCTTTGACCTTGTCATTCCCGTGGTTCCGTTCCTTACCAAGGAGAACGCAGTTACGGTACTTCGGCGGGCACTCAAGGAGCGTGGCATCACCGGAATCTCTAATCGGCTGACATCCCTCGTCGCGAGTGACTTGACCGACATGCGGCTTATTTGGAATATCTGCACGGAGTTCCAGATCTTCGAGAACCGGGTGTTTCCTCCGGGCGCGCTGGGTGGGCTCGACCTTGATCGCAACAAACTGTTCGCAATGATCGTCTACAAGAGCACCCATCTCGGGGATTTCGAAGCAATTCGTTCGGGGGCGAGTCAGCTGAACAATCTGTACGATCGGGCAACTGCAATCACGGACTACGGGCTTCGTGATCGAGCTGCACGGGCGAGCGCGATCATGCAAAGGCTCCAGAGCCTCGACGGTGCTAACGAGCGTGCTGATGACCTCGGCAAGCGCCTGGAGGCATACGCTGCACGACTCGCTCGGCACCTTGGGCAGCGGGCAAACGCAGTAGGGCCTATCTCACTGAGCGGCGTAGACCAGTCTTCCGAGCAGGTTCATAGCGCTGACTTCTGGAGGAGCTTCGCCGATGACGTTGATCAGATCCAGTTGACGATCGGCGGTACTCGGCTCACGGTTGCTCGTAAGGATGCCGCTGCGGCGCTTGACACACCAATCAGCACCGATACCTGGGGTCGGGTCACTCGGGCGGAACTTGAGGGCGAGCTTGGCACCCTGCAAGCCGAGCGAGCAGCGCTAGGAGAAGCTGGCTTTGCAGAACTCTCGGGGCAGCCGGAGTACGTCGACGCGAGCGGCAGAAACCTCCTGGAGGAGCTCGAGGGCCTCGCCTCGCCGCTCGCTAGGAACCTGGTCCGGTCCGGCTTCATCGACCGCTACTTCACGCTCTACACAGCGCCGTTCTACGACGGAAGCCTCACGGCAAACGCGATGAACTTCCTCATGCAGAGTGTGGATCGCCACCTGCCTGCCCCCAACTACAAGCTGTCTGCCTCTGAGGTGGATGCGGTCATTGAGACGCGCGGCGTAGAAATCCTCGCGGATCGCTCGATGCTCAACACCAGCGTGTTCGATCGAGTCCTTTCGGTGGGTGGTCAAGGTGCTACCGATCTGGTTGCAGCGCTGCAGCTCGCGTCGATTGACGACCGTGCGGCCGTCCTCGACTCCTACCTGGTTGACGGTGTCCATCGGGAGAAACTAGTTTCGAGGCTCACCCCACGCTGGGCCGGGGCATTGGAGTTCTTGGCCCACAAGGACCGGCCCCTGGACACCGCGACTCGCGCGTCGCTCGTCGCCGCGGTCGTCAAGGCGATGGACGAGGATGCATCGTCCTATGAGATCGATGAGGCTACCCGGCTCTGGCTCCGTGAGCATGTCGCCGAGATCGACGTCTTCACCGACCCTGGCGTGTCGGCCGAGGCCACTAGAAAGGCGTCGAACCTACTCTTGGCGGCCGGCGTTGTGGCCGCAGACCTCGCTCCGCTCAACGCCGAGGTCAGGGACGGTCTGGTGGGTGTGGGGAGCTACGATCTCACCCTCGAGAACCTGCGCGCCGCGCTCGACGGGGACCCCGATCTGGCAATGACCGAAATCTACCGAGCTTCGCCAGCGGTATACTCTCGCATCCTGGATGATCTGCCCGGGTACGTGGACTTGATGTCGGACGGCGATGGCCTGACGACGCTCCATGGTTCTCCAGACCTCCCGAAGGTCCTGAGTGACGCTGCCGCCGCTGAGGCTTCGCAGGTCGGACGGCTTCTTGACCGAGGCGACGCGACTGTCGAGGTGCCTGACGTGACCCAGGTGCCAGGTGAGGTGTGGCCCGAACTCGCTCAACGCAATCTGTTTCCAACTACCTTCGCGAACGTGAGCGCATACGTAAACCTACATGGCGCTGTCGACGAGGCACTCGGCGGGTTCCTGAGCGTTGGCGACCCGGTTGTCACACCAGAGGACGTCCCAGCCGCCGACCGAATTTCTCTCGCGACCGCAATTCTTGCTGCTTCGGATTCAGTGCCTGATACCGAGACTCGCGCGTGGCTCGCGAAGTCGGTCCTCGGCGAAGTTTGGCTTCCGCCGGCGAGCGCACCGATCGGCGACTCCGAGTTGTTCGGATTCCTTGTCAAGCACCAAGTGATTGAGGACAACGAGGCGTCATTCCAGGTCGCCGCTCAAAGAGATTGGCGCACTCGTGAGGCGTTCATCGAGTACTCAGAGAAGTTCGTCGGCTTCGCGAGTCCCGCTCTAGTACCGATAGTCGACGTCCAACTCCTGCTTGCTAGCGTCCGCGTGCCAGCCGCCGTGAAGGATCTCGTCGCCGTCAACGCGACCCAGTATGTGACGGTCGCTGACCCGGTCGCACTCGGGCAGGTACTCGAATACTCAGCGGCCAATGGTGTCGTCTGCAATCCGACCCTGCTGATCCAAGCCGCCAATGCTGGTGTGCCTGCGAGCAAAATACTCGCTTCACTTGTCGTATCGGTTGCTGACATGGAGTTGGAGAGCCTCTCTCAGGTTGTCGGTCTCCTTGGCGACAACTATTCCGACCTGCTCGTCAAGGACGGCAAGAAGAAGGTCGCGCCCGATACTCCGGCGGATCGAGCACTGCTCGACCGGCTCCAAGCACTTGAGATCGTCAGTAGCTACAACCCGGAAGGCGACGGCCTCTCGGTGTGGATGAAACGTTCCTAGTAGAGCAGCGCCTCAGCCGGCCTCTCTTGATCCGCCCTTTCCGCGCGTCAACGTGGCAACATCTTGGCAACGAACGCTGACGACAGGGCTTTCCGCGTCGCACTTGACGCACGCGGAATCCCCGTAAACACAGGGCAGAACGGGGTCGGGTACGCAGTTCCGGGGAAGCCGATTCCCCTCTCACGGCGGCAGCGCGGGTTCAAATCCCGCTGGGGTCACCAACCTGACAAAGCCCGAATCTTACGATTCGGGCTTTGTTGGTTTCCGGCGCGGCCTGGCACAACGCGGCAGCCGGACCCAGGCCCGATAGAAATTCACCCGGCCGGGGGACTCGTTGCACCACCGTGTTCCCGGTAGAGTGTCCCGGTACGCAAAACAGGGGGTTTCAGTGACTGATGAGTTCAACGCGACCGTCGCCACATGCGCCGGTGAGCTAGAACTGCGGGTGTCGGTTGCTACTGACATCGGTACGATTCGTGCAGTCAACGAAGACTCCGTGTACGCGAAACCGCCAGTGTTTCTCGTCGCGGATGGCATGGGCGGACACTCCTACGGCGATCGCGCGAGCCAGTCGCTCGTCGCGGCGTTCGCAGACCACTTCACTGAAAACGTCCCCACGAATCCCGTCGAAGTCCTCAAAGCCATCGACGACGCGAACACACGCGTGCAGCAGCTCATCACCGAGGCAGACGGCCCCGGTGCCGTCGCAGGCACGACCCTCTCCGGCATTGCGCTCGTTGAGGTCTCGCCGAGCGAGGATGCGGCGGTCGCGCCACACTGGATGATCTTCAACGTCGGCGATTCTCGCGTGTACGGCTGGAACGGTCGGGACGTCGTCCAGATCACCGTCGACCATTCCGCGGTGCAGGAGCTCGTGTCGCTCGGCGTCATCACCGCCGAGGAGGCGCTCGTCCACCCCGACCGCAACGTGATCACGCGAGCAGTCGGGTCGGATGTGGAGATCGAGACCGACCTCTGGCTCATGCCGGTGCAGGGCCACCAAGTCTTCGTCATCTGCTCGGATGGACTGACCAAGGAACTCGACGACCGACTAATCTCGGACACGATTCGCGCCCACATGCTCGACAGCTCGCCCGAATACTCGCTTTCGGACACGCTCGTGCGACTCGCGGTGAAGCGCGGCGGCCGCGACAACGTCAGCGTTGTGACACTCGAGTCGAACGCCGTCGGCCGCGAGGGCGTCGAGGTCCCCGCGGCAGAGTAGCCAGCGCGACCCAGCGCATCCACCCCACACGCGATCGGCCCAAGCCGGGCGCCGAAGCCGTAATCGGCCCGGAATGGCGGTCGAAAGCCCGGTGTTACCATTGGCAGCACCCGAGTGTGGGGCCTAGGCGCACACTTTTGCACTGCTCGGAGCCCCCTCGATCAGGAGAACTGCCAGGAATTATGACGACCGAATCAACGGGATCTGCACCCAAAACGCTGCCAGAAAAGGTCTGGGACGCCCACGTAGTGAAGCGTGGCGAGAACGGCACGCCGGACCTTATCTATATTGACCTCCACATCATGCACGAGGTCACGAGCCCGCAGGCCTTTGATGGCCTTCGCCAGGCAGATCGCCCCCTTCGTCGTACTGACCTCACGATCGCAACGGAAGACCACAACACCCCGACGGTCGACATCCTCAACCGCATCGCGGACGACACCTCGCGCACCCAGATTGAGACGCTGCGCAAGAACGCCGAGGAGTTCGGCGTTCGCCTGCACTCGCTCGGTGACCGCGAGCAGGGCATCGTGCACGTGGTCGGGCCGCAGCTCGGCCTGACCATGCCAGGCATCACCGTCGTCTGTGGCGACTCGCATACGTCGACCCACGGCGCGTTTGGCGCTATGGCGTTCGGCATCGGCACGTCCGAGGTCGAGCACGTCATGGCGACGCAGACCCTGCCGCTGAAGCCCTTCAAGACCATGGCTGTCAACGTCGAGGGCACGCTGCGCCCGGGCGTGACGGCGAAGGACATCATCCTCGCGGTCATCGCGAAGGTCGGCACCGGTGGCGGTGCGGGGTACGTTTTCGAGTACCGTGGCTCTGCGATCCGCGCGCTCTCGATGGAAGGTCGCATGACCATCTGCAACATGTCGATCGAGGCGGGTGCCCGCGCCGGTATGGTTGCGCCCGACGAGACGACCTACGAGTACCTCAAGGGCCGCGCGCACGCACCGCAAGGTCAGGACTGGGACGACGCCGTTGCCTACTGGAACACGCTGAGTACCGATGAGGGCGCCGAGTTCGACGCCGAGATCTTCATCGACGCCGACACCCTCGAACCCTTCGTTACGTGGGGTACGAACCCCGGCCAGGGCGTACCGCTCTCGGCAACAGTGCCGACCCCCGCGGACTTCGCGGACGAGTCGGAGCGTGGCGCCGCCGAGCGCGCGCTCGAGTACATGGACCTCAAGGCCGGCACCCCGATGAAGGAAATCGAAGTCGACACCGTCTTCATGGGGTCGTGCACGAACTCCCGCATCGAAGACCTCCGCGCCTTCGCGAGCATCATCAAGGGCCAGAAGAAGGCCGACCACGTCCGCGTCATGGTCGTTCCGGGTTCGGCCCGCGTGCGCCTGCAGGCCGAGGCCGAGGGCATCGACAAGATCGTCAAGGAGTTCGGTGCCGACTGGCGCTTCGCCGGATGCTCGATGTGCCTTGGCATGAACCCCGACCAGCTCGCGCCGGGGGAGCGCTGCGCATCCACCTCGAACCGTAACTTCGAGGGGCGCCAGGGCAAGGGCGGCCGCACACACCTCGTGTCGCCCGTCGTTGCCGCCGCCACCGCGATTCGCGGCAAGCTGTCGAGCCCGGCAGACCTGGAACCGGTTACCAACGCATCGAACGAACAGGCGGTCGCCTAATGGAAAAGATCAACAACATCGCAGGCAAAGCGGTTCCGCTGCGTCGCTCGAACGTCGACACCGACCAGATCATCCCCGCGGTATTCCTCAAGCGCGTCACCAAGACCGGCTTTGACGACGCACTGTTTTATAACTGGCGGCAGGACCCGGAATTCGTCCTCAACCAGCCGCGCTACGCGAACCCGAGAATTCTCGTCGCGGGCCACGACTTCGGCACCGGCTCGAGCCGCGAGCACGCGGTCTGGGCGCTGCGCGATTACGGTTTCCGCGCCGTCTTCGGCTCGCGCTTCGGCGAGATCTTCCGCGGCAATGCGGGCAAGCAGGGCCTGCTCGTGGGTGTGCTAGAGGAAGACGAAGTCGAGCAGCTGTGGGAAGCCATTGAGGCGAACCCCGAGGCAGAAACCGTCGTGAGCCTCGAGCACCGAACTGTGGCAATCGACAATCTCTCTTTCGCTTTCGAGATAGACGAGTACACTCGGTGGCGCCTCATGGAGGGCCTCGATGACATCGCCCTTACCCTCCGAGACGAAGACGCGATCACCGCGTTTGAACAGACACGTCCTTCGTGGATGCCCAAGACGCTCCCCGCCCTTGCGGATACCGAGCCGGGTAACCTCGCTGGAGACCTAATTGAACTTTCTGGAGGTACACGCGAGTGACCAGCCTGAATCAGGACGCGGCTCGCGCTGCGAAATTCGTCGGCCTTAACGCCGACACCATCACCTTCCACGGAGGGAAGCCGCTGAACGGTCGACTTCTCGTCCGCGGCGCGAAGAACTTCGTGACGAAGGCGATGGTCGCATCGCTCCTTGGCGACGAGCCAAGCGTGTTGCGCAACGTACCCGACATCTCAGACGTTCGCGTCGTCGCGGGTTTGCTCGAGGTACACGGCGTCAAGGTCGAGCGAGATGTTGAAGGGGGCGAGCTCCGGCTCGACCCGACGAACGTCAAGGTCGCCCACATGGCCGAGATCAACGCGCACGCTGGCTCGAGCCGCATCCCGATTCTGTTCTGCGGCCCGCTGCTGCACCAGCTCGGTGAGGCGTTCATCCCGGACCTCGGTGGCTGCCGCATCGGTGACCGCCCGATCGACTTCCACCTCTCCGCACTGCGCTCGTTCGGCGCGGTGGTCGACAAGCTCCCCGAGGGCATCCGCCTCACCGCGCCCAACGGCCTGCGAGGCGCGAAGATTCGCCTCGACTACCCGTCGGTCGGCGCGACCGAGCAGGTGCTCCTCACCGCGGTACGCGCGGAGGGCATGACCGAGCTCACGAACGCGGCAACCGAGCCCGAGATCATGGATCTCATTAACGTGCTCCAGAAGATGGGCGCGATTATCTCGGTTGACGCCGATCGCGTCATCCGCATCGAGGGCGTTTCGCGTCTCGGCGGGTACGACCACTTCTCGCTCTTCGACCGCAACGAGGCCGCCAGCTGGGCGGCCGCCGCGCTCGCGACCCGCGGCGAGATCTTCGTCGAGGGCGCGACCCAGTCCGAGATGCTGACGTTCCTCAACGTGTTCCGCAAGGCTGGTGGCATCTTCGAGATCCACCGCGACGGCATCAACTTCAAGCACCCGGGCGAGGACCTCAAGCCCGTCGTGATCGAGACGGATGTGCACCCCGGTTTCATGACGGACTGGCAGCAGCCGCTTGTGGTCGCGCTGACGCAGGCTCCTGGCGTATCGATCGTGCACGAGACCGTGTACGAGCAGCGCTTCGGGTTTACGGATGCGCTGGTCAAGATGGGTGCGACGATCGAGCTGCACCGCGAGTGCCTCGGTGGCCAGTCGTGCCGCTTCGGGCAGCGCAACTTCGTGCACTCGGCCGTCATTTCGGGGCCGACACAGATGCACGGCGCCGACATTGAGGTGCCGGACCTTCGCGGTGGCTTCAGCCACCTCATCGCGGCGCTGATGGCGGACGGCGTTTCGCGCGTGTCAAACGTCGGCATCATCGCCCGAGGGTACGAGAACTTCCTCACGAAGCTGCGCACACTCGGCGCGGAATTCACGGTAGAAAGCTAGGTCGGTGGCGCGAAAATCGTGGGGAGCAGCATCCCCCGAAAAGCGTCGGCCCTCAATCTTCTGGCTCATGGCCGGGATTGCTGTGCCTCCGCTCAAGCTCCTGTTCAAGTACGACGTCAAGGGCACGCTGCCGGCGACCGGTCCGTACATCCTGACCCCGAATCACTACTCGGACATCGACCCGGTCGTGACGGGATACGGGGTGTGGCGGCTCGGCCGCAAGCCGCGCTTCATGGCCAAGGCCTCACTGTTCAAGATTCCGGTTGTCGGCTGGCTGCTCCACAAGAGCGGGCAGATCCCGGTTGAGCGGTCGCGCTCGCGTGCAAAGGCAAACTCGATGAACGCGGCGAACCAGATTATTGAGCTGGGTGGGGCCGTCATCGTGTATCCGGAAGGTACGCTGACGCGTGAGCCGGACATGTGGCCGATGCGCGGCAAGACTGGTGCGGCGAGGCTCGCACTGCAGTCCGGTATCCCCGTGATTCCGATCGCGACGTGGGGCGCGCAGGCCGTGGTCCCGCGCTTCCAGAAGAAGTTCAAGTTCCGTTTTCGGGCGCCGATCAAGATGATCGTGGGCAAGCCGATCGACCTGAGCGAGTTTGAGGGCAAGCACTCCTCGAAGCGCGCGATCGACGGCGCGACCGACAAGATCATGCGCGAGATTACGGCGTTGGTCGAGGAGATTCGCGGCGCGAAGGCGCCAAAGGAACTCTACGATCCGGCCGCACACGGCCAGACCGAGTACGGCATGCCGAACGAGATCAAGCCGTGAGCGAGTGGTATCCCGCGACCACACCAATCACCCTGCCCACCCTCGTGGGCAGCGAGTCCGCGACGGAGGGTGAACGCATCGTCGTCATCGGCGGCGGTAACTGGGGAACGACCTTCGCGAAGATCGTTGCCGACGGCGGCCGGAACGTCACCCTCGTCGTGCGCCGCCCCGAGCTCGTCGAGGAAATCAACGGCGCGCATCGCAACACCCTGTACCTGCCCGGCATAAACCTGCCCGAACGGATCGTCGCTACCGACGACCTCGCGGCGGCGATTTCGGGTGCGGACCTGATCTTTATCTCGGTCCCGGCGCAATCCGCGCGCGAGAACATCGAGGAGTTTCGCGAGTTCTTGAAGCCCGGCGCGAGCATTGTCAGCCTTATGAAGGGCGTCGAACGCTCGACGGGTAAGCGCATGAGCGAGGTGATCGCGGACGTATCCGGCATCGGCGCGGATCACATTGCGGTCGCATCCGGCCCCAACATCGCGCTCGAGATCGCACGCGAGGAGCCCACGGCGATCGTCGTGGCGAGCGAGTCGGAGGACCTCGCGGTGCGCGTCGCCCAGGTTGCCCGGAACTCTTACCTGCGGTCCTTCGTGAACCAGGATGTGATCGGCACCGAATTCGGCGGGGTGCTGAAAAACCTGATCGCGATCGCGATCGGTATCGCCGACGGCGTCGGCTATGGCGAGAACACCAAGGCCTCGATCATGACCCGCGGCCTCGCGGAAATCACCGACTTCGCGGTGGCGATGGGCGCATCCCGCGAGACCATGATGGGCCTTGCCGGGATGGGCGACCTCATCGCGACGTGTATGTCGCCGCTGTCGAGAAACTTCACGGCCGGACGCCTACTCGGCCAGGGCTACAGCTACCAGGACGTCAACAGCCGAATGGAACAGACGGCCGAGGGGCTTCGCTCGGTCGACTCCATCCGCGAGCTCGCGGAGGAGCGCGGTGTGCCGATGCCGATCGTGCAGCAGATCGCGGCCGTGCTCGAGGGCCGCATGCGCCCGGTCGACCTGGCACCACACCTAGCAACCGATAACGAGATTCCGCGGGGAGAATGATGACGGAAACCGCACAGCACAGCACTGACCACCTCACCACCGTCGTGGTGCTGTTCGGCGGACGCTCGAGCGAGCATCAAATTAGCTGCGCCACTGCGGCAGGCGTGCTCGCCGCGATTGACCGCACTCGCTTCCGCATCATCCCGGTCGGCATTACGCGGGACGGCGTCTGGGTACTCGAGGACGACGACCCCGAGAAGTTCCGCCTCAACCCCGAGAACCTCCCGGAGGTCGTGGACAACGGCACGCGCATCCACCTGCCCGACTCGGCCCTGCACCGCCGAATCTCGGTGAGCCGCGAGGACGGCAGCTTCGAACAGCTCGGCAACGTCGACGTGGTCTTCCCGATCCTGCATGGGCCCTACGGCGAGGACGGCACGATCCAGGGCCAGCTCTCGCTCGTCGACCTACCGTTCGTCGGCTCGGGGGTGCTCGCGTCCGCCGCGGGTATGGACAAGCACTACACGAAGATATTGCTCGATGCCGCGGGCCTGCGCGTTGCGCCGGGATTCACCGTGCACGCACATGAGTGGGCCGCGGATGCGGCGGCGATCGCCGCGCGGGTCGAGGCAGAGGTCGGCTTCCCGGCGTTCGTGAAGCCCGCGCGTGCCGGTTCGTCGGTCGGTGTCTCGAAGGTCAAGGAACCGGCGATGCTGGCGGCCGCGATGGAGGTCGCGTTCGCCGAAGACGATCACGTGCTGATCGAGCAGGGCATCTCCGGCCGCGAAATCGAGATCGCCGTGCTCGGATCCCGTCGCGGCGAGCGTGCCCGCGCATCCGTCGCCGGCGAGATCATCGTCGACAACGCCGAGTTCTACGACTTCGCGGCAAAGTATCTCGATGACTCGGCCGTGCAGCTCAGCTGCCCGGCGGAGGTCTCGGATGCGCAGCTCGCCGAGGCGCAGGACCTCGCGATTCGCGCGTTTGACGCGCTCGGAGCCGAGGGGCTCTCCCGCGTGGACTTCTTCCTTGACGACGAGGGTTTCCTCGTCAACGAGGTGAACACGATGCCCGGGTTCACGCCGATCTCGATGTTCCCGCGCTGCTGGCAGGAATCGGGCATGCCGTACGACCAGCTCATCACCGAGCTGATCGAGGTTGCGATCGACCGGGCCCGCTAGGGTTTCTCCCCTTTCGATACGGCCTGCGGCCTACTCAAGGATCGTGTCCGGCCGCTGAGTAGGCGCGCAGCGCCTTATCGAAGTGCGCGCTAGGGCGTCTCGGTCGGTATACCGAGGACATCCTCGGCGCCGACGCACGCTCCGCTCTGCGGCAGGTAGCTCACGGCCTCGTTGAGGTCCATGAGCGTGTTGAGCCCTGAAACACCGGTCGAGGAGTCGATGACAACCTCGACCGCGGGGGTGCGGCCGTACGTCGTGTACCGGTAAGTCGGTGCCTCTGAGTCGTCCTCGACCCAGTCGATGCCGTCGAGACTGAGGCACTGGTCTGTCGTCGGCGGGGGAGTGGCCACGCCGCAGCGCAGCAGGACGGAGGCGGGGTTACCCCACGCGCCGGTCGCCTGAGCATTCGTGTACCTCAGCTCGAGGTCGTCGACCGTGTCGGGCAGGCGCACCGTGACCTCGGCGCACTCGGGTGCCCCCGCATCCTCGGCAGGCTGCATCGGGACGGAGGGGCCGGAGCAGCCGGTCAGGGCCAAAGCGGAAATGACGACAACAGGCGCAAGCGCGGTGAAGATTCGGCGAGACATATCCCCTCCAGGGTATCGTGACGCCGTGCCTTCGATTCCCAATTCTTCGCCCCGACTCACCGTTGCCGAAGCGGGGGAGCGTGAAACGCTTCGCCGGCTCCTCACCCATCTGCCGGAGGGCGATGCGCTCCTCGGCCCCGGCGATGATGCTGCTGTGCTCGCCGCGCCCGATCAGCGGGTCGTCATCAGCACGGACACGATGATCGAGGGCGCGGACTTTCGCCTCGAGTGGTCCACACCCGAGCAGCTCGGGCGTAAGGCCGTCGCATCCAACCTCGCCGATATCGCGGCGATGGGTGCCCGCCCCACCGGGCTCGTCGTCGCCCTCGCGGTGCCGCGCGACACCCCGGTCGATTTCGTCGAGGGCCTCGCCCGCGGGCTCGCGATCGGCCTCGAGCGTTTGGCGCCTGGCGTGGGGGTCGTTGGTGGCGATCTCGCGACCTCGCCCGTGGTCACGATCGCGGTGACGGTCTTCGGGTCGATGGATGGGCTCGATCCTGTGCTTCGCTCGGGCGCGCGACCCGGCGACGTGGTTGCGGTCGCGGGGGATATGGGCCGAGCGGCCGCCGGACTCCGGCTGCTGTTCTCGGGTGTGGATGCGCAGGGTCGGGATGCGCAGAGCGGCACGGTCGATGAGGCCTCGGCGAGTCTCGTGCGCGCGCAACTCGCCCCGGAGCCGCCGCTGTATGCCGGCGTCGCGGCGGCGCGCGCCGGCTCGACCGCGATGATGGATCTCTCGGACGGTCCGCTGCTCGATGCCACCCGGCTCGCGACCGCGAGCGGAGTCACCATCGCGATTGGCTCGCAAACCGTGGCCGCCGATGTCGAGCACCTGCGCGCGCCGCTCGAGCGTGCCTTCGGCCTGGATGCGGAGGGCACCGACGCGCTCGCCCTGCGGCTCGTACTCGGCGGCGGCGAGGACCACGCGCTGCTCGCGACCTTTCCTGCCGACGCTCAGCTACCCGAGCCGTTCCGCGCGATTGGTCGCGTGCTCGAGAACTTGGATGCACCGGTACTGGTCGATGGCGAGGTCGCCCAGCCCGATGGCTGGGACCCGTACATCGGCGTCGAGTAGCGAGGGGCGGGCGAGACTATTCCGCGGGCTCGATGAAGTGCAGCGCCGTATCGCCGTAGTCGCGGCGGCGCCACAGGCGCAGGCCCTCCGGCAGCGCCAGATCCCCGCTGCGCGTCGACCGCTCGACCACCACGAGCGCGCCCTCGCTCAGCCGCGGAGCCAGCAGCGCCAAATCCGCCTCGCAGTCGGCATTGGACAGCTCGTAGGGCGGATCCAAGAACACGAGATCGAATTCGCCGCGGGCGGTGCCGAGCCAGGAACGCGTGGCCGACTCGACGATGGTGACCTGCGCATCCTCACCGAGCGCCGGCCGAAGGGCGGCGAGATTGCGCTGCGCGATCCGGCACACCGAGCCGCTGCGCTCGACGAGCGTCAGCGATTCCGCTCCTCGCGAAAGCGACTCGAAGCCAAGCGCGCCCGAGCCGGCGTAGAGATCGAGCACCCGCGCGCCCTCGAACTCGAAGGCCGACTCAAGCGCGGAAAATAGCGCCTCGCGAACCCGGTCGCTCGTGGGACGGGTGCCGGTGTGGGAGGCTCGGAGTACGGTGCCTCCAGCAGCCCCGGCAATGATTCGCGTCATGTTTCGATAGTAAGTGTTGGGGCGTCCCACCCGCAGACATGGAAAGATAGCGGTCATGACTGAGCACGCCTCCACCCCCAACGCGTTATTCGAGAACGCGAGCCGACTACAAGAAGCGGTCTCGAGCGTCGTTGTCGGCAAACCAGAGCAGGTCCGCCTCGCGGTCACGGTGCTCTTGGCTGGCGGGCACCTGCTCGTCGAGGATGTGCCGGGCGTCGGTAAGACCGTGCTGGCCAAGACGCTTGCGAAGGCGATGAGCTCGAAGGTGAACCGCATCCAGTTCACTCCCGACATGCTGCCGAGCGACGTCACTGGCGTCGCAATCTTCGATCAGCGCAAGGCCGAGTTCGAGTTTCAGCCCGGCCCCGTATTCGCGAACGTCGTGATCGGTGACGAGATCAACCGTGCCTCGCCGAAGACCCAGTCCGCGCTGCTCGAGTGTATGGAGGAGCGCCAGGTCTCGGTCGACGGGCAGACGCACCGCCTCCCCGACCCGTTCACCGTGTTCGCGACGCAGAACCCCTCCGAAATGGAGGGCACCTACCCACTACCCGAGGCGCAGCGTGACCGCTTCATGGCGCGCATCTCGATGGGCTACCCGGATCGCGACTCGGAGCTGAAGATGCTCGAGTCACGCGATCGCGTCGACCCGCTTTCGAGCCTCGAGCCGGTCGTGAGCGCCGCTCAGGTGCGCACGATGATCACGCAGGTGCAGGATGTGTTTGTCGCTCCGAGCGTCAAGCAATACGTCGTCGACTTGGCCCGGGCGACCCGCGAGCACGAGGCCATTCGCGTTGGCGTGAGCCCGCGCGCATCCCTCCACCTGCTGCGCGCGGCGAAGGCCTCGGCGGCGATTGCCGGTCGCTCCTACGTGATCCCCGACGACGTCCGCGACCTGCTCGTGCGCGTATTCGCCCACCGCCTCGTCATCGGCAGCCGGGCGGGACGCAAGTCGAGCTCGTACGCCGAAGCGAGCCGCATCCTCGAGCAAATCGCGGCGCAAATTCCGGCACCCACGGGAGCCTAGTTTTAATGACGACCAACGCGCGGCCCGTCAAGGCGCGGCGACTGCGGCCAACTGCTCGCGCCTGGGGCCTCATGGCCGCAGGCGTCGTGCTGATTGCGCTCGCCGAGATCTTCGGTGTGGCCGAACTGCGCTTCTTTGGCCTCGTTCTGATCCTGCTTCCGCTGCTCACACTGCTGCTGCGCGTGCTCGCGCGACCGAAGCTCGAGATCGAGCGCGCGGTCTACCCGACCACGGTGGCGGCGGGCGACCGCATTCGTGTCGTTGCCGAGGTGCGCAACAAGTCCATCTACGGGCTGGAGGCGTCAAGCTATATCGACCGTGTGACCGGTACCGACCGGCAGCAGGTCGCGGGAGTCTTGCCCGCGGTCGCGAGCCGACTCCACCGGCGCGAGGGCCGTCGCCGGCGGCGCATTGCGTACGGGCTCACCAGGATGCGCCGCGGCATTAGCCAGATCGGCCCGCTCTTCCTTGAGAACATCGACGGACTCGGGCTGACCCGACGCGTGATCCAGGTGGGCGACCCGGTCGAGATCGAGGTGTGGCCGCACGTGCACAACGTGGACCGGCTCGACATTCCGGCACTGCGCACCGGCTCCGAGGCCGAAATCGCGCTCGGTCGCGCGGGGGACGCGGACGACGTCGTGACCCGCGAATACCGCCGCAGCGATGCGCTTCGTCGCGTCCACTGGCGCGCGACGGCGCGCGCGGGCGAGCTTCGCGTGCGCCAGGAGGAGCACCACGCCGAGGTCGTCGCACTCGTGGTGTTCGACACCGCGCCCACGAATCGAAAGGGCATCGACCCGGCGTTCGAGCTGGGCGTCTCGGTAATCGCCTCCGTGCTTACGCGGCTGCACGAAATTGGCTACGACACGGAACTACTCGAGACCCATACGGAAATCGATGACTCCGAGAACGCCAACGCGGGGCGCGAGAGCGCGCTCAACCTGCGCACCAGCGCGGGCGAGAGCCTCGGCCGGGTCATGCGTCACCTGATGCTTGTTCAACCCGCGTCGAGCGAGGATGCCGATGATCTCGAAGAACTCCACATGCGAGCCGCGAGCATGGGCCGCGGCCCGATGGTGCTCGTGACGCGCACCGATCGGCCGATCAGCGAGTCGCTCATCGACTTCGCGGGCTACGGTGATCCGGCGATCGCGATCCTGTGCGGGCCGGCGATCGAGACCGACTCGAGCGCCACTCGATTTGTCGGGGCTGGCTGGGAGGTCGTGCGGATGAACAGCTCGGCGCGCGACCCGTGGGCCACCCCGCGACGATTCGGGGTGGCGGAATGAACAATCGCGGATCCTGGAACGTAACCATCGGCCTCATGCTGCTCATGTGTAGCGGGGCCCTCCTCGCGACACCCGTCATGAGTTCGGGCGGCTGGCTCTTGCCCGCGATGATCACCATGGTGGTGCTGCTCGCGATCACGCAGGCGACCCGACAGTTTTCTGATTCGCGGTTGCTGAGCGTCCTCGTCGGGCTCGTGGTGCTCGGCATTGCGTCGATCGTGCTCGCGCAGCCCACCGGTGTGTTGGATGTGTTCGGTGCTGTCGGCCGGCAGGTTACGGGCCTCGTGGAGCAGCTCCCGAGCGACCAGCCGCCACTTCGCGAGACGCCCGCGACGGTGTTCGTGGTTTCGCTGCTGTGCGGGCTGCTCGCGCTCATCGCGGATGTTCTGGCAAACGTCCTGCGCGTCCCCGCGGCCGCGCTGATCGCGGTTGTTCCCATGGTGGCCGTGCCGATCGCGGTCGGCCTGCCCGCCGCATCCTGGTGGTACTGGCTACTCTTCGCTGCGCTGACCGTGCTCTACCTCTACCTCAGCTACCGCTGGCTGAAGCAGATCGAGGACGACGAGCGCTCGAGCCGCGGTCACTCGGTCGAGGGCCGCGGCATGGGCGGCTTCTTCGGCGCGATTTCGACCGGCGGCGTCACGGTGATTACCGCGCTGCTCATCGCCATGTTGGCGCCCGGGCCGACGGGGCTGTGGTGGGGCGCGAACGGGGCAAACACGTCGATCTCGACGAACCGCGTGAACCCGATCATCGACCTCGGCGACGACCTGCGCCGCGACTCACCAGTCGAGGTGCTTCGCTACGCAACCTCGCAGACCCAGGGGCAGCTGCCGTATCTCTCGCTCGTGACGCTGTCTGCCATCGGCGCCGACACCGAGTGGCAGCCTGGCGAGTTTGTGTCTGACGGCCCAGCGGTCGGCAGCGACCTGCCGTTGCCGAGCGAGCTCGGGTCGGCGCCCGACACGGTGACCGTCAACACCAACGTTGTGATGGAGCAGGGCGTCAGCGCCTATCTGCCGCATCCCGCAAGCCCGCTGCGCCTCGGCGCGGTCGAGGGCGAATACGGCTGGAACGAGGAGACCGGCGACATTCGCAATCTCCAGGATGAAGCGCTCGCGCAGAGCTTCCACGTGGACAGCGTCTTGCCGAGGCCAAGCGAGGATGCGATTCTTGCCGCGACCCCGCCCGAGGGCACCGACTTCGCGCCGTACCTCGAGCTGCCGAACGACCCCGCGCTCGAGCAAATTCGGGCCACGATGGACCAGGTCGTCGACCCTGGCGCCACACCGTACCAAAAGGCGCTGCAGTTGCAGGCTTGGTTCACCGAGGGCGCCTTCGACTACTCCGAACTGGCGCCGGTGGAGGGCGGCTACGACGGCACCGGCCTCGAGGTGATCACCAAGTTCCTCGAAATGCGCAGCGGGTATTGCGTCCACTTCTCGAGCGCCATGGCGGTTATGGGCCGCCTCCTCGACATCCCCACGCGCATCCAGGTCGGCTTCACCCCGGGCACCTACACCAGCGTGAACGACATCGGCCAGCCCGTGTACTCGGTGACGACCGACAACATGCACGCCTGGACCGAGTTCTGGGTCGACGGCTACGGCTGGGTGCCGTTCGAGACGACCCCGTCCTCCGGCATCGGCGAGACCCAGGTCGCCCAGGTCGAGGAGGGCGGCGAGGATGCGCAGCAGCCAGAGGAGTCGGTCGCCCCGATGCCGACCGAGTCGCCGCAAGACGGCAGCTCGACGCCCGAGCCGACCGAGGCAACTCCGACCCCAGAGCCCACCGACGCCGCCGAGGACGTGAGCGGCAGCGCGAACGGATTCGCCTGGACCGGCACGACGATTGTGGCTGTGGTCGCCCTCGGCGTGCTGCTCATCCTGGCGGTGCTCGCGATCGCACCGCGGCTCTTGCGCACCCGCGTGCGCAAGCAGCGCGAGGCGACAGTCCGCGGCGGCGCCCCGGACTCCGCGGCCATCGCGTGGCAGGAACTGCTCGATACGGCGGCGGACCTGCGACTGCGGCTGCCGCGCGGTCGGACCACAGCCACGCTGACGCGTCGACTCATTGCCCTGATGGGCCTCGAACCCGACAGCGGAGCGGCCGCCTCGCTGCGGCGACTCGGCAGCGCGCTCGACGCCGAAACGTTCTCGGACCCCGAGCAGCCAGACCGCCAGCCGGTGTCTTGGGACGACGTCGAGATCGTGCAAGAGGGGATGGTCGAGCACGCGAGCGACGCGGACGTGCGGCGCGCGACCTGGTTCCCGGCCTCGATCGTGTCGAGGTGGCGCAAGTGACGAACCCCGGCCAGGAACCGGCGAAGCTCGGGCGCGACGGGAATCCCGTCACGTTCGAGTCGCCGGTCGAGGCGGTCATGGCGGATCGCGACGCGACCGAGGTGCGCGTCGAGCTCGGCCTCACGACCGTCGGGGATCTGGTGAGCTACCTGCCGCGTCGACACCAAAAACCGGGCGACCTCGCGCGCATCCACGAACTCGAAGTCGAGGAACACGTCACGCTCATCGCCGACGTCATTCGCGCCGAGAGCATGCGGATGCACAACAAGCGCGGCACGCGACAGGAGATCGAGATCACCGACGGCTTTGGCGTCGTGAAGGTTGCGTTCTTCAATCAGCCGTGGCGCGTGCAGCAGTTCCACGAGGGGCAGCGCGGCATGTTCTCGGGCAAGGTATCGCTCTACCGGGGCAAGCTGCAGCTCACGCACCCGGACTGCATCCCGCTCAAGGAACTCGAGGATGAGGCGGGCGTTGTGGAGTTCACCAAGCGGCCCATGGCAATCTATCCGGCCACGGCGAAGCTGCAGTCCTGGCGCATCCAGAAGCTCATTCGTGGCGCCCTCACGCTCCTGCCGGTCGTTCCCGACCCTGTGCCCGTCGATATTCGGGCACTGCGCAACGAGCTCGACTACGACTCCGCGATCCGGCTCATGCACGCGCCGATGGGGGAGCGCGACCTAGGCTCGGCGATGGAGACGCTGAAATTCACCGAGGCGTTCCTGCTGCAGACCGCGCTGCTTCAGCCGCGCTATCTGTCGGCCACGCAGCCGGCGACCGCGCGGCCGGTGAAGACTGGCGGCTACCGCGATCGCCTCGACGCGACGCTCCCGTTCGAGCTCACCTCGGATCAGCGCGAGGTCGGGGCGACGATCGAAGCCGAAATCGCGAGCGAGAAGCCGATGAATCGGCTGTTGCAGGGCGAGGTCGGCTCGGGCAAGACGCTCGTCGCGGTGCGCGCGATGCTGCAGGTGGCTGAGTCTGGGGGCCAATCTGCGCTGCTCGCGCCGACCGAGGTGCTCGCGAACCAGCACCTGCGCTCGATCACCGAGTCACTCGGCCCAGATCTCGCCGCCGAGCTCATGCCGACGCTGCTCACCGGCTCCCTCACCAGGGCGGAGCGGCAGAAAGCGATGCTGCGCATCGTCACGGGGGATGCGCGCATCATCGTTGGCACACACGCGCTCCTTACCGACACGGTCGAGTTCGCGGACCTTGGCTTCGTCGTCATCGATGAGCAGCACCGTTTCGGCGTCGAGCAGCGCGAATCGCTGCGGCGCAAGGGCAAGACCTCGCCCCACACCCTTGTACTCACCGCGACGCCGATCCCGCGCACGGTCGCGATGACCACCTTCGGCGACCTCGACGTCTCGACCCTGCGAGTGATGCCGTCTGGCCGCGCCGGTATCTCGACGTTCATGGTGAGCCTCGCCGATCATCCGCAGTGGATCGACCGGGTCTGGGCGCGCACCGCCGAGGAGCTCGCGGCCGGGCGGCAGGCGTTCGTCGTCTGCCCGTCGATCGAGCCGGGAGAGAACGAGGATGCGACGGCCGCATCCGTGCAGCTGGTGCTCGAGGAGCTGCGGGCCTCGCCGGTGCTGCGCGGCCGACGCATCGAACCGCTGCACGGCAAGATGACCGCCGAGGACAAGGATGCGACGATGCGCCGGTTCGCGGCCGGCGACATCGAGGTGCTGGTCGCGACCACGGTGATTGAGGTCGGCGTGAACGTCCCCAACGCGTCGACAATGGTCGTGCTCGATGCCGATCGCTTCGGCATCTCGCAGCTGCACCAGATGCGTGGGCGCGTTGGCCGTGGCGAGCATCCGGGCGTGTGCCTGCTCGTCACGAGCGCGCCGCCCCAGAGCCTCGCATATGAACGCATCGAGGCGGTGGCAGCCACGATCGACGGCTTCGAGCTCGCGGAACGCGATCTTGAGCTGCGGCGCGAGGGCGACGTGCTCGGCGCGCGGCAGTCGGGTGGGAAGTCTTCGCTCAAGGTGCTGCGAGTCACCCGCGATGGCGAGGTCATCGAGGATGCGCGGGGCGCCGTGATGGCGCTGCTGAACGAGGACCCGAAGCTAAAGTATGAGCCCGAGTTGCGCAGCGCGCTTGAGCGGCTCTCGGGCTACGAGATCGAGCATCTCGAAATGGGGTAGCGCGCGACTTTCACGACGGTTCGAGTTCCGCCGCCCGGCCAACTAGGATCGAAACCATGACTTCGCGCGATGAGACCACGGCCCGCGGGCCGCTGACGCTCATCCGCGGCTGGGCACTCGCGATCATCGCGACCGTCCCCGCCGCCGCGCTGCACGGGGGAGTCGACGGGCATCCGCCGTCGGCCGTTTCGCTCCTCGTGGCGACGACGATCGCCGCGGCAATCTGCGTGCCGCTTGTCGGCAAGAAGTTCACGCGACTTCGCTCCGGTGCTGCGATTCTTGCGAGCCAGGCGCTCTTCCACACGTTCTTCTCGTTCGCTGGCACCGGCCAGGTCACGGTCTCCGGCGAAGGGACCGGTCAGAGCCACCACGGGATGCACGGCCCGATCGACATTACGGTCACTGGGAGCGGGCACGAAACAACAGCGTGGATGATCGCGGCGCACGCGGTCGCGGCATTCATCACCGTGGGCCTCGTCTGGTACGGCGAAACGCTGCTGCGCGGCATCCTCGGCGCGGTGCAAACCGTCTTCGCGGGCATTACGTCACTCGCCGGTATTGCGCGGGCGACCTTCGCGACGCCTCGCCCGAGGCGATTGGTCATTCTTGGCTCGGAGCCGAGGCTCATCGCCTCGCGTGTTGCCGACCTCATGCAACGGCGCGGTCCGCCGGTGTGCGCCTGATCTCGCACACCAATACTTTTTAGGACCGGAGAACGCCCAACATGCTTCAACGCATCCGAACCACCCGCTCCGCGCTGCTCGCACTCCTCGTGAGCGTGGCGCTGCTCGTCGCGATTCCCGTCTCGGGGATCGCCTCGGCGCACGACCAACTCGTCGAGTCGGATCCTGTCGAGGGACAGGAATTCGACGCGGCACCGACCGAGGCGACGCTGCGATTCTCGGCAGAGATGCTCGAGATCGGTACCGAACTCGCGCTGCAGAACGCGGATACCGAGGAGTTCGTCGAGCTCCCCGGGGCGTATGTCGTCGATTACGACACCGTGACGCAGCCCCTGCCGGAGCTACCAGCTGGCGCCTACACGCTCAACTGGCGTGTGGTGTCGCAGGACGGTCACCCCATCTCGGGGGCGATCCACTTCACGGTGACTGGCGGTACCGCCGCGGGCTCCGCCGAGGCGACCGACGGCGCGACCGCGGACGCTGCGGAGGCGACCGGCGGCTTTGGCAACGTCCCAGTTGAGAGTGAAGCGCCGCAGCCTTCGGGGAAGTCGACCCCGGCGAATCCCGGCGGCGCGCTGTCAGAGCCGTGGATGGTTGTCACGCTCAGCGTCGTGGCGGTGCTCGTCGCCGCGGGTGCGATCGTCACGTTTGTGATGCGGATGCGTCGAGGCAACAAGCCAGGCGAATAGGTTCTCCGCTGTTTTGCGCGCCGGAGACCGGCGCGCGGATGAGGAACCAAACCACAATGAACACCGTTATGACACGGGTGCTCGTCGCGCCCGCAATTCTCCTCGCAGCCTTCGGCCTCGCCGGATGCGCGAACCCGCAGCCAGAGTCCACCGCGACCGATGCCGCTTTTGTGCAGGAGTCCGATCTCCTCGCGATCTCGGACGCGTGGGTGAAGGCGACCGATACCGAGATGACCGGCTCCTTCGGCACGCTCACGAACAAGTCGGACGCGGACATCACGATCGTGTCGGCGACCACCGAGGTCGCGGGCATGACCGAGCTGCACGAGACCATCGTGCAGTCGGATGGATCGAGCGTCATGCAAGAAATCGACGGCGGCTTCGTCGTGCCCGCTGGTGAGGATCTCGTCCTCGAACCGGGCGGAAACCACGTCATGCTCATGGGCCTGAACACCGAGATCCTTCCGGGGGACGAGGTGACCATCACGCTCGCAACCGGCGACGGCGAGGAGTTCGAATACGTCGCGACGGCTCGCGAATACACGGGTGCGCAGGAAACATACGCGCCTGACGGGAGCATGCAGGGCGGCGGCGCTGGCGGCTCGGGCGGCGAGATGGACCACGACATGGACCAGAACCAGACGCAGGACCAGGACATGGTTCACCAGGACAACGAGTAAAACGATGCGCAATTCACGTACCAGCGAAGTACCACCGAGTGAATCGGCGGCTGCGGGCGAGAGTACGCGGGGGCCGCGCCGGCGAGATGTTCTCGTCGGCGCGGCCGGCATCGGCATCGGCGCGGCAGCGATGTTCGCGGGCGGTGCCGCAGTGCAATCGGTGTCGGGACCGGCGACTTTCGGGAACGAAACCGCGACGTCCGCCGCGAACCATCAGTGGCGCATCCACCCCGAGCCACCCGCGCACGCCGTCTTCATTGCCGTCGACCTCGACCAGAGTGTCGACCGTGCCAGGCTCGAGAGCCTGTTGCGCATCCTGACCGACGACGCCAACCGGCTGATGGCCGGCTATGCGCCAGTCGGTGACCAGGAGCCGCAGCTCGCCGAGACCCCGGCGGGCCTGACCATCACCCTCGGGTTTGGGCCAAGGCTCGTCGACCTCGTGAACCCCAGGGCGAAGCCCGAGTGGCTCGCGCCCCTTCCCGCGTTCAAGATCGACCAGCTTCAGGATGCGTGGTCCGGCGGTGACCTGCTCGTGCACGTCGCGAGTGATGACCGCCTCACGCTCGCGCACGCCCAACGCACGATGTTGAAGGATCTGCGCGCCTACACCACGGTGCGCTGGCAGCAGGATGGCTTTCGAAATTCCCGCGGGACGCTGAAGCCCGGGACGACACAGCGAAACCTGTTCGGGCAGGTGGACGGCACGGTTAATCCCGCACCGGGCAGCGCCGACTTCGACGAACTCGTGTGGATCGGGGCGAACGGCACCACCGGCGTCGGCGGGGCGTCACCAGACTGGCTCGCCGGCGGGACCAGCTTCGTCTTGCGGCGCATCCAGATGAATCTCGAGACGTGGGACCTCGTCGACACTCCCGGTCGTGACGCCGCCATCGGCCGCAGGATCGATACCGGGGCGCCGCTCACCGGCAGCCACGAGCATGACGAGCCAGACTTCGAGGCGCTGACCCCGCAGGGCTTCACCGTCATCAACCCCGTGAGTCACATGCGGCGCGCGCGGTCCGAGGACCCGACTGAACGCATCCACCGCCTCACCTATAATTACGATCTTCCGGTCGCGGGCGTCGGAGGGATGGGCGCCAGCGTGTCGGATTCCGGACTGATTTTCGGCTCGCTGCAGGCGAACCCGCTGACGCAGTTTGTGCCGATCCAGCAGCGACTTTCGGATGCGGATCTACTGAACGAGTGGACGGTGCCGATCGGGTCGGCGGTATTCGCGATCCCTCCGGCGGCCAGCGGGGGCGGGTTTATCGGCGATTCGCTCTACGCGGCGTAGATTCAACGCCAGGAAACCGCATACGATGGAGATCATGTCCAACATTGCAGTTGTCCCGGGGTCCTTCGATCCGGTTACGCTCGGTCACCTTGACGTGATCCAGCGAACCGCGAACGTGTTTGATGAGGTTCACGTCCTTGTCGTGCACAATCCCGACAAGAACGCAATGATTCCGATTGCGCGCCGCCTCGAGCTCATCGAGCAGGCGCTCCTCGAGACCGGCTCACCCTCGAATATCGTCGTGCGCTCGTGGAGCGTCGGCCTCTTGGTCGACTACTGCACCGACGTCGGGGCAAGCGTCATCGTCAAGGGCGTTCGAGGTTCGAAGGACGTGGACTACGAGACGCCGATGGCGATCGTGAACCGCAATCTCGCCCGCATCGAGACGATGTTCATGATGCCGAACCCGATGCACGCTCACGTGTCGAGCTCGCTCGTGCGCCAGGTCGCGGCGCTCGGTGGGGATGTGTCGCCCTATGTTCCCGAGGTCGTCCGCGAGTTCCTGCAGGGCGACACCGACCCGAACATCACGGTCTAGGCTTCCGCCGCACGCCCGGCGTTCGCTTCAGGCATGTGTTGCCGCGCATCGAAAGGTGCGCGGCAACAGGCGCGTGCGTGGGGCAGACGCGTACACTCAGCACATGACAACTTCACCGTATGCCGTGAACGTGGCCACCCTGATTAACCGGCCCGGCACGATGCAGGAAATGCAGCTCAGCATTACGGTTCCCGAGCGAATCGGCGAGGGCATGATCTACTTCGACACTGGCGCTGAGCTTGAGGTCGAACTTCGACTCGAGTCGCTGGTGGATGGTGTGCTCGCGACCGCGGACGTCTCCGGCGTCCTCACCGGTCAGTGCAGCCGCTGCTTGCAGGACATCGAGCAGCCGTGGTCGGGAAACATCACTGAGCTCTACACATTCGAGAACGAGGAAGGCACCGAGTACGTCGTTCAGCAGGACCTGCTCGACCTCGAAGGGCCGATCCGCGACGCGGTCGTCCTCGACCTCCCGTTCCAGCCCTTGTGCGAGCCCGGCTGTCTCGGCCTCGACCCCGAGACGGGGGAGAAGCTCACCGAGCCGCTGCCCGAGCCGGAGGACATCATCGACCCTCGCTGGGAGCAGCTCAAGGGTTTGCTCGAGTCGAGCGATTCGGTACCCTCGGAACAGCGCGAGGATCGGGCCTAAAGTCGGGGTCGCGCCATCGCCGATTCTCGCGTAGACTTGGCGGTTGGTGTAGGGCTCATTGCTTCGAGAACTCTTGACTCAGCCCGCTCCGGTCTTTTGGCCGATGCGCGGTGGAGCCCCATCGCCCGCGTGGCACGCACCGATTGCGAAGCCAATTCGCGGAAGCAGACATTGTTTATTTAGAAAAGGAAGGCAACCATGCCAGTCCCCAAGCGCAAACTGAGCCGCTCGAACACCCGTTCGCGTCGTTCGCAGTGGAAGGCCAAGGCCCCCGCACTCGTCAAGACCGTCGAAAACGGTAAGGTCACCTACAGCCTCCCGCACCGCGCGAAGCTCGTTGAAGACGTTGACGGCACCCCGCTCTACTACGAGTACAAGGGCCGCCGAGTCGCTGACGCCTAGTCACTGGCTTTTCGCGAGTGACCAAACGCTCTAAGAAGTTCGACCCCGAGGTCGCCGACCCAGCTCCGCTGGCTCAGGCACTCGGGGTCGAATTCGTTCCGGAATTGCTTGATCTCGCGCTCACACACTCGTCGTGGGCCTACGAGCACGATGGCGCGCCCGACAACGAGCGCCTGGAGTTCCTTGGCGACTCGGTCCTCGGCCTCGCGGTCGCGCAGATGCTGTATGAGGAGTTCCCCGACCTCAATGAGGGGGAGCTCTCGCCTCGACACCACGCGCTGGTGTCCACGGTCACGCTCGCCGATATTGCCCGCAAGATCGGGCTCGGCCAGTACCTTCGGCTCGGCAAGAGTGAGCAGCTTACTGGGGGAATCGACAAGGATTCGATTCTGGCGGATGCGCTTGAAGCGGTATTCGGGGCAGCCCACCTTTCCGCGGGCTTCGAGGCCGCGACGAATCTCGTTTTAGGCCTCGTGCGGCCCTACGTCGGCGACGTCGAGCGGCTGAGCGCCGAAATGGACCCGAAGACGGCGCTGCTCGAGTTCATTGCCGACCTTCAGTGCGAGGCGCCGGAGTACTCGGTGACTGGCACCGGGCCCGACCACGATCGCGTGTTCACGGCGAATGTGCGTGTCCCGAAGGGGAAGGGCGTGCTCGTTGAGGCGACGGGCACGGGCCGCAGTAAGAAGCAGGCAGAGCTCGCCGCCGCGTTGGCCGCGTGGACGAAGCTGCGCGAGGAATCGGCGGCCGCCTCTACGGCCAAGCAGTAGAGGCCGGGGACCACTCGATGCCTGAACTTCCCGAAGTCGAGGTCGTTCGCCAGGGCCTCGCGGCGGCGGTCGCTGGCGCAACAGTGCGCTCGGTGGATGTGCTCGACGAGCGCGCGCTGAAGCGTCACGACGGCACGCCGCTCGACTTCGTGACGCGGCTCGAGGGCCGGACGTTTCGCCCCGCGAGCCGCCGCGGCAAGTTTCTTTGGGTGCCGCTCGAACCACTTCCGGCGGTTGAACCACTCCCGTCGGTTGAGCCTGTCGAAACCCCGTCCGTCGAAACCCCATCCGTCGAAACCCGCCCGCACGACGCCCTCCTCACCCACCTCGGCATGAGCGGCCAGATGCTCGTGCGCACACTGGGCGCACCCGAAGACAAGCAGCTGCGCATCCGGATGCGCGTCGACGGTCCCGCGGGTGAGTTCGAACTGCGATTCATCGATCAGCGACTCTTTGGCTCGCTCGCGATCGACGATCTCGTGGCGCCGATCGATGCGGCCGAGGAGCGCATCCCGGGCCAGGTCACGCACATCGCTCGCGACCCGATCGACCCTCGCTTCGATCGCAAGTTATTCTCCTTGCGCATCCGCTCGACCAAGCGGAGCATCAAGGCCGCCATCCTTGACCAGGCGATCATCTCTGGCGTGGGCAATATCTACGCCGATGAGGCGCTGTGGCGCGCGCGGTTGCACTGGGCGCAGCTCGCCAACACCGTCTCCGCGCGCAAAGTCAACGAGCTCCTCGAGCACGTGCAGGATGTGTTTGCGCAGTCGCTCGAGGAAGGCGGCACGTCGTTCGATTCGCTCTACGTCAACGTGAACGGCGAGTCGGGTTACTTCTCGCGCAGCCTGAAGGCGTACGGGCGTGAGGGCAAGCCGTGCTATCGCTGCGGTATCCCGATCAAGCGCGAGGCGTTCGCCAATCGCTCCTCCTACCGCTGCCCCAAGTGTCAGCGGATGCGCTAGCGGCTCGACCTGCAAGAACCGCCGGCGAGGACAGGGTTTCACTGGCATCGCGGAGAGCTGCGTGAGCCGGATCGCTCAGGAGATCCGCCGGTTCCAGAATCCGTCGTTCGCCCAGTCCTCGGGAATGCCCATGCCACGCAAATTCATCGGTGGTCGAGTGCTGAGCAGCGCGTGGAGCCGCTTTGCCCAGCTGCTGCGCGGAGACACCGAATCGAGGACTGACTGCAGCGAAACCAGCACCGGGTAGAGTCGCTTCCTCGAACGGTCTGGTAACGCGTCCGCACCTTCGAGCCACGAGATGGTCGGCGAGTTCGGGATCGCCGGGTAGATGCCGAGGCCGACGTTCCAGAGCCGTCCGTGGTGGGCACAGATGTTGCGCACGCGGACGTACGTCGGCATCCAGGACTCAAGCACTGGAGCGGTCAAGCCGATGCTCTTGGCGATGGCGGTCCTGTGAGCGCGGCGCCGCAGGTGTCCCTGACGATCTTCATGAGACCGGCGTGCTTGCCGCCGTGCTGGAAGTGCGATGCGTCCACATACCAGTGGGGATCGTCGTAGGAGGTCGCCATGTGGTCGGTCAGGGCCGCGCGCACGGCGACCTCGACCCGCTCGAGAGCGTCCATTACGAGGAGCCTCAGCGCACGATCGAAGACGTAGAGATCCAGGACGTCATCGAATGACGTTCCTTCGTAAAGCAGGTGATCGGGCCCGCCCTGCTGGAACGGAATTGAGTAGGGGGACAGCCGGTAGTAGCCGATGTGCCGCAGGTACCTTCGGGCGCGGTCGCGATCGGGGACAGTGAGGCCCCGGCCAACGAGACGGTCCACCAGGTCGTCGAGACTCAGCGGTGGCTTATCGAAGTGGTGCGAGCCACGCGGACGCATTGGTCGGGGTCGAAGCATCGTTGCTCACTCCTGGCCTGGGGCAGAGAAAATCCCCCAAGTGCGCATCGTGGAGAGGCGTGGGGGATGTAGTGATCACAGGTTACCACGGACGGGATGAGTCGACCGCTGGCCACGACTACCGCGGCATTCGCCCGAGGAACTGGTCTGCATCCAGCGCGGGGCGGTTCGAATTCAGGAGCCGTTCGCGGAAATGCTCGTCGATGCTGCCGACGTAGAGCCAGCCGAGGAGCGACTCGCGCTCCTGCAGGCCGTGTGCTGCGTGAACTTCGGGCGCATTTGCTAGCAGGCCGGTGCGCCACATGACGCCCCATCCCTTCTGCCACAGCGCCAGCTCGAGAAGATGGCCGGCTCCGGCAGCGGTAACCCGCTGCTCCCATTCGGGAACCTTGGGGTGCTCGGTGGGGCTGAACACGATTGCGATCAGCAGCTCGGCGCGAAACGGCTTCGTGTTGTATTCGCCCTCTTCGCGCGTCACGCCGTCGGCGGCGTCAAGCGCGTTGGCGAGTTTCATGCGGTCGTCGCCGCGAAGCAGGATGAGCCGCCAGGGTCGGAGCGCCTTGTGGTCGGCGACCGGGGTGACGGCATCGAGGAGAACCGCGATCTCCGCGTCGCTCGGTGTCTCGGGACCGACTTTCGACACCGAACGTCGGGTCGCCATCGATTCGAGCGCAGGATCAGCGAAAAACTTCATATTGCCATTGTCCCAAGACAGTTGGGAAGACGGCAACTAAACTCTTTAGGCGAGCCTGGCCTTGCTTGAATTCAGAATAACGCGTTGATAAAATTTAGACATGAGCGAACAGACTGACCACGGCCCCAATCCATACGTTCTCAACATCGAGGATGCGACTGTCGCGAACGAAAACTTCCGCACCACTCAGTGGACCGGAGAATTCCTTCAGATGACTCTCATGTCTATTCCGGTTGGTGGTGATATCGGTCTCGAACTGCACACCGACACCGACCAGTTCCTTCGCCTCGAGCAGGGACGCGGTCGCGTCCAGATGGGCCCCTCTGAAGACGAGGTCACCTTCGAAGAGGAAGTCGGCGCTGACTGGGCAATTTTCGTCCCGCGCGGTGTCTGGCACAACGTGACCAACATCGGTGACGAACCCATGAAGGTGTACAGCATCTACGCACCCCCTCACCACGCTCCTGGCACCGTTCACAAGACGCAGGCTGACCAGGGTCACGACGAACACTAGTCGCCGCAGACCAGTTGGGCTTTCGGGCGAACTATTCGCGCCCGAAAGCCCTCTTCTATTTCTTTAATCGAGGAGCTCGCAGCCATGCAGAATGGAAATGAATTCACTGCGACAAAGGCGGAACGTCTTTATTCGCGAGTCATGAAGCGCAATCCCGAGGCCGAGAAGAAGCTCCCCGAAGAAGTTCGCCGAAATGTGCCAAGCAATGGCTTAAAACAGATCTTTGCCACGGCGCTCCAATCGGCTGGCGATCAAACGGTCAATGCATCCACGGTGCTGCCTTGGCTGTTCTCAGTCCTTGGGGTCCCGCCAGCGCTCACCGGGCTCCTCGTCCCAATCCGAGAATCTGGGTCGATGTTGCCGCAGGCCGCGCTCACGCCGCGGGTCGTGCGGGTGCGATATCGCAAGTGGATTTTCGTTGTCGGGTCGCTCATCCAAGCTGCCGCGGCCGCAATCATGGCGGGTACCGCCGCGCTCGCATCCGGCCTCACCGCGGGTATCATCATCGTCCTCGCGATGGCGGTGTTTGCGTACGGGCGCTGTCTTACTTCGATCGCGTCGAAGGATGTCCAGGGGCGGACAATTCCGAAGGGTGAGCGCGGCCAGATCAATGGCCTCGCCACCACCGCGGCGGGCCTGGTCGCGATCACGATCGGTGTCGCGATTCGCCTGATCGGCGGCGACAACCTGACGGCAGGGCAGATCGCCTGGCTGCTCGCACTCGGTGCCGTCCTGTGGGTTTTCGTGGCGTGGATCTACGCTGGCATCCGCGAGCCCGCGGGCGAGAGCGAAGCCGAACAGAGCAAATCTGCGGAGCCCGAGTCCGACAAGCCCAAGGGCAATTGGTTCACCGATACCGTCGCGCTGCTGCGTGAGGATGCGCGATTCCGACAGTTCGTTTCGGTCCGGAGCCTCCTACTTGTTTCGTCACTGAGCCCGCCCTTCATCGTTACCCTGTCCATCCAGCATGGCGCTGGCAGTCTCGCGGGGCTCGGCGGTTACATCATCGCGTCGGGGCTGGCGTCGTTGCTCGGCGGCAGGATGTTCGGCAGGTTTGCCGACCGGTCGAGCAATCGGCTGATGAGTGTGGGCGCGGGTGTTGCCTCCGCGGTGGTTATCGCGGTGGTGCTCGCGACAATCATTCCGGGGTTCAGCGGGGCGGGGCCCGCCGGGGAACTCTTCTTCATCGCTGCCTACTTCGCGATCACCTTGATGCACACGGGTGTTCGCGTCGGCCGCAAGACCTACGTCGTAGACATGGCGGAGGGTGACCTCCGCACGAAGTACGTAGCCGTTTCGAACTCGGCGATGGGCGTCATCCTGCTGATCGTGGGCGGCATCAGCTCGCTGCTCGCGCTCATCCACGTGATCTGGGCGCTGTTGTTCCTCGCGGCGATGGGCCTCGTCGGCGTTGTTGCTGGTGCGCGCCTGCCCGACGTATCGAGCGGGAAGTAGGTCGCGAGCGGAAAGTATGCCGCGAGCGGGAAGCGACGCGCCGATGGCGAAATCACGGCTCCTACCCCGCGTCGACGACTTCGCCGTTCCGCGGAAGCGAGCCGTTGAACCGGATCTCGACTGGCCGGGCACTATCGATATCGAGGTTGTCGACCGCCTGGACGTGCACGTGCGGCTCGGTGCTATTTCCAGAGTTGCCGCACGCCGCCACCACGTCGCCGACACCGATACGTGCGCCGACTTCGACCTTGACGGAGCCACGCCGGAGGTGGCACAGAAACAGGATGCCGTGTCCGGTATCGATGCCGACGTAGTTGCCCGCGAGTGCGGGCCAGCCTTCGGCCGCGCGTTGTCGCTGTGTCAAGGCATACCCGACTGAAGGGAAGCCCCGATAGGCGGGATGGTCGGGGAGCGCGTCGTGCCTTGCGACGATCCGGCCGGTAGCGGGGCTCAGGATCGGCCGCCCGAACCCCGAGAATCGTTCGGGCGGCTCGGGGCGAAAAAGCGTACGGAAAGTGATCGGGGCCGATACTCCTCGGTCGTCGACTGGAACAAAATCAATCGCATTCGAGCTCGCGAACACCTCCGTGCCGTGGCTCGGGATGCGGTTGGCCGGGCTATTCTGCACGAGCCACTTGCCTCGAAAGGGATAAGCGAGACCCAGAGGTTTCCTCGAATACATGCCGCCACTATCGCGTCCCGAGGTGCGATACCGCTGGATGCGCGAGCACGCATCCTCGCCGAATGCCGCGGCCTATCGCTCCCAGCTCGACACGCTCATGAGGTACTGGCCGTAGCCGGACTTCGCGAGTCGCTGCCCGAGCGACTCCAGCACATCCGCCGAAATGAAACCCGCACGGAACGCCGCCACTTCCGGCGACCCGATGATGAGCCCGGTACGTTTCTGCAGCACCTCGACATACGAAGACGCCTCACTCATCGAGTCGATCGTCCCGGTATCGAGCCACACATCGCCGCGGCCGAGGCGCTGCACCGTCAGGTCACCCTGCTCGAGATACGCCTCGTTCACGCTCGTGATCTCGAGCTCGCCGCGCGCGGAGGGCGTCACCGACTTCGCGATCTCGACCACGCGATTGTCGTAGAAGTAGAGCCCGACGACCGCGAAGTTCGACTTCGGCTGCGCGGGCTTCTCCTCGATCGAGATCGCCCGGTTATCGCCATCGAACTCGACCACGCCATACCGCTGCGGGTCCGACACCGGATACGCGAACACGATCCCGCCCTGCGGTTCCGCGCAGCCGTTCAACGCCTGCCCGAGCTGCGGGCCATCGAAGATGTTGTCCCCGAGCACGAGCGCGACATCGTCGTCGCCGATGAAGTCCTCGCCGATGATGAACGCCTGCGCGAGCCCGTCGGGGGAGGGCTGCACCGCGTAACTCAACTCGATCCCCCACGCGGAGCCGTCGCCGAGGAGGCGGTGGAACGCGGCCGAGTCTTCCGGGGTCGTGATGGTCAGGATCTCGCGGATCCCGGCCTGGATGAGCGTTGACAGCGGGTAGTACACCATCGGCTTGTCATAGATCGGCATCAGCTGTTTGGAGATGCCCTGCGTGATCGGGTGCAGGCGCGTGCCGGAGCCGCCGGCAAGGATGATGCCCTTCATCGCGACAATCCCTTCAAGTATTCGGTCAACCGGTCGCGCCACGACGGCGCGGTGAACCCGGTGTGGGTGAGCTTGTCGACCTCGAGCACCGAGTTCAGCGGGCGCGGAGAGGTGCCGGGCTTGTCCTCGAAATAGGCCGCGGTCGACACCCCGGTGACCGCATCCGCGCTCGCGCCGACCCCGGTGTAGACCTCGCGGGCAACCTCGGCCCAGGATGCGGGCTCGCCGGTGTTCGTGAGGTGGTAGACCCCGTACTCAGGGCGGGTCTCGAGCAGGTGCCGGATGCCCGCGGCAATATCGCGAGTGAAGGTCGGCCGGCCAATCTGGTCGTCCACGACCTGCGGGGCGATGCCACGGTCGGCGAGTGAGGCCATCGTATTCACGAAGTTTGCGCCGTCGCCGATCACCCACGAGGTGCGCACGATGTAATGCCGAGGCGCGGTCGCGGCAGCAAGATCCCCGGCCGCCTTCGTCTGCCCGTACACCCCGAGCGGTGCGAGCGGTGCGTCCTCGCGGTACGCATCCGTGGACGCGCCGTCGTAGACGTAGTCGGACGAGACGTGCACGAGCGTGAGGCCGAACTCCGCCGCGACGCGCGCGAGGTTCGCGACACCGGCCGCGTTTACCGCCCACGAGGCCTGCCGGCCCGTGGTTTCGGCGGCATCGACCGCGGTGTACGCGGCCGCGTTGACGATCGCGGTGTACTGCCGCCACGGGCGCGCGGTCGCAAGCTGCGGGTCGGTGATGTCCAGCTCGGCGTGGGTGACGAACTCGACGCCCGGGAACTCGGCCTCGGGGAACGCATCCCGCAGCGCGGTACCGAGCTGGCCGGCCGCGCCGGTAACGAGGATGCGGCGGGGCGCGATGGGCACGACCTCCGCGAGCGGCGGGTGGGCGCGATCCTTGTCTGACAGGTGTGTGTCCGACAGGTCGGTCAGTGGCAGCGGCCAGTCGATGCCGAGCGCGGGATCGGCGAGGTTCACGAACGCGTATTCCGCATCCGGGGACCAGTGGTCGTTCACGAGATACGAATACGCCGTGCCGTCCTCGAGCGCCTGGAATCCGTTCGCGACCCCGCGCGGCACATACACCGCGACATCCGGGGTGATCGTGGTCGTCGCGACCTGCCCGTACGTCGGCGACCCGGCACGCAGGTCACACCACGCGCCGAACACGGCGCCGGTGGCGACCGACACGAACTTGTCCCATGGCTCCGCGTGCAGGCCGCGGGTGATACCGGCCTCCGCGTTGAAGCTCATGTTGTTTTGCACGGGCCCGAAATCGGGGATCCCGGCGGCGACCATTTTCTCGCGCTGCCAGTTCTCCTTGAACCAGCCCCGGTTGTCCGGATGCACGGTCAGGTCAACGATCACGAGCCCATCGATTGGGGTGGCGCGGGTCGCGAGCGGCTTACGGTACTCAGTCATCGGCTACTGCCCCGACTTCGCGTAGGTTGCCTCAACGTCGGCCTTCGCGGGCTGCCACCAGTCGCGGTTCGCGGAGTACCAGGCGATGGTCTGCTCGAGCCCGGCGCGCATCCCGGTCTCGGTGTCGGTGTATTGCGGCGCCCAGCCGAGCTCGTCACGCAGCTTGGTCGAGTCCATCGCGTAACGCAGGTCGTGACCCGGGCGGTCGGCGACGTGCTCGTACGCATCCGCCCCGAGACCCATCAGCTCGCAGATCAGCGAGATCACGGTCTTGTTGTTCACGTGGTCGTTATCCGCGCCGATGATGTAGGTCTCCCCGAGTGAGCCCGCGTCGAGGATGCGGTGGACCGCGGCGTTGTGGTCGTCAACGTGGATCCAGTCGCGCACCTGTTCGCCTGTGCCGTAAAGCTTCGGGGCGAGGCCCGAGAGGATGTTCGTGATCTGCCGGGGGATGAACTTCTCGATGTGCTGGTACGGGCCGTAGTTATTCGAACAGTTCGAGATCGTCGCCCGGATGCCGAAGGACCGCACCCACGCGCGCACGAGGTGGTCGGACCCGGCCTTCGTCGCGGAGTATGGCGAGGAGGGCGCGTAGGCGGTGGTTTCGGTGAACCGGTTCGGGTCGTCGAGCTCGAGGTCACCGAACACCTCGTCGGTCGAGATGTGGTGCAGACGCTTGTCGTGCCGGCGAACGGCTTCCAAGAGCTGGTAGGTGCCGAGGATGTTCGTCTCGACGAACGGGGACGGGTCATTCAGCGAGTTGTCGTTGTGGGACTCGGCGGCGAAGTGCACGACGACGTCGTGGTCCGCGACCAGCGCGTCCACCAGGTCCGCGTCGCAAATATCGCCCACGACCAGCCGCACCCGGTCCTCGGGGAGGCCCGCGAGATTCGCGCGGTTCCCGGCATAGGTCAGCTTGTCGAGCACCGTGACCCGGTCATACTCGGGATGCTGCGCGACAGTCTGGCGCACGAAGTTCGCGCCAATAAAACCGGCACCACCGGTTACGAGCAAAGTAGACACAAGAACAATTATCCATCATCAATTAGTCCGCGATCCTGTGCAGATTTGCCTTACAGCGCGCGCAATCCGTTAGTAGTGGTGAATTACGCGTTCCCGTGCGCGCTCCGCGGCTAAAACAGCAGGTAGATCGCGTCAGCGGTCATAGCCGGAATCAGGGTGCGGTCGGCGCGAAGCGCCAACGAGATCGCGGCGCGTGCGGCATCCATTCGAGCGACTCTATTCCGGGATGCGCGGTTCGCGTGGCGCTAGGACCTCGAGTTCTCCCGCGGTTCGGAGGCAGGGTCGATAGGGTCGGGCCATGTCGAGCGCGACTGGCGACGATGCCGCATTGAATCGTGATGCCCAGGCAGGTGTAGGTGCCGAGGGGCTCGCGTGGGGGATTCTCGCGGTTCGAATTGGTTCGATCGCGGTCGTCACGGTCGTGGCGTGGCTCGTGCTGGCGGGGCTCTTCGACACCACGGGCTTCCCACCGAGCACGATCTGGGCGACGCTCGGGTTGCTGCCGGTGAACCTGCTCTGCCTGTGGCTGCTGCGTCGCCTCTATCGCCGCGAGGGGATGACGCTGCGGGATGCGCTGGGCATCCGGCGCGGCAAGGTCGGTCGCGACATTCTCTGGGGCCTTTTGTGGCTCGTCGTGATGAACGTTCCGTTCGCGGTTGCGGTCGCTGGCACGGTGTTCCTGTTGTACGGGGCGGATGCCCCCGCAGCGTTCGAGACGATCTTCGTGAACCCCGAGGCCGAGTCGGCAATTAGCCTAGCCTGGCTGTTGGTGATCGCAATCGTGTCGGTCATCCCGTTCATGCTCATCAATGCGCCGACCGAGGAACTCGTCTACCGCGGCTACGCAATGAGCGGAATCGCGCGTCGGCGAGGTGGAGCCGTGGCGGTGATTGCGACCTCGCTCGTATTTGGCGTGCAGCACATGGCGTTCGCCGCAACGGTCCCGGGCATGCTCGTATTTCTGGTGGCCTTCACGCTCTGGGGAGCCGCCGCGGCGTTGATCGTGCGTTGGCAGGGGCGCCTGTTCCCGGTCGTGGTCGCGCACTGGATCATCAATTTCATGCTCTCGTCGCCGGGCATCGTGTTCCCGATTCTGCAGCTCGCCGGGGTTATTGAAGCGGAGTAGGAGTGGCCGCTTACCGTTGTTCGAGAATCGGCGCGCTGGCGTGCCGAGCCATGAGGAGGAGCACAAGGGCCGTGCCCGAGAGCAGGCCGTCCAGGATGCCCGCCGGGAGCATGAAGATCATCAGGGCGATGGTCACGGAACAGTTGATGACCGACAGCGAGTAGCCCCACATCCTATTTCGCAGCACGCCGACCGCGCCGACTACACGCAGCGCCGCGAAGACCCCGCTGATCGCCATCATGAGATAAAGGTGATCGTCGAAGAACGGGACGATGAACGAGAAGCCGCGGGAGAGCATCCCCGCATCGACGTCGAGCGCGAGCAGCACGAAGAGCCCGAGGAACGGCAGGCCCTCCATCAGCACACCCTGCACGAGCTGCAGCCAGGCCGCCCACTTGAGTTTGATATGAGCACTCGAACGGCTGGTACGTGCGGGCAATGAAATGGACTCCTTGTTTCCGAGCGGATGCGCGGTGCCGAGCATAGGCCGACAACAAGAACGACTCAGGGCATGCAAATCTGATGAAACTATCGTTGACGCATGTCTTCGTTCCCGAGCAACGACGCGGGCGGCCGTGCGCAACATGAGTTTCTCGGACGGGCCTCGAATTCCACTATTGAAGCAATCAAGAAACGTCTCGAGGCACGCGAGCCGCGTGAGTACAACGGGGAAACAGCCGCAGAGTCCATGCGCGCGGAGCGTGACGCCTCGTTCCCGCGAGCGATGCATCCTGGCGAACACGTTACGCGCGATGACGCGACGTGACCTCGCGTTTCGCGAAGTGGTGACATCGGTTTTGCCCGCCAATAGCGTTGCGGCCATGACTACATTGACTGCAACCACCGACATCCCCGAGATCACCGCCGAAGAACGCGCCGCTCGCCTGACCGAGGCCGGGGCCGCCTGGAGCGACCGCATCGACATGAATCGATCCTCTTCGAAGCTCACGTACAAAGTCACGGGCGTGGGTGAGGGATCGGTCGCAACCCGCGTTACGTCGGGACGTCATGAGTTCGTGATCGACGAGCCGGAGGCGCTCGCGGGCGACGACGTCGCGGCAAGCCCCGTCGAGTATGCGCTCGGCGCGCTCATCGGTTGCCAAACCGTCGTGTACCGCCTCTACGCCCAGAACCTCGGCATTCAGGTCGACGACATCAAGGTCACCGCGGAAGGCGATCTGGATGCGGCGCGACTGCTCGGCAAGGACGCTTCTGTCCGCCCAGGTTTCAGTGACATCCGGCTCAACGTCGAGCTGACCGGTCCAGAATCGCAGGAACGCTACGAGGAACTCCGCAAGGCCGTTGATGAGGGCTGTCCCGTATTTGACCTGTTCGCGAACCCGACCCCGGTCTCGGTGACCGTCACGAAGGCGTAGTAGGAAGGCCATCTCTCCCCCCGGCGCCGTGCCCCGCGAACGGCGTCGGGTCGTTACGTCGTCGGATTACTCGAGATCGCGAAGGTGCTCTTGTGACCAGCTGCGTGAATCGAATTCGGCAGCCTCTTTCGGAAGCGATTCTGCGGCGTAGTTCCTCAGCCAGCGCAAGAATTGCCTCACGGGTTGTAGTGGTCAAAACGGTACCGTGTCCTGGAGTATGGAGCTGCCGATTCCGGTCTTCTTGAATCGTTCGATGACCTGATCCGCGTCTACGACATCGACCGAAATTCCGGCTAATTCGCTAAGCGCCAAAGAAAGGCCGACCAAGTCTCGAGACGATGTCGCAGCAAACTCAACAATGAGGTCAATATCAGAGCCTTGGCGGTCAGTACCTCGAGCAGTGGAACCGAACAGTCCAGCCTTCCGGACACCGAATTCCTTGAGCACACCAATCATTTCGTTCCGATGCGCGCGAAGCACTTCGCGTGGCGTCGTCGTTGGTGTGCTCATGGGGCAGATCGTACCGGTCATAGGTGAGTCCGGTCTGGGCAATGCGGCGTGAAATGGCCGGTGGCGGGGCGACGCGCCGGTAGGCTCTGAGCATCCTGTTCACCTGAGCGAAAGCCGACGACATGCACCTGAAGAGCCTGACGCTCAAGGGGTTTAAGTCGTTCGCGAAACCGACGACGCTTGAGTTTGAACCGGGCGTCACGTGCGTGGTCGGGCCGAACGGTTCCGGCAAATCGAATGTCGTGGATGCGCTGGCCTGGGTCATGGGGGAGCAGGGCGCGAAGACGCTGCGCGGCGGGAAGATGGAGGACGTCATCTTCGCTGGCACCGCGACGCGCGGGCCGCTGGGCCGCGCGGAGGTCGCGCTCACGATCGACAACGCCGACGGCGCGCTGCCGATCGACTACACCGAGGTGACGATCAAGCGCACGCTGTTCCGCGCGGGCGGCAGCGAGTACGCCATCAACGGCGAGCAGGTGCGGCTGCTGGATGTGCAGGAGCTGCTGAGCGACTCCGGCCTCGGCCGCGAGATGCACGTGATCGTCGGCCAGGGGCGCCTCGACACCGTGCTGCGCGCGACGCCGGAGGAGCGCCGCGGGTTTATCGAGGAGGCCGCGGGCATCCTGAAGCACCGCCGCCGCAAGGAAAAGACGGTGCGCAAGCTCGAGGGCATGGAGCAGAACCTCCAGCGCCTGCGCGACCTCGTCGCCGAGGTGCGGCGACAGCTGAAGCCGCTCGGACGCCAGGCCGAGGTCGCCCGCAAGGCACAGGGCATCGCTGCGATCGTGCGGGATGCGAAGGCGCGACTCTATGCCGACGAGGCCGTGAGCCTGCGCGATCACCTGCGCCGCGCATCCGCGACCGAACAGGAGCGCTCGACCGAGCGACTTGTGCTGCAGGAGAAGCTCGACCAGTCGCTGCTGCGAATCGAGCAGCTGCAGCAGGCGCAGCGAGGGGATGCGGTGGATCAGGCGCGGCGGGTGGCGTTCGATCTCGAGAGCGCGCGTGAGCGCCTGCGGAACTTCCAGATGCTCGCAGGGCAGCGCGAGTCGATGCTCCGCGCGCGGCTCGAGGAACCGGCGCTGTCGGTAACGGTCTCGGATGCGGACATCGCCGCGGTGCGCGAAGAGGTCAGCGATCTCGAGCAGCGCGGCGCGACCGCGGAGTCGGCGTGGACGGCAGCGCAGGCGGCGACCGCGTCGGCCCGCCAGGAGCTGGATGCGCTCGATCGCGAGATCTCGGCCCAGTCGGCGCTTCTCTCACAGCACGACCTGCGCACGACCGAGCTCAAGGGCAAGGCGGATGCGGCGGCCCAGCGGCTCGCGGCGGTGCGCGGCGAGGTGCTTCGCAGCGAGAACACGCTGCGCTCGGCCGCCGATCGGCTCAAGACCGCGGAGCAGGAGCTCGTGGAGGTCGAGAGCGAGGCCGAGGCCGGGGAGGTCGACTCCTCGGGGCTCGATGATCGGTACGCGCAGGCGCAGGATCTCGTCACGAGCGAGCAGGCCGCGATGGATGAGCTGCGCGACGAGATTCACGACCTTGAGCGCGAGCGCGATTCGCTTGACGCCCGGCGCAAGGCGCTCTCGCTCGCCTCGGAGGTTCGCGACGGCGCGCAGGCGCTGCTCGCGAGCGCGCCGGACGGGGTGATCGGCCGCGTCAGCGACAAGCTCCGAGTGGAGCGTGGTTTCGAGACGGCGATCTCAGCGGCTCTCGGCGCGACGGCGGATGCGGTGCTCACCTCATCCGACGAGGTCGCGTTTGGGCTCATGGCCAGCGCGAAGGTGGATGGGCGGGTCGAGCTCGTCGCGGAGTTCGCAGGCGCAGAGGCCGATTCGGTGTTTGCGGATGCGGTGGCTCGCGCGGGTGCGGCGGCTGGCATTTCGGTGAAACTCGCAGCGGATCTCGTTCGTGGCGTGCCCGCGATCGTAACGGCGCTCTCGCGCACGGCGATCGTGGACGAGCTGCCGGATCGCGATGCGGCGCGAACCTTGCTCCGGGAACTTCCGCACGGCGCCGTGGTCGCGAGTCGCGACGGCGCGGTCCTCACGGCGAGCACGCTGACCGCGACGAGCGGTGCCGACAGGGACGCGGGCGGTGCGAGCCGAATCGAGCTTCTCGCCGAGCGTGACCTCGCGGCGAGCGAGGTCGCGCGAGTCACGGAGCAGCTCGACGCGCGGTCGATCGCACGAGGCGAGTGCCGCGCATCCTTAAAGGCGGCGAAGGCCGCGGCCGAGGCCGCGCTCGCGGACCTGCGCGGCTTCGACGCCGAGCTTGCCGCGAGGCGGGAGGCGCTCAACCGCGCGCGCTCGCGGGTCGAGTCAGCCAAGGCGGAACTGGGCCGCGCCGAGAAGTCGCGGGAGCTCGCATCCCAAACCATCGGCGAGACCGAGGAACGCGCGGCGAAGGCGAAGTCCGAGCTCGAGATCCACGAGTCGCAGCCGCGGCCGTTTTTCGACGGCTCGAAGCGAGGCGACTTCGCGGCCGCGGTTGAATCGCGGCGGGAGGCCGAGGTCGAGGCGCGGCTTGCGGTCGAGACCCTCCGCGAGCGGCTGCGGTCCGAACAGCTGCGCATCGGTGAACTCGAGCGTAAGCGCGAGGCCGAGCGCGAGGCGGCCGACAAGGCTGCCCGCGAGACGGTGCTGCGGCGTGCGGAACACGAGCGGGTGCTGGGCGTGATTGCGCGCATCCCGCAGCTGCTCGAGTCGATCGATCGCAGCCTGACCGAGGCCCGCGCCGAGCTCGCGAAGGCCGAGCAGCAGCGCGCGGCCCAGGATAAGGAACTGCTCGACCTGCGCGAGCAAGAGGCGCAGTTGCGGAAGCGGTTGAACGTGATCACCGAGGACGTCCATGCCCTCGAGCTGCAAATGTACGAGCGCAAGATGCAGCTCACGAATCTGCTCGAGCGGGCGGCGAGTGAGTTGTCGCTTGTTGAGGCCGTGCTGCTCGACGAGTTTGGTCCCGACGAAGACTTTGATCGTGCCGAGCAGCAGCGCCGGCTCAAAGAAGCGGAAAAGCAGATGTCGCAGCTCGGGCGCATCAACCCGCTCGCGCTCGAGGAGTTCTCGGCGCTCGAGCAGCGCCACGCGTACCTGAACGAGCAGCTCTCCGACCTCGAAACCACCCGCGCCGACCTCATGAAGATCGTGTCGGACATCGATGAGCGGATGCGCACCGTCTTCGCCGAGGCGTTCGAGGACACCCGCGAGGCCTTCCACGAGGTGTTTCCGGTGCTGTTCCCGGGCGGCAGTGGGGATATTTCCCTCACCGACCCCATGAATATGCTCGCGACGGGCATTGAAGTGGCGGTAAAGCCCGCGGGGAAGAAGATTGACAAGCTTTCGCTGCTGTCGGGTGGAGAACGGTCGCTCGCGGCGGTCGCCCTGCTCGTCGCGATTTTCAAGGCGCGACCAAGCCCCTTCTACATCATGGATGAGGTCGAGGCCGCGCTCGACGATGCCAACCTCGGGCGCCTTCTCGAGGTGTTCGAGAGCCTGCGCGAATCAAGCCAGCTGATCGTGATCACGCACCAGAAGCGCACGATGGAAATCGCGGATGCGCTGTACGGGGTGTCGATGCATCGCGACGGTGTTTCGACCGTGGTTGGTCAGCGTGTTCGCGAGTAGTCAGGCCTACCATGGTTGGCACTAGTTCTTTTCGACGAGGGAGTCGCAATGGCAGAGCAATTGGCAACCGCACCTGAGTTTGTGCGGCTCAAGACCCAGCACACCGCGGTGGTTCGCGGTGAGGGCGTTCCGGTGGAAGACATGATTCGGTTCCTTGATTCGGCGTTCACGGTGCTTCGCGCGGCGGTGGATGCGGCGGCGATAGCCCCGGACGGACCGGCATACAGCCGCTACGACACCGAGCTCGAGGGCGACGTGACGATCGAGGCGGGGATTCCGCTTCTGGCCGCGCTCGAAGAGAACCTCGAGTTCAACGGCGTCACGATCGAGGCGGGCGAGCTGCCGGGTGGCGAGGTTGCGCGTGCGATTCACGTCGGCCCGTACTCCGAGCTGGCGGATGTGTGGCAGGAGTTCCTGGGCGACCTCGAGCGATCCGGCCGGACGCCACGCAAGCCATACTGGGAGAGCTACCTCGTCACCCCGGGCCCCGGCACCGACCCCGAGCGCCTGCGCACCGAGATGTCAGCTCCCGTTTAAGTAGCCCTCGTTGAGTAGGCCGCAGGTCGTATCGATCGTTGAGTAGGCCGCAGGTCGTATCGAAACGCAATATATAAGGAGCACGCATGTCACTGTCCGCGATTGAATTCATCGACTTCCCGGGGAGCCCGACCGCGGTCGTCCGCAGCGAAGCGCAGCCGACGAACAGCATGGCGCCACTCATGGATTCGTCCTTCACGGCACTGGGCAGCGCCATCCAGTCCGGCGTATTCACGCCGACCGGGCCCGCGTTCTCGCGATACGACACCGAGTTCGGCGCGACGGTCGACGTCGAGGTGGGCTTCGCGGTCGCCGAGTCGCTCGCAGCGGAGCACGTCGTCGGTGACGTGACGATCATCCCGTCAGAGCTCCCAGCAGGAAAACTCGCGATCACCAAGTACCAGGGCCGCTACGACGGACTCGGGGATGCGTGGGGTGAATTCCTCGAGGCAGTGAAGGCCGAGGGCTACGAGCTGCTCATGCCGTACTGGGAGGCCTACGACACCGAGCCGACCCCCGAAATGGACCCGGCGGATCTCATCACGGGCCTCGCGGTGCTCGTCCGCAAGGCATAGTCGCGCACCCGGCCGCGTCCCCATTGCCGCTAGCGCTCACCCCTGCCCGCACTTGAGCAAGGGTGAGCGTTACCGGCAATGGGCGCGTTTGCATGTGTTGCAGGCAGCGCTCAGCATTGCCTGTCGACGGGCAATGGCAAGCGCTAACGGCAATGAGTGGGCTGGCTCAGGTTGCGCGCCAACGGCAATCGCAACCGAGCGCGAACGCTCAACGCGGCACCAGCCAGCCTCACCTACCAATCGGCGAGGGCGCGCACCGTCGCGATCGCGGCCTGCGCGGCCTCGGCACCTTTGTCCTCGCTCGAACCGGGCATCCCCGAGCGTTCGAGTGCCTGCTGCTCGTCATCGCAAGTGAGTAGCCCGAAGCCGACCGGGATGCCCGTCTCGAGCGCGACGCGGTTCAGCCCGTCGGTCGCGGCGGTGCACACGAAGTCGAAGTGCGGTGTGCCACCGCGAATCACGACGCCGAGCGCGACGATCGCATCCGGAGCGTGCTCCGAGCGCGCGATCCGCGCCGCCGCAACGGACAGCTCGAACGAGCCGGGTACTCGCACGACCTCGACGTCGGTGACATTCGCCTCGGCCAGCGCACGTTGCGTGCCCTCGAGCAGCGCGGTGGTGATCTTCTCGTGCCACGACGCGGTGACGATAACGACCCGCAGGCCCGCGCCGTCGATCTCAATGGTGGGGGAACCTTCTTTACTCATGTATCTGCTTTCGGTCGAAGTACGATCTGAATAGGTGGATGCGATTAGCGGCCTGCGAGCGCGAGCAGTCGCTCGGCCTCGGCCCGGTCGGTCGGATGCGCGGCAAGCGGGTCGTGTTCGCGTCGCCACTCGATGAGGTCGCTGATGTGGAGCAGCACGAGTCCGGTCTCGGCGGCAAGCACCTCGGCCTCGGGCAGGCGCATCACGTCGCCTTCGTCGTGCACGAGCTCGGCGATCGCGCCGACCTCGCCCGCGCCGGCGAGCCGAACGAGGTCGGTCGCAGCCTCGGTGTGGCCGGGGCGCACGAGCACGCCGCCAGCCACGGCTCGAAGCGGGATCACGTGTCCGGGGCGGATGAGGTCGCCGGCAACCGCGGAGTCGTCGCCGAGGGTGCGTAGGGTCAGCGCGCGATCAGCGGCCGAGATTCCCGTGGTGACGCCAGCCGCAGCATCCACCGAAACGGTGTACGCGGTGCGCAGACTGTCCTCGTTGCGCTCCACCATGAGTGGCAGCTCGAGGCGGTCGGCACGATCGGCGGGCATCGGCGCACACAGGAACCCGGAGGAGTGACGCACGACCCAGCCGATCCAGCGGGGTTCGGCGCGGTCGGCCGCGAGGATCGCATCCACCTCGTTTTCGCGGCTCGCGCTGTCGGCGACGAGCACGGGCCGGCCGGCGCGTAGCTCGGCGAAGGCGCGGGTGAGAAGTTCGTTGGTGGTCATCGGATTGCTCCCTCGTTGGTGCGGGATGAAGTCGTGTCGGATGCAGTGGAATCGGCGCTCTTGAGGTGGGCCGGCTGGTAGTCATCGGGCTGCCCGAACCGCGCCGTCAGCGCGCGCTCGACGTATTTCGCGAGCACGTCGACCTCGATGTTGACGCGATCACCGACGGCGAGTGCCCCGATCGTGGTTGCAGCGGAGGTCGTCGGGATGATCGAGACGCCGAAGCCCGCATCGTCGACTTCCGTGACGGTGAGCGAGGTGCCGTCGATCGTGATCGAACCCTTCTCGGCGATGTAGCGCGTGAGGCCGCCGTCGAGACGAAAGCGCAGGTCATCCCAGCGCTCGCCTGGGGTGCGGCGCTCGAGAGTGGCGACCGCATCCACGTGACCCTGCACGATGTGGCCGCCGAGGCGCGCATCCGCTCGCATGGCCCGCTCGAGGTTCACGCGGGTGCCGGGCTGGAATCCCGACAGCGTGCTGCGGTCGATGGTCTCGGGCATGACATCCGCGGTGAACGCGCCGTCGGGCAGCAGCTCGACGACGGTGAGGCACACGCCCGAGACGGCAATCGAGTCGCCGGGGCGCGCATCCTCGGTGACGGTCGCGGCCTGGACGGTGATGACCGCGTCGGGCCGGGTCGGTGATTGCTCGAGGCCGACGACGGTGCCGACCTCTTCGATGAGTCCGGTAAACATGATTAGGCTCCTGGGTTGCTGAGGGCGATGTCGCGTTCGGTGGCGACGTCGCTGCGGGAAAGTAGGTCGGGTTCGGGGCACTCGGCGCGGATGCCGGGGTCGCGGTCATCGGAGACCGCTGGCAGTTTGACCGCCCGGATGAAGGTGTCCTGCCCGAGACGGCTCACCTCGGTGGTGTGCCAGCGGCTGGCGTCGGCGAGAGTCTCGATGCCGAGCGGACCGACCGCGCTCTTGCCCGATCCGAGGATGACCGGGGCGAGGTAGGTGTTGAGCTCGTCGACCAGTCCGGCCTGTAGGAACGCCGCGGCGACGCTCGCGCCGCCTTCGACGAGCACATGGCGAATCTCGCGCTCGCCGAGTGCGCGCAGCGCCTCGCGAGGATCCCGCGTCGGGAGGTGAAGAAACTCTGCTGCCGAGCCGCGCATCCTGGCCCCGGGAGGAACCGGACGCTCTCCGAGGGCGACGCGCAGCGGCTGCTGGGGGCGCGAGTCGCCGAGGGCGTCGCGTGCGGTGAGTGACGGGTCGTCGGCGAGGACCGTGCCGGTGCCGACGAGTATGGCGCCGACTCGCGAGCGCGTCTCGTGGGCGTGAGACCGTGACGCCGCGGAGGTGATCCACTGGCTCGTGCCATCCTCGGCAGCGATCTTGCCGTCGAGCGTGGTCGCGAGCTTGAGCGTGACGTAGGGCCGGCCGAGCTGCACCGAGGTTGCCCAGATTCGCACGAGCTCGAAGGCCTCGTCGCGGCCGACGCCGCTTTGAACCCGGATGCCCTGCTCGCTCAAGTAGGTCGCGCCGCCGGCCGCCTCGGGATTCGGGTCGTCGACGGCGTAGATGACCTCGCGGATGCCCGCGGCGGCGAGTGCCTCGGTGCAGGGCCCCGTGCGGCCGGTGTGGGAGCACGGCTCGAGGGTGACGATCGCGGTTGCTCCCGCGAGATCGGCGCCGCGCTCGCGGGCATCGCGGAGCGCATCCACCTCGGCGTGCGCCGTGCCGGCGCCCCGGTGGTAGCCCTCGCCGAGGATACGTCGCTCGGCGTTCGGCGCAGTGGCGTGCGCGGGTGTATCGCGCGCAAACGAGTCGCGCGCAAACGAGTCGCGCGCGAACGAGTCGCTCGCCGCCGAGCCAGCCGCGGGCGCGAGGATCACGCATCCCACGCGCGGGTTTGGGCCGGCCTCCGGTCCGCGATAGGCGAGGTCGATCGCGCGACGCATTGCGGCATCCACGCCCGTGACGGTGTCGGTGCGCTCGATCGTGGCCGAGTTGAAAATCATGTGGTGTCCTTCCGGTGCTGGAAATGCACCGGGGAGAAAGAACACCAGCTCCCGATCGCCAAAATCACGGTGATCGTTCGCCAGACACGGCACCCAATTGTGCCGCCATGCGCCTCCCATCCAGACTTTGACTGTCGGCTCTGGAATTCCACCAGATCAACGCCGCTCGTTCTCGATGCCGAAGCATCAATCGCGAGTAGCGGTCGCGGGCTATCACCGCCGGTTCGGATTTACACCGACCCCGGAGCATGTTGCTGCGGTTACTGTAACCGGGTCACTTTCGAAAGCGCAATAGTGAATGTCGTTTCATTACGCTTGGATGCGCTCGCGACGTCTTCGCGCGCATTGCGTGTTGGGATCGTCGGGGTGGGAACGCGCAAGGCCGAGACTCCTGCACAGAATTTGTCCGAAACAGGGCCGGTACTCTCGGTGGCATGCATCACAGAGAACCGCTGTATCGCTTCGGTCGGTGGATTGGCGCAGTCGCCGCTGTGGCAGCCACGATCGGCGCCGCTGGCTGTTCCGAGTCGAATACCCAGCGCGACGCGCCAGCCGCCGCGGCCGTTACCTGGGTGGAGGCGATCTGCGCTGGCGAATACGGGAAAGCGCACGACATGACGGCTGAGTTCATGCGCATAGATCCCGCGATCTACCCACAGTTCATCGAAGAACTCGAGCAGGCAGAGGCCTTGGCGGATACGGTCATCAGTGACCTTGGTGCGTCGGATGCCGCAGCAGAAATCGCGGTCGTCGAAGTCCGCACTCCGTACGGCGACTCCGACCCCTCCGCCGCCGACGTCGAGCTAGCTGGCACCTGTCTTGGCGAGCCGTTCGCGCACATTGTTGAGGTGATCCACACTAACGATCAGTGGCAGATCAGCGAACCGCTTCCCTTGTGGGAAACGAACGAACTGTTCAACAGACCGGGATATGACGCGACGATGCCGCTGGACTTCTCGCGCGGGCAGCGCATCCACCCTGCCGACCCGGCAGCGATCGATCGTTGGCTACTGTTGCCGGGCAAACACAGCGTGGAACTTCCCGCGCACTTTCTCACCGGTCCTGCAACGCGCACGACCGTCACGGTAAACGCTTTCAGTGTGGTCGACCACGGTTACCTGCCGTCGTGGCGCCGTGAGTCGCTCGACGCCGCATTCGAGTCATTCGTGTCAGATTGCGGAGACGTGTGCCTCGTGAGAGGCGGGACGGAGAATTCAGCGCTGCCCTTGTCCATCGAGCCGGTTATGGATGCTGAAGTGACTTACTCGGAGGACGCGTTACTCGTGCGTCCAACTGGTATCGCGCCGGAGTGGCAGAATGCGCAGCCGAGTTGGGGTGACGGCGGACCAAATGGTGCCACGGCACAGCTCCGATCGACCTCGCTCGAGATGCAGCCGCTCACTTGCCCGGAGGGCGAGGCATGTGCGGTTTCGCTGGACACCGATCGGGAGACCGTGGATGTGCATCTCGTGACGTTCGTGGAGTCCGGTGACGCTGTCCTGGTGGGCGGAGTCGGGTAGCGGGCACGCCCGTGTGGGAGACTCGAAGCGACATGGCTGCCTTTCTTCCCGACCTCATCCCAACGCTCGTCGACCCTTCGGCGCCCTACGACCCCGATCACGTCTACGAGGCGATCCTCGACTGGACCGGGTCGCGCGGAATCGAGCTGTACGACGCGCAGGACGAGGCGATCATCCACCTCGTGTCGGGTGCGAACGTCGTGCTCGCGACGCCGACGGGAACCGGCAAGTCGCTTGTCGCGATCGCAGCGCATGCGGTTGAGCTCGCGCGTGGCGGCCGCACCTACTACACGGCGCCGATCAAGGCCCTGGTCAGCGAAAAGTTCTTCTCGCTCGTCGAGATCTTCGGCGCGGAGCGGGTCGGGATGGTCACGGGCGACAGCTCGGTCAACCCGGATGCGCCGATCATCTGTTGCACCGCCGAGATTCTCGCGAACAAGGCGCTTCGCGAGGGCGTGGATGCGGATGTCGACCAGGTGGTCATGGACGAGTTCCACTACTACGGTGATCCGCAGCGCGGCTCGGCATGGCAGATTCCGCTGTTGCTCCTCAACAAGGCGCAGTTCCTGCTGATGTCGGCGACGCTCGGCGACACGAAGGCGCTGCGGGATGATCTCACCAGGCGCACGAACCGGCCGACCGAGCTCGTCGAGGGCGCGACCAGGCCCGTGCCGCTGAGCTTCTACTACGTCCTCACGCCCGTGCACGACACCGTCGAGAAACTGCTCGAGGACGACGAGGCGCCGATCTACATCGTGCACTTCTCGCAGGCAGCCGCGGTCGAGCGCGCGCAGGCGATCTCGAGCATCAAGGTCGCGAGCCGCGAGCATCGCGACAAGATTGTAGAGGCGATCGGGGATTTCCGCTTCACAACCACGTTCGGCAAGACGCTCGGTCGCTACTTGCGCCAGGGCATCGGTGTGCACCACGCGGGCATGCTGCCGCGCTACCGACGCCTCGTCGAGCAGCTCGCGCAGCGCGGCCTCCTCAAGGTGATCTGCGGCACCGACACGCTCGGTGTCGGCATCAACGTGCCGATCCGCTCGGTGCTCATCACTGCGCTCAGCAAGTACGACGGGCAGCGGATGCGCCACCTCACCGCGCGCGAATTCCACCAGATCGCGGGTCGCGCGGGTCGTGCCGGGTACGACGACCACGGCACGGTCGTCGTCGAGGCGCCCGAGCACATCGTCGAGTACGAGCACGCGATGAACAAGGCTGCGGGCGACCCGAAGAAGCAGCGCAAGATCACGAAAAAGCAGCCGCCGAAGGGCTACGTCAACTGGACGGAGGCGACGTTCGATCGCATCGTCGCCGCCGAGCCCGAGCCGCTTACGAGCCACATGGAAATGACCTCCGCGACGCTGATCAACATCATCGCGCGCGGGGGCGACGTCATCCAGAACGTGCGCGACCTCTGCTTCGACAATCACGAGCCGCGCCCGCGCAAGTTCGCGCTCGCGCGGCGCGCCCTTGAGATCGGTCGCACGCTGCTGGATGCGGGCATCGTCGAAGACGTCGACGGCCAGATTCAGCTCACGATCAACCTGCAGGCGAACTTCGCGCTCAACCAACCGCTGTCGCCGTTCGCGATCGCGATGATGGATGTGCTCGACCCCGAGTCGGACCTCTACCCGATGGACGTCGTGAGCGTCGTCGAAGCGACGCTCGAGGACCCGCGCCCGGTGCTCCGCGCGCAGGAGCACAAGGCACGCGGCGAGGCGATCGCCGAGATGAAGGCCGACGGCGTCGAGTACGAGGAGCGGATGGCGCGGGTCGAGGAAATCTCCTGGCCTAAGCCGCTCGAGGAGCTGCTCGAGCAGAGCTTCGACATGTTCGCCGAGTCGCAGCCTTGGGTGCGCGACTTCGAGCTCTCGCCGAAGAAGGTCGTGCGCGACATGTTCGAGCGGGGTCTCAGCTTCGCCGAATACATCTCGTTCTATGACCTCGCGCGCTCCGAGGGCGTCGTGCTGCGCTACCTCTCGGATGCCTACCGGGCTCTGCGCCAGACCGTGCCGTCCGATGCCCGTACCGACGAGTTCATGGATGTGCTGGAATGGCTCGGCGAGCTGGTCCGGCAGATCGACTCGAGCCTCGTCGACGAGTGGGCCGACCTCGTCGCCCCGGTGGATGCGGAGGGTCAGCCGGTCCTCCCGCCCGCACCCAAGAGCGTGGTGCAGAACCCGCGGGCGTTCACCGTCCTGGTGCGGAACGCCCTGTGGCGACGCGTGAGCCTCGCCGCGCTCGAACGCGACGAGGAACTTGTCGAGATCGATCCCGGGATCGACTGGCCGAGCATCCTCGACGAGTACTACGAGGAGTACGACCACATCCAGGTCGACGGCGCCGCGCGCTCGCCGCAGTATTGCCGAATCGACAAGGCTCGTGAGGCGTCGGGATTCTGGGATGCCGAGCAGACCATCCTGGACCCGGAAGGCGACAACGCCTGGCGCATCCACGCCGAAGTCGATCTCAACGACTCGGCGGAGGATGGCCAGGCGGTGCTGCGGGTGACCGAGGTCGTGCGGCTTTAGGTTGTCTTCCCCGGGAAGTCGCATGCAAGGACACGGTGTTCGCCCGCTGACACAGGATGGTGCTCCGCAAACTGAGGGGGATCGATCGCCGAACCAGGGTGCTAGAACATAAAGGCTCATCCGCTTCACCCTGGTCCGCGGAGTCGGGACCCTGGTTCGCGGCAAGCGTGTCGGCGGAAAAAGCGTAGTGCCCCCGGCGAGAATCGAACTCGCGCGCACCCTTTAGGAGAGGGATGCTCTATCCACTGAGCTACGGAGGCATCGCGCGCGCTCGGCAACGGGCCGAGCAAAGCGCAACCGCTATCGTACCGTCCGCGCGGGACCGATTTCTTCCCACGGATGCGTGAAACTCCCACAGGCTCCAAGGTTCGGGCCGCCTCTTCCCCTATCTTGAAGAGCGTGTGGGGCTTTTTCCGTAGGCGAAACGATAACCAGGCCGACAATGATCGCGACCAGGTCGATAACGCTGCGTCCACGCAGGACACGGAAGAAGTCGCTCGCGACGTCAACCTCGAGCTCGATGAGGGTGTCGGGGTCGGTGAAGACCCTTCGCGCTGGCTCGAGCAGGTAAAGGAGGCGCGCTCGGCCAAGCCCGGCGGGTCGCCGTTCGCGCCCATCGATCTCGACGCTTCCGCGGCTGAGGGAATGGATGCGCGTCCCGCAGGGGACCTAAAAGCAGAGTTTTTGGATGCGGGGCAGGGCGCCTCGACGTTGGCCGCCAGCCGCGGCCCCTCGGCGGATGCGCTGGACCCTGACGCCGAGTGGACGGCCGCGGGTGCCGCAGCGCGTAACGCGACATCTCGTAACGCGACATCGGGCAACGCATCATCGGGTGAGGCCGACACCGCACTCAAGACCAACACCGCGTCGGCCAAGTCCGCACCCGCATCACCCAAAACCAGCACCGCTTCACCCAAGTCCGCCGCCGGGCGACCCGCGAACGCGACAAACTCCGCTTCTGCCAACTCGGCCACGAGGCACTCCGAGCCGCGCGCCGCCACGGAACCCGGCGCATCCGATAGCCCCGCAGCTACGAACTCGCTCGGCGCATCGATCACCGCGACCCAGGAGCGCTGGCGCAAGGAGCTCGCGAAGATCGGCGGTTACTCGACCCAGCGGAACTTCCGCGGACGTCGCGGCACCTACCTCGACCTCTCGACCGCGCATCCTTCCGGCATTGCGCCGCTGCTGTCGGGCCGAGCGGTGAAGCTGTCGAGCCTGCTGCGCGAGCCGCTCGCTTTCCGCAATGCGCTCGACTCCGCGATGCTCGTCACCCAGAAGGGCATCGAACTCGAGGCGAGCCGCGGACTCAACACCGTCAAGCTCGCGATCGGGTTCGCATCCTGGACTTCGAAGCGCGGCGAAATCAACGCGCCCATTTTCTTGCGCTCGGCGACCCTCCGACGCGTCGGCCGCGACTACGAGCTGCGCATCACCGGTGCGCTTTCGCCGAACGCCGAGCTGCTCAAGGCCCTCTACGCCGACGGCGTGACGCTCCGCGCGAGCGAGCTGATGGCGCTCGCGGGTCCGCACGCGACGCTGTTTCCCGAGGACGCCTTCGATCGCCTGCGCGAGCTCGGTAGCATCCTGCCTGGCTTCGAAATCGGTGCGCGCGCGGTCGTCTCGACGTTCGCCGAGGTCGCCGAGGCGATGCTCGCGGACGCGCAGAATCTGAATCACACGGTGCTGGATGCGCTCGCCGGCAACCCGGGCGCGCGCGATCAGCTCGGCGCGACTCTGCACGTCGAGTCGAGCGTGAACCCGGATCGTCGCGACCCGTCGAGCGATCGTCTGCTACTGGATGCGGACACTGAGCAGGAGCGGGTGGTCGACACGATCCTCGGCGGCTCGAATATCGTCGTCGAAGCACTGCCGGGCACCGGCGTCACGCAGACCGTCGTGAACGCGATCGGGCAGCTGGTCGACCGCGGGAAGCGCGTGCTCGTCGTCTCGCCGCGCTCCGCATCCACCCGCGCGATCCGCGCGCGACTCAAGCAGGTCGGCCTCGACGGGCTGGCCGTATCGCCGCGCACGCTTCGCCGTGACCTCATCTCGGGCATTACGCGAAACGAGAAGGCCGAGCGGCCGAATTCCGCAGACCTCGATGACGCACTCGTGCGGCTGCGCCACGTGCTCGCCGACTACCGCAGCGCACTGAGCAGGCCCACACCCGACTTCGGCGTCTCGCCGCTCGACGTGCTCGAGGCACTCAGCCGACTCGAGCTGCTCGACGTGCCGCCCTCGACGACCGCGCGCCTCGACCGCGAGACGCTCGTCCGACTCGCGCACCAGGCCGATCGGGACGCGATGGCCGAGCGCCTGCGGGAACTCGGCGAGCTCGGGCAGTTCCGCTACGGCCCGAACGATTCGCCGTGGTACGCCGTGCAGTTCTCGTCCACCGAGGACGTGGGGGAGGTGCACGGCGCCGCGGTCGCCCTCGCGGACGGCCGCACGCGCGAGGCGGTCGAAAAGGGACTCAAGATCGTCGACCAGACGAACCTGCGCCGCCCCGAGACCTTCGCGGAGCTCGGCGTCTACCTGCGGCTCCTCGCGGACATCCGCGAGACCCTCGACCGCTTCACCCCCGAAATCTTCGACGCGGAGCTGTCCGACCTTATCGAGGCGACGAGCCCGCGCCGTGATCCGAGCAGCAACATCCCGAACTCCCGCCGCAGGGAGCTGCGCAATCTCGCGCGCGAGTACGTGCGACCGGGAACGCCTGTTGCCGACCTCCACGAGTCCCTGAAGTACGTCCAGCGCCAGCGCATCCTGTGGCACCGTTACGTGCAGGACGCGGCCCAACCCAACGTGCCGATCGGCATCGAGCAGGCGCGCACCCAGTGGCGCGAAGTGTCGACGCTCATGCGGACGGTGGATGACGCGCTTACCGACGTCGGCGAGGTCGCGCTCGCGGACACCCCGCTCGACGCGCTCGAGGACCGCGTCGAGGGCTTCGCCGCGGAGTCGGAGGTGCTCGACAACGCGGTAGAGCGGCTGCAGCTCAGCGAGCAGCTCCACTCGGAGGGTCTCGGCGGGCTGCTCGACGACCTCGCCGAGCGTCACCTCGAGTCGGAAGTCGTCGGCGACGAGCTCGAGCTCTGTTGGTGGCAGTCCGTGCTCGAAGAACAGCTCAGCTCAGAGAAAGCGCTCCTCAATGCCAATACCCGCGTCCTGACTCGACTCGAGGGCGACTTCCGCGTCGTCGACGAGGCGCACACGGCATCGAGCGCGAATCAGCTCGCGTGGCAGCTCGCGCAGGCATGGAAGGTCGCGCTCGTCGACGAGGCCGATCAGGCCGGCACGCTTCGCGAACTGCTGCGCAACAGCGGGGTGTCATCGTCGCGCCTCGTGAGTCGCGCGGGTGACATCGCCGCGACGCTGGCCCAGGTGTGGGTGTCGACGCCGTACGATGTGCCGCGAATCGACCCGCGCATCCGCTTCGACACCGTGCTGCTCGTTGATGCCGCCGCGATGTCGACCGCCGAGGCGATCGGCGCCATTCGACGCGCGCAGCAGGTGGTCGCGTTCGGCGATCCGGTCACGCAGTTCCCCTCGCCGTTCACGGTCGGCGCGAAGCCGATGCTCGACCAAAAGCGCGAGCTCGAGGGCACGAGCGCCGATGAGCTACAGCGGCGCGAGCAGGATTCGGCATACGCGCAGCTCGCGCAGTTCTTGCACACCGTCTCGCTCACCCGCTCGTATCGAGCCGAGGGCGAGGACCTCGCCGAGCTTGTCAACGAACGGTTCTACGGTGGTCGGATGCAGTCGATGCCGTGGGCGGGCGCATTCCTGGGGCACTCGTCCCTCACCTATTCGTATGTCGAGGGCGGCACCGGGCTACCGGACCAGGACTCGGGCGCCGTCGAGGCGACGGATGCGGAAGTCACCCGAGTCGTCGAGCTCGTGATCGATCACGCCCTGCGTCGTCCGCGCGAGTCGCTCATGGTCGTGAGCGCATCCGTCGCGCACGTCCAGCGCGTGGAACAGGCCGTGTGGTCGGCCGTCTCCAAACGGGCGGACGTCTCGGACTTCTTCACGCGGCCCCGCGGGGAGCCGTTTGTCGTCACCACGATCGAGGGCGCAGCCGCGCAGTCACGCGACCGCGTCGTGTTCTCGCTCGGCTACGGCGTCACACCGCACGGCCGCGTCTTGTCGGAGTTCGGTGTCCTCGCAACGCCCCTCGGCGAAAAGGCGCTCGCGATCGCGATGACCCGCGCTCGCCGATCGCTCGTGATCGTGACGTGTGTGCGGGCCGATCAGATGGATGTGCAGCGCATGTCGGCCGGCGCGATCGGCCTCGCGCAGATCCTTTCGGAGCTCGCGGCCCGCACCGAACGCCCCGGAGCCGCCTCCCCACTCGACGAGGAACGCGCCCCGATGCTCGTCGACCTCGCGCGCCGTCTCGGCAGCCTCGGGATGAACGTCGCCCTCGACTATCGTGGCCGCATCCCGCTCGCCGCCTCGTACGGCAACCGCGCGATCGCGATCGATCTCGAGGGCCGCGCGATGGTCGCGGGCACGGTGACCACGCTCCGCGAGTCGCTGCGACTTCGCCCCGAACTGCTCAAGCGGCTCGGCTGGTATTACCTGCGCGTGCATGCGTTCGAGCTGTTCGCGAACCCCGAATCGGTGGCCCGACGCATCGCGGTGGCCCTCGAGGTGCCGATGCCCGAGGAGCGCACTGCGGTGGCAGGCGAAATCACGGATGGTTCAGAGCCTGGTAGCGTTCAGACACGAGGCGAAATTACCGCGGCAACGAGTTCGGTGCCGCGGCGCCCGGAAGAGTTTGATGACTCGACCGAAGGCACGGTGTCGACCGAAGGCACGGTGTCGATTGAAAGCACGGTGTCGGGTGATGGCCCGCAGGACGCGACGACCGAAGGCGAAGCTAGAGCCGTCGTGACGGAACACGACGACGCCGATGGTAGTGGAGAATCAGTGCGGACCGAAGCGGATCGCACCGCGCAGGAGTCGAAAACCGCACAGGAGTAAAGGGAGAGATGGCACGTCAGCAACGTCGTGTTCGGACAGAACCACAGCCCGGTGTCGACCCCACCCCGCAAAAATTTCCCGCATCCGCCGACGTCCCCGAGCGGGTCGAGGTCACGCTAGCCGAGGAAGACCGCGACGACTCGTGGGGGACGAGTGGCGAGGCAGACTCGAACGACGAGCGACTGCGCGACAACATCCCGCCGCACAATGTCTGACCCGCGCGATGAGCCCGGCAAGGCCGCGCGCGAAGACGCCCGCCACAACTTCGAAGCGCTCGAAACCGGCCAGATTCCAATCGTGAAGCCGAAAGACCAGGTCGAGGAGCGCATCCCCGCTGAAATCTGGATGCTGCTGAGCGCCACGTTCTTCATCGCGGTCGGCTTCGGCCTCGTCGTTCCGGTGCTTCCGCAGTACGCGGAATCGTTCGGTGTAGGCGCGACGCTCGTGTCGGTTGTGGTGAGCGCGTTCGCGTTCATGCGGCTCGTCACCGCACCGATCGCCGGCCCGCTCGTCGAGAAAATCGGCGAGCGAACGGTATACGTGCTCGGCTTGCTCATCGTCGCGGCGTCGAGCTTCGCGACGGCCTTCGCAAGCGACTACCTGCAGCTGCTCGTGTTCCGCGGACTCGGCGGCATCGGCTCGGCGATGTTTTCGATCGCATCCTCCTCGATGGTGGTCCGGTTCGCGCCGCCCTCGCTCCGCGGCCGCGTGTCGTCGCTATGGGGCGGGATGTTCCTCATCGGCAGCATCTCGGGCCCGATCTTTGGTGGCCTGCTCGGACAGGCGGGCATCCAGGTGCCGTTCCTCGTCTACGGCTCAGCGCTGCTTGTCGCCGCGGCGATCGTCGGGATCATGCTCGGGCGTGCTGGCCGTAAGAATGGCGGCGCGGGCAACCTCAGCAAGCGACTCCCGCCGCTCCTGCTCAAGGATGCATTGGCTGTGCCGGCGTACCGCGCCTCCCTCTCCTTCGGCTTTTCGAACGGCTGGGCCAACTTGGGGATGCGTTCCGCGGTCGTGCCGCTCTTCGTGAGCCAGGCGATCAACAACGAGCCCTGGGCGGCGGGCGCGGTCGTCGCAGCCAACGCAGTGGGGAACGTGGCCGCGCTGCAGTGGTCCGGCCGCGCGAGTGACAGGATCGGGCGCAAGCCGCTCATCATCGCGGGGCTCGCGGTTGCGAGCGCGGGGATGCTCGCGCTCGCCTTTGCGGATAACCTCTGGTACGTGCTCGCCGTCAGCGTGATCGCAGGCGTCGGTTCGGGACTGTGCTCGCCGACTCAGCAGGCCGCGATTGCCGACATTATCGGGCGGGAACGCTCGGGTGGTCGGGCGCTCAGCACCTTCCAGATGTCGCAGGACGTCGGCCAAATCTTTGGCCCGATCGTCGCCGGTGTCATCATCGACTTCGTCGGATATAACTGGACCTTTGTGTTGGGCGCGGTGATCCTGCTCATCCCGGTGTTCTTCTGGATTCCGGCGAAAGACACGCTTGCCCTCGGAAAGAAGAATTCCCCGCCGCATTCCTAAGAACGCGACGGGGAATCACTGGGGGCGAATTACTTGATTTCGCCCTTCTGAGCGGCAAGCAGGTCGCGAATCTCGACGAGCAGCTCGTTGTCGCTCGGCGGAACCTCTTCGTCTTCCGGCTTGTGGCCGTGCTTGCGCACGTAGGCGGCCTCGTTCATCTTGTTGATCGGCAGGACGATGACGAAGTACACCACGGCGGCGATCAGTAGGAAGTTGATGATGGCGGCGATGACGCTACCGATACCGAAGCTGATCGAACCGATCTGCCACGTTGCGGTGGCAATGTCGTCGGCGTTGAAGATCGCTGCGATGAGCGGGTTGAAGATACCTTCAACAAGCGCGTTGACAATGGCGGTAAACGCGGCACCGATGATAACGGCTACCGCGAGGTCAATTACGTTACCGCGGGCGAGAAATTCCTTGAAGCCTTTCACGGCTCCTCCTTCAGTTCACTAATCGGGGTCCGAATTTTGCAGTGCAAAGCATAGTCATGAACTGTGGCTTCCTTTCAAATCCACGACGAGATTTCGTCAACTTGTGACAGTGAAATTTTTATTGGGCGTGAGTACACCTGCAACGGGACGGTCATGCGTCTCGCGTGGCACCGCATCCACCACCTCGTCGTCGTGCACGAGGGCATAGACCGGCGCATCCCGGTCGGCAAGCGCACGATCGTAGAACCCGCCGCCCCAGCCGAGTCGATAGCCCTCGCGATCGACGAGCGCGGCCGGAACGATGATGAGGTCAGCGGTGGCCAGGGCGTCGCCGGGCTCGGGTTCGCCGACCGGTTCAGGTACCCGCAGCAGCGGATGCTGGCGCTCGGCTCCCGTGTCCAGCACCCATTCGAGCCTGCCCTCGGGCTTCGGGAGTGGAAGCAATACCTCAAGGCCGGACTCGCGCGCACGGCGAAGAAACTCCCGCGTAGGCACCTCGACCGGTGACGAGAGAAAACACGCGACGCGCCTTGCCGAAAGCCGCTCGACGAGCCGCTCCAGCGCATCCGCAATCGGGCCCGCGAGCGCGGTAATTTCCTCCGGCGTGCGGGCCGCGCGAGATTCCCGCACGAGCGCGCGTAGCCGCTTTTTGTCTGCGATGACCGATTCGAGCATGAGGTCAGCGTACGTCGCTGGTGCCGGGTAGGATCCCCACATGACTTCTCAGGTGACGAAGGCCGTGATTCCGGCCGCAGGACTCGGTACCCGCTTCCTCCCGGCCACGAAGGCGATGCCGAAGGAGATGCTGCCGGTTGTGGACCGCCCGGCGATCCAGTACGTCGTCGAAGAGGCCGTGCAGGCCAACCTTCGAGATGTGCTCATGGTCACGGGCCGCAACAAGACGCCGCTGGAAAACCACTTCGACCGCGTGCCTTCGCTCGAGACAGCACTCAAGCAGCGCGGCGACGACGCCAGGCTGCAGGCGGTCCGCCGCACCTCCGACCTCGCGGACGTCCACTACCTGCGCCAGGGCGACCCGCTCGGCCTCGGGCACGCCGTCCTCCGCGCGAAGCAGCACGTGGGCGACAACTCTTTCGCCGTACTGCTCGGTGACGACATCATCGATGACGAGGGCGAGCTGCTGCGCGAGATGCTCGCGATCCACGCCCAGACGGGCGCGAGTGTGATCGCCGTGCAGGAAGTGCCGGAGGAACAGGTGTCCTCGTACGGTGTCGTCGACCCGAGCAAGGTCGATGGCGAGCTCGAGAAGTTTGGCGACAGCGAAGAGCGCCCGGCGCTGTGGGTGGATGCGCTCGTCGAGAAGCCGGCCTTCGAGCAGGCGCCCTCGAATCTCGCGATCATTGGTCGATACGTGCTGCGCCCCGAGGTGTTCGAGGTGCTCGAGCGAACCGCCCCGGGTCGCGGCGGCGAGATCCAACTCACGGATGCGCTGCAGGAGCTTGCGGCGCGCCGGGAAGAGCTCGGTGGGGTGATCGCGGTCGTGTTCCGCGGTCGTCGTTACGACACGGGAAATAAGCTCGATTACCTTAAGGCGAACGTGGAGCTCGGGGTTGCCCACCCCGAGATCGGTGAGCAGGTGAGCGAATGGATTCTGGAGTACGCGAAGACGCTCACGAAGGACCAGTAATAGAACTGATGTTGGCGAGTGGGGCACCGTTTGTGCCCACCATTGACGACGGCGAACTGCGCATCCGGAGCATCCGCACCAGGGATGCCCGCGAACTTGAACGCGTGCTTCTCGAGAACCGCCCCTGGCTGCAACCCTGGGAAGCGACCCTTCCCGGCGCGGCGGGGCGGTGGAATGTGCGCGGCTCGATCCGCTCGTTGCTCGATCAGGCGAGCAGCCGGGTGACGATGCCGTTCGTCCTCGAGGTCGATGGGGCAATCGTCGGGCAGCTCACGGTGTCAAATATCCAGTACGGCGCGGTGTCGTCGGCCTCGCTCGGCTACTGGGTCGCGCAGTCCGCGGCAGGTCACGGGTATACCCCGATCGCCGTCGCCGCCGTGACGGACTACTGCTTCAAGTCCATCGGGTTGCACCGGATGGAGATCTGCATCCGCCCCGAGAACAAGCCGTCGCTGCGGGTCGTCGAGAAGCTCGGGTTCCGCTACGAGGGCAAACGCGATCGCTACATCCACATCGACGGCGACTGGCGCGACCACTACTGCTTCGCGCTCGTGCGCGAGGAAGTACCTCGCGGCGTGCTGAACCGCTGGCGAGACGGCGCCGTCGACGAATCGGTTGCGGCACGAGACTAGGCACGAGCATCCCGACCTGAAATGGGGGAGGACATGACAAATCAGGCGAACCCGACCGACTTCGACCGGATCGCCGGGTGGTGGTCGACACTGAGCAGTGCGGAGTTTCTTGCCGCAACGCCGCCGAGCGGGCCGACGTTCACGGAAGACGACGAGCACGATGTGGCACTCGCCGAGATTCGTGAGCGAGGCTTGCATCCCGACATCGCCTACGCGATCTGGTCGGTAGACGGCGGCTTCGACGCCACGGGGGCGCTCGCCGCGCCGCACCGGGTGATGTCGGATGGTGATCCCGAGGTCATCGCGCGGGCGCTGGCCTCGGTGCCGGATGGCTACCGCATCGAGGCGGGATACCGGGCCGGGGACTATCTGCTGGTGCGCGATCGCGATGAGCCCATTGCGCCACCGAGCGGTCCGACTGCCTCACGCGAGGAACGCTCGCAGCCCCGTGAGGCATCCTCGCGCGGGCCCAGCAACTCGCAGCCGGCACCGGTTCTCCCGGCAGAATCGCCTGCCGCGACCGATTCGGGTGGGCAAACAGCGGGCGATGTGCCTTGGCCAGGGGTCGATCTGACCAATAAGCGGCAGCTCCGCGAGCAAGCGGACGCGCTCGCGCTCCCGCCGCCGCTCGAGATCGACTGGTATCGGGCGCGGATGCGCGACCCAGCCGTCGGCGAGCCCGGGCTCGGGTTCTGCCTCGAGCGGGTCGCGGATGCGGGAGCACTCACCCGGGCTGACCTCGACCTGCTGCTGGACGGGTGGGAAGACCGGATGCTCCGCAAGCCCGACACGTATCAGCGCTATCGTCCCGCGCTGATCACGTTTGGCATCGCACTCGCGCGAGACGAGCATCCTCGGGCCCGCGAGGTGTGGGAGCGACTGCGCGAGCTCGACGCGTCGTGGCAGGTTGACCTTCGACTCGTGCTCACGGGGGTGGTTCGGGGCACCAGAGGACTTGGAACCGCTCTGGCGAACGTTGCTGGAAGGGTCGACATTCGCCACCATCGGCTGGGCGATACTTGCCGCCCGGGTGCATGGCGTGAGCATCCTCGATGCATGCGCAATGGGTGCCGAACGCGCGGTCGCCGAGCGGTCGAGGCCATTCGTGCGCAATTATTTCGCGACGACCGCGATCGCGTGGTGGTCCGATCCGCCGATGATGCCCCTGAACTACCCGACACGGTGGCTCTGGAATTACGCGTTCAACGAGTACTCGAGGCGGTGGTTCGCGAGCGGCGTGGCGATTGCGTGGCGGGAGCACCTGTCGATGGTGCTGCGGTCGTGGGTGCTCCGGCATCTTCGCGAGCACATGATCGTGCTGAACCCATCGCGAGTCACACAGGCCGTCGACGCGGCCGAGCACACCGACGCGGTGGGCGCAATCGAGCAGCTGCACGCGAGAATCGACACCGCGCTGACATAGGGCGAGTTATCTCGGCGCCGAATACCAGGCCATGTCGGGGATCTCGATCGTAGTCGCAGCCGTGCCATTCCATCCGGGCTCGAGCCCCGCGGCCCGCAGCGCCGTCATCACGACCTGCCCAATCGCCTCGTCCTCAGCATCCTTACCCGCGTTGTCGGCCGAGGCGTAGTCGACCGCGCCGAACCGGAGGTAGAGCGTTTCTGGTCCGTTCACCAGGCGCTGCGCATCCTGAGTGTGGAAAAAGACGTAGCCGACCGGTCGCTCGCGCATCCGCCGAGCGAGTTCGACGGCGAGGTCGTGGCCCTCACCGCTGCTGTACCCGAGGTTCGGGCGAGCGAGATAGCCCTGCTGCTCCAAGGATGCGAAGGCCCCCAGCAGCTTGCCCGACATGTCGATCTCGGCGAAGCGCCTCGACCAGCGTGCGCGGCGGTCGCGTGCTCCGAAGACAATCTGTTCGGCGCGGTCGGCGGGGGTGCCTTCTTCCACCCCAAGTTGTATGAGGCCGGCGGCCACGACGTCGGCGGGTCGCGCATCCGTCATGAACGCGACATGCGACTGCTGGCGCAGCCAATCGATGAGATCCGCGAGCTCTTCAGCACTGAGTTGTTCGGATGGTGACATGGAGCCAATGTAGCGAACGCGCTTCCGACGCAGTTGGCGGGTCCGCGCATCCGATCGCGATCTCGGTCTCAGTCGATCGCGGTCGATTTCGGGAGCCAGGCAAGCTTCGAAATGAGTTTCGATTAATCGCCGGTCAAGCTGAAATTTTGCTCAGAACGACGGACACTCCAATCACAATCGTCACAATAATCACATTCGCTCTTACGGTTGAGCGCATGCAGGAATTCGGGGGAGCGAGCGCCATAGCACTTGTGCTGTTGGCGTTGCTTTGGGTGGGCTTGCTCGCCCCGGGCTGGGTGCGCGAGCACAACGCCCGCTCGGCCCAGCGAAATGCCATTCGACTCCAGCAGACCCTTCGCGCCATGGCATCGACCAGCGAGGTTCCCGAGGTTGTCGAGCTGGAGGCGCGAGCCCGCACCGTTCGCGTCAAGCAGCGCGAGCTGAAGCAGGTGCGCAAGATCGAGGCCGAGGCCGAACGCGCCGCGGCCCGCGCGGAAGCCGAGCGTCGCGAAGTCGAGGCGCGTCTTGGCCGCGATCAGGCGGAGCAGGCGCTTCGCGAATCATCCTTGCGAGCTGAGGCGTGGCGACTTGCGTCCGAGGCGCGCGAGGCGAGACTTGAGGAAGAACGAAGGGTAGCGGAGGAAGCCATGGCAGACGCGAACGCACGACGGGAAGCTGCGGCACGGGCGCGTGCTGCCGCCGCAGCCGCGGAGGCCCGCGAGGCGAAGGTTCGCGCCGAGGGAACGTGTGCGGCTGACCGGTGGGCGAATGGCGCATCCGGTTCGGAACGCGCCGTCGAGCGACGCCTCACCGGAGAACAGCCGGCGCTGAGCGGTAAGCGTGAATCTGAGGCGGCCGCGCGCCGCCGTCGTGGCCGCCTCGCCTCCACTCTCGTCGGGCTTGTCGCGATCGCCGCCATCGTGGTCGGGGCCATCGGTATCGGCGCTGGCTTTGGTCTTCCGCTCCTGATCGTCGGAATTGCGGCGCTTGGTATTTCGGTTTGGATGCTCGTTCGGATCAACGGCGTCTGGCAGGCTCAGGCTCAGGCGCAGGCAGCGCGGGATGCGAAGGCTGACCAGAGCGTCGTTCCATCGGTTTCGTCGGCCATTCCCGAGGCACGGGTGGCGCCCGCGCCGCAGGAGCTTGTCATCTACGACGTTGAGCCCGAGCATGTTGCCCGCACCGCGGCCCCGGACGATGCGTGGACGCCCGTGCCCGTCCCGCGCCCGCTGTACCTCGACCGCGACGTCGCCGAGCCGACCCCGCCGGAGGGCCCGGACGGCGGCGGCCCCAAGGTGACCGACGCCGACATCATGGAGCTCCTCCGTGAGGAAGCCCGGAAGTCCGCCAACGCCCTGCGCACGGCACAGTCCGGGGTGCCCGCGCTGCCGAATCGCGCGGTTGCGGAGGGGCCCGCCGCGGAGCGTCTCCAGCCCATCACGGTGAACTCGAGCAGCTCCTGGTCTGAGGTCGGCGACTTGGATGCGCTGGTCGGGCAATACGGTGAAGGCGAGCTCGCCAACCTTGACAGCGTGCTGCGTCGTCGGCGTGCAGGGTAGTTGCGTTCGATCCGTTGAACTAGCATGGAACATCGACTGCGCCCGCGGTCGAGAATTTTCCAGGAGAATTGATGGCCAAGAACGACGAGTTCGATAACCCGTTTGACGAGACTGATGACTCGTTGCTCAGTGTTGAGCCTGGGGCGTTCGACTCGTCCGGTCCCGTGCAGGCGCGTGGTGGGGCGACCAACGCCCGCGCCGTGAAGGGTGGCCTCGCTGCAGGCTGGCAAGGCCTTTCGCGCGAGCGGAAGGTCAATCTGATCACCGCGGTTGCGGCTGTTCTCGTCTTGGTGCTCATCCTTCCCACGGTGATCTCGGTGATCGGCATCGGTCGCCGAGAGGCGCTGGCCGCCGAAGCCGAGCAGGACTCCCAGATCAACATGGTGGTCGTGTCCGAGCGGATGCGCGATGCGGAGGATTCCGTCTCGGTCGTGCTCGGTGCTTACGCGATGTCGTCGACGTTTACGCCCACCAAGGAGCGCGACGAGCTTCGCGATCGACTCGCCGACATGAGCGCGGCGGTCACCGAGAACGACGAGGGCAAGGCCGAACAGGCCGCCAAGAAGTCTCGCGAGTACTTCGTCGACACCTATGCCCCGGCACTGGCCGAGAACGCCCAGACGCTTGAGGACGAATGGTACGGAGCGTCGTACGAGGCGTTCGCGGACGTCGACGCCGCGAAGCAAAAGGTGACGGATAACCTCAGCGACGATCGCATCGACGATCTGGGCGCCGCTGTGATCGAGCTTGCGAATGCGCTAGGCATCCTGCGTGAAGAGCACTACGCGAGCCTCTCGACGTACGTGCCGCCGCCCGTTGTGCAGGACCCGCAGCCGGAGGCGCCGAAGGAGACCAAGGCGCCCGAGGCGCCGAAGGAGACGAAAGAGCCGGAGCCGACCAATGAGCCCGAGCCCGAGCCGACCCAAGAGCCAGCGCCCGAGCCCACGCCGGGCACCGGCGGTGCGACCGACGGCAGCAGTGACTCGGGTAATGGCGGAACCCCCAACGGAGACAGCTCATCCGACAATTCGGGTGGCGACAACTCCGGCAGTGGGGGTAACGGTAACGGGACCCCCGGCGGAAACAACGGCGGCGGGAGCGGCTCCGGTAATGACGGCAGTAGCGACTCGACCGGTCCCACGAGCGGACTGGGCGCCGGGTAACGCGGATTGGGTTTCGGGTAACAACCAGTGGTAGAGTAACTGCTTGTTCCCGCAACTGGGGCTATGGCGCAGTTGGTAGCGCGTCTCGTTCGCAATGAGAAGGTCAGGGGTTCGAATCCCCTTAGCTCCACCATAGAAGTCTTATTCGAAACGCCCGCGGAAAAATCACTTTTCGCGAGGCCGATCCAAGACGAATCAGCTACATACGAAAGAGGACCGCCCACACGGACGGTCCTCTTTCGTATTCCAGCCGACAGCGTAGCCGGGTCGCCCTTGTTGGCGGCATACGTCACCGCGAACGACTCCGCTACCGCGGTAGCCGGTGCTCCAGCCCTGGCAGCCTGGAAGGCGGCTTCAGTGGCAAACAGCTCGCCCAGCGGCTCCACCATGTCCTCGCCAACCACTTCGTCATGCTCGATATAGACATGCTCGAAGATTGCCTGGTTGAGTCGGCGTCGGATCTCGTCTTCGGCTTTCATGTACATCCGGTGCGGCTGCTCTAGCAGTTTCAGATTGGCCTCCACGAACTCGACACCGCCAGTCAGGTCGGTATCAACCTCTTCAAGCTGGGCGGTCAGTCGGTCGCGCTCTTGCTGCAGCTCGATCAGGCGGCTGCGAATCTTGGCTTGTGGCAGATCGCCGTCGGCGGCCAGTTCGATCAGGTTGGTCTCCTTGACATCGATCCCTTTCAGTTGGTTGCCCAGTTGCTGGTGGAGCAGTCGCTGTGCGCCGGTCTGGTCTTCCAACACCTGATTCATCAGGGAGCGCATCTCGGCAATGAAGTCTGCGGAGAAGGACTTGGTTTTGTAGTGGCGTTCAACCGCTGCCTCGACCAAGTGCAGTGGATGGTGCGGTTGCGTGCAGCTGCCGTCCTTGGTGCCCGTACAGAAGTAGTAGAAGTACTCACCACCATGTCTGCCAACCGAGCGCTGGATCACTAGCCGTCGGTTGACGCCACGCTCCCTGCGACAGGCCCCGCAGTAGACGGTGCCTTTGAGGTAGTGGTCATGGAGGCGACGTCGTTCGCCTGAACGCCCGCGAGAGCGGATGATCTTTTGAACCTCTTCAAACAGATCTTCATCCACCAGTGGCTCATGCCGCCCGGCGTATTCCACTCCCTGGTACATCACGTAGCCGAGGTAGTAGCGATCCTGCAGCATGCTGTGCACTTTGTTCTTGGAGATCGGAACGGCGGCCCGTTTGGGGGTAGTGGGCTGACCCCTCTTTCTAGGTCCATTCGTTATGTGAGTCCAACACCCCGCGATCATGGGGAGAATGGATCACACGATGAGCAAGCAAAGAAAACGTCACACCCCGGAGCAAATCGTCCGGAAACTGGGGCAAGCCGACCGGCTCCTTGGCGAGGGCAATACCGTCGCCGATGCCTGCCGCGAGCTCGGCGTCACGGAGCAAACCTATTTTCGGTGGCGAAACCAGTACGGCGGCATGAAAGCCGAAGACGCGAAACGGTTGAAAGAACTCGAGAAGCAGAATGCGACCTTGAAACGGTTGCTCGCTGAGGCTGAGCTCGAGAAGGCCGCGCTCAAGGAGTTGGCTGAGGGAAACTTTTAGGCCCGGGTAGACGGCGTGCCGCGATCGCGCACCTGATTCGCACCCTGCAGATCAGTGAGCGTAGGGCGTGCCGTCTGGCCGGGCTTTCCCGCTCCGCCTGGCGGCGGCCACTCAAAGGTGATACTCCAGCAGATCCCGACCGGGCGCTTCGCGACTGGCTGCGGATGTTTGCGAAGAATCACCCGAGGTGGGGGTACCGTCGCGCGTATCACGATGCCCGCGGCGAGGGCTGGGACGTGAACCACAAGAAGGTGCAGCGTTTATGGCGTGAAGAAGGGCTCCGCGTGCCACAGAAGCGCAGGCGCAAGCGCATCGGGGCTTCAACTATCGAAGCGCCTGCCGCGACTGCGCCGGGCGTTGTCTGGGCGGTCGATTTCCAGTTCGATGTCGATGAGCGCGGCAAAGCGATCAAGATCTGCTCGATCGTAGACGAACACACCCGCGAATGTTTGGGCGGTCTCGTGGAGCGGTCGATCACCGCCGAGCGATTCATCCGGCATCTCGAGGAACTCGTCGCCGTACACGGGGCACCAATGGTGCTGCGCAGTGACAACGGGCCGGAGTTCATCTCCGACGCCGTAGCAGAGTGGGCAGGCACAAGAACCGGATTGTCGTACATTCCACCGGGCCAGCCCTGGCGCAACGGATATGTAGAGTCGTTCAACTCGAGGCTCCGTGACGAGTGCTTGAACATCAACAGTTTCTACTCGCTGCTTCATGCTCGGGTCGTGATCAGCGACTGGAAACACGAGTACAACCATGAGCGTCGGCATTCCTCGCTCGGATACCGGTCGCCGGTCGAGTACGCTCGATCTTGCACCCACCAGTTAGAAGAAATCGACTCGCATACTGAGCGGACCTAACAACGGGGGCGGCCCAGTAGGTCGGGTTCGGAGTCCGCGATCTGCCAGTTCCTCGACAATGTCTGCCAGCGTGTAGTCGTTAGTGGCGTACAGCTCGAACGCCAGCCGCACGAATGGTGCTCTCTCTGGGTCGACCTCGATCGTGCGGATCTGCCTGCCTTCGGAGGTGTCCATCACGTTCAAGTAGCCAAGCTTGGCCCGGCCCAGCGTGCCACCGCGCTTGGCCTTCTCGCCCATCTTGTACGCGATATCTGCGCCCGACTCACGAGACTGGTATTCGTTAAACACCGCCAACATTCCCTGCATGAGCTGCCCGACAGGGGATTCGTCGATCGCTTCAGTGGCAGAGATGAGCGTGACGCCACGCTTCTTGAGGTCCACACCCACAAGGGCTTCGTCGTAGCGGTTACGCGCCATGCGCGAGAGCTTGTACACGATGACGTAATCGACATCGCGGTCAGTGTGGATGCGCTGCAGCATCTGCCGAAAGGCCACTCGCTTGGTCATCTCGGTCGCTGACTTACCCGGCTCGACGTATTCGTCCACGACCGTTAGACCCATTTGTTCGGCCTTACGCAGACACGCCTTGCGCTGGGCGGGCAGGGAATTACCTTCTGGGTCATAGTCGGTTTTGACTTGGCCCATGCTCGAGACTCGTACATAAATCACGGCCCGCTTACCTGGCGGCACAATGTCTGTATCGATCGTCTCTTGGCGAATAACCCCAAGCTCAGTTTGCTCTGCACCACTTGATTCCCACTCGTATGGCGATACCGATAAATCAGGTGTGTTGAACATGCCTATTCTCCTCTCCCTTCAACGTGCGTAATTGGCTGCGGGCAGGTGACTCGCGCTAAGTAAGGCCAGATGGCGAATGCCTCAATTGGCCGAGAATTGCGCGGCAGCCGATGCGACGGTGTGACAGCACGATTGACAGCTTCTGCCGCAGTTTCGCCCGTGTTCGGTGTGGTTCGTGGGTGACCGTCATACGGGGTTCGTGGGGCACTTTCACCTCTGTTAGATGTCCCTTTTAAGCAGGGTGTCCTGGGTTCAAGTCCCAGTGGCTCCTCCATAGAAAACCGCCGATTCGACCCCCGTTGATCGGCGCTTTTCTTTGGTCGGCTATCACGCATACTGCACCTCCGAAGCGACATGTGACAGCAGATTCTGACAGCTGCTGTCGCTGTCAGCCCCGAACGTTGCTGCACTGCGCGGAACAGTTGCCGAATCGACACCACTTTGGTTGGCCAGCACTTCACTGATGCCCATGAGGGCGTCTCGCTGCGCCGTTAGATCACCGTGCTGGTAAAGCTGCTGGGTTGTGAGCACGCTGGAATGGCCCAGGATGAGCTGCGCATCGCGTGGTGGAACTCCTAGGTTCTTGAGCAGTGTCGCAGTGGTGTGGCGTAGGTGGTGGACTGTGATGCGTGGCAGCCCGACCTGCTTCGAAATCCGAAGGAATGTGCGTGTGAGCCCGTGTGGATCGACGGGCTGCCCGGTCTTGCCTCGGAATACCAGCGAACTGAGGCCCGAACTGGCCTCAACGGGGCCGTGTGAGGCGCTGTGCGGGGCCTTGGCGCGCAGGGCCAGTAACTCGGCCCGAATAGGCGGAAGGAGCGGCAAATCGCGCCGTCCGGCGCTCGTTTTGACGTCCCCGAGTCGTAGCGTGCCATTGACCCGTTGCAACTGCTGCCGGATCCGGATCACGCCTGCGTCGAAGTCGATGTGCTCCCAGCCGAGGCCAAGTACCTCACCGCGGCGTAAGCCGTAGTTGGCGAGCATCAGGAAGGCTCCATGCCACATGTGGCCCTCGGTGGCGTTGAGGAATGTGGTGAGTTGCTCGACAGTCCAGGGCGTGATTTCTTTGCGCTCCCACTTTGGCTTGAGTGTCAGGCGGGCGACGTTGCGTTGCACGAGTTCTTCACGCTGGGCTCGGGTGAGGGCAGATGACAGGGTCGTTCGTACTTGTTGCACGACGCGCGGGCTGACACCTTGCTGTGTGAGGGTGTCCAGATGCACTTGAACATCGCGTACACCGAGTGTCGCGAGCGGCAGTGAGCCGAGCTGCGGCACGAGATAGCGCCTGACTAGTGTTTCGTACCGTTCGGCGGTGAGCGGTCGGTTCACGACCGGAACGACCTCTTTGATCCAATAGTTGAGGTAGCGCCCCACCGTCCACGGCGAGTCGGGCGACAGGATGCCGCTATCTTCTCGCGACAACATGAGCGTGAGTTTGCGGCGGGCTTCGGCTGCCGTTTTTGCGTAGGCATGGACACGTTTACGTTTGCCGGTCAGGGTGGTCACGGTGGCAGATGCACCGAATCGTCCGTCTTTGCGCTGGTAGATCGAGCCTTCGCCGTTCGTTCGTTTGTTACTCATGGCGTGGCCCTCCGTCGCGGTGTGCGTAGATAAACGACTCGAGATCGGAGGGCCGGACTCGACGGCGGTTCCCCAGCACAATGGTGGGTAGTTCGCCTGCGTTGATGTATTCGTACACTGTGCTTCGGCTTGAACGGAGCCGCTCGGCGACTTCCTGCAGGGTCAGCAACGCATCGCTGGCACTGGGCTTGGTGTCGACCGGGCGACGGTTGGTGTGTAGATGCTCACTATTCATGAGTCTTTTCCTCCTTTCACGATGAGGCGTGCTCAAGGTAATCTGCAGCCCGCAATACGACGCCTTTGTCGAATTGCGAGCGACTGTCCTTGAGGTGTTGTTACTGACCAGATCACGGTTTACCGCTTAGGCCATGTCCAATGTACTATCAATTGACGCAAATAGATCAAACAATTACTATTACTTGTCCTCGTTCCCAGATTTGGTAAACATGTGGAATTTCTTCTCGTCGTAAACATGATCAAACTTGCTGCTCATGACGTCCCAGAATGGCTCGAAATCGATAGACGCAATTCCCGGAAAGCCCATTTCCTGCTCGATTCGCGTAATCTCTTGTTCCCATTGGGCAAGGTTGGTGAGGTGCAGCATGGCGGCTCGACGTGATTCGAACGTGCCAAGATACGCGGCGATGTAATCGTCCTCAAGGGTTGGTGAGGTCGGGTCCGTGTTGAAGAGTGACAAGAATGCCTTGAACGGCGCCCCGTGTTTGGTGACTAGCCGATCGGCTCGAGCTGCCGTGTCCTCTAGCTTGTCTTCAGGAATGTCCGCCTGGACGTTGAGTAGGAAACGATTATCGGTGGTCTTCACCTCGGCCACCCAGTTGATGTCTTTCAGTTGTGGCGGCATCGCGTGATTGCGGTGGGCTGTGCGGGTGAAGCGCATGTTTTCGGAAGCGATAACGTTGCTGCCGAGCCAGTCAATCCATGTTCGGACTTCCGGCGGTGTGCTGGGGTCGGTGTAGATCGGTAAGTACTCTGCGCGCAGCTCATGGTTGCGGACAGGTTCGTTACCGCTGAATTTTAATAGCGCTTCATTGTTCGGTATGGCCTGGGCGAGAATACTGGCAATTGCATGCGCGGTAGTTCGCTGCACTTCTCGCTGTTGTTGGAAGGCGTCTTCAATATCGAGGTTGATAGCAGACGTTGCCGCTACATTGCGTTCGTGAAAACTCTCTGACTCTGATGCTGTTGAATGTTGTTGGAAATGTTCCATTACTTTGTTCCTTCCGGTTATTTTGCAAATATGTGCAGTCGCCCGCCCAAGGCGACGGCATCGCATGCGAATAATTCGAGGTAGTCCCAGAGCACGTCGTAGTTCATGGTTACGAGGCCGTCGACGCCGGATCGTTGGACAAGACGCCGGAGTTCGGATTCCCAGTCCGTCAATTCCGTGAGCGCGTGCATGGCCTCTTCTTTGGTGGTGAACGAGCCTTCATAGACGCTGTCGAAACCTGCGTGGCAATCTGGTGACCCGGCATCAACATCGGCGAGGCTGAGATAGGCGGCGAACGCGTCACCGTGCTCCATCAGCAGCGGTGTGAGGGAGTTTTCGAGCTGGTGGATTTGCTCGGTCGGGAGGTCGGCGCGGACGTTGGCTTGCACGATGGTCTGATCGACGTTCAACGTGGTTGTCCAAAGAAGGTCGTGGAGATCAGGCGGCCGCCCAAGTTCGCGTTCGCTGGGATATCCAACGGCAGTGTTGTCTTCGCTTACCAACCAGCTCCCGAGCCAGTTGATCCAGCGGCGAACATCATGGTTCGTTGCGGGGTCGTGGTACAGCGACAGGTACTCGTCGCGAAGCGATTCGTTGACGCCGATACCGGAGACCGCGAACTCAGCCACTCGACTATCTTCGGGGAGCCCGATTGCCAGGGCACCGGCAATATCTCGTGCTTCTTCATGGCTGATTTCGCGGTGTCGCGTGAGTGCTTCGGTGGTGGCATGGTCGATTCGTTGGCTGAGCCACATCGGAGCGATCTGCCCGTTTGGTGTAGTTGCATCGGCGGCCTCGTCGGGCGATGTTTCGCTCGGTTGCGCGATGAAGGGCCGTTCCATGTCACTGGCTCCTTTCTGCTGGTTCGTTGCTGTGATCTGGGGCTGGGCTGTCATCGAGGAGGTACTCCCACAACGCAACGACCCACGGCACGGGGGATCGAGCGAGTTCTAGGTCGTCGTATTCCAGCTCATTGAGTGCGGCCATTCGCGTGCTGTCGTCTCCCGCGCTGAACCTGGCAAGGGCGCTGTTTCTGTCGGGCGTGATGCGGGCTGCGATCAAGCGGGCGGTGGTGTTGTCGATTGGCTGGCCGTTGCTTGCGGCAGCTTCGACATTGCGCCGGATGAGCTGCGCCTGGTGGCGCTGTAGGGCGCGGATTCGATCCGCCGTGGAGTGGTTGCTGGTTGTGGTCATATTCGCCTCCTTTCAAAGGGGCTTAGTTATTGCGTCCAACTGGGCTCTCCGGTACACCGCCAGGCGGTTCGCCAGAGGCGGTCAGCGAGGCAACGAAATGATGGCTTGGAACAACGCTGAACAGTCCGTGAGGTAGCGATGAATCCCCGGTGATCGCGCCCCGAATGGCACTCGCCCTGGCCTCGTCTGGAACGAGCCACAGCACAGCCGGGAACACCCCCGTCTCGGCTTGTTCGCGTCCAGAGGCGGCGTAGCGCGCATAGACACTGCATTTGGCGAGGATTCGTTGGAGGTTTTCGGTGGCGCGATCGACCTCAACGAACCAGTGGTCTTCGTAGTCGCCCGTCGCGGTAATGAGGTGGAGATCGGGTTTGAGATGCATGGTGGTCCCGTTCGGGCCGATGAATTCGCGCCAACAGCCAGGTTCGGGAGTGAGCGCGATGAGGTCGAACTGGCCATCTCGGGCAGCGGTTCGTGCATCGACTACGGCGGTTGCGATCGCGAGGGTGTGTTGCACGAATTGCAGTGACGGTTCCATGTAGCGGCTGCGTCCGGTTTCAGCGTTTCGGTGTCGTAGGACGCGGTCGCCTTGGGATGTGAGTTGCCAGATGTAGCTTGAGCTGCCGTGCCGGACGCCGCCGATCCGTCGTTCAAGGTGGGTGAGTAGCTCGAGTCCTTTGAGCCGACGGAGCGAGCGCATAGTGGCTTTGCTTGCTGCGGCTTGAGATTGGTGTCCGCCGGAACCAATGGGGAAGTGGAGCCTCTGGACGAGCGGGGTGGAGAGTAGTCGTAGTTCGCGTAAGTCGGTCAGGACAGCGAGGTCGCGCTGCGAGAGCTGTGTGATGAGTTTTGGGATCTGGACGTAGTTCATGGCGACCTCCGGTGGCCGCTGGAAGAGCGGTCAGTCCAATCCAGGCCGGGCGCGTTTGGCGCTGAACGGGCGGGTGGCCGGTGGATTGTTGAGGTCGTGACAACCCGGGTGAGAAGTCGGATGACAAGGTCGGTGCAGTGGTTCATGGGTGGCTCCGTTTCTTGCGGCCGACGGCTCCAGGGATCCGTGGCACAGGTTGATTTGCCGCTGCTGCTATGGGTGGCTCGTGCGCTTCGGCGGATGGTGGTGGCGGAGCCTCGTGCACGACCGGTGGAGGTGGTTCGGTGGGCGGACGCTTGGCTTCGATATAGCGACGAACTCGGTCGGCAGGTTGCTGCTCGGGAGTCGGCGGTAGGGTGCGCGCCAGCGCCCAATCGGTGGTGATGCCGTCGGCGACGAGCCGGACGTAGATTTCGTGCTTACCGAGTGACATGAAATCGAGGTCGGTGAGTCCTGGGGCGAGCTTCGCGATGGTGCGAGCGTCCTCGTCAGATTCCAGCCGGAAGACGATCTTGTTCCGTGCGTTGGTCTTGACGGCTGACTTCATCTCGTGCGGCAACTGATCCCAGAATTGAGTTGCCAGGAACCAGCTCACCGAGAGCGACCGGGAACGAGCCAACGCATCTGCGAGGGATACCGGCAAGTTGAAGAGCCGGTCCGCTTCATCCACGTACACGAATCCAGGGCGTTGCTCATGGCCGGGTTCGCTGGCGCGTTCCTGGACTGCTTGCCACGCGTCTGCGATGACGAGGGAGCCGATGAGTTCGGCGGTGAGTGGGCCGATGAGCCCTTCGTTAAGAGGAACCAGCACAATTTTGCCGTCGCGGAACATGTCGCGCAGTCGAAAGCGGGTGTTCCTGGCTCCGAGCATCCGCACCGCCGCTGGCCGCAGCAAGACTTGGCGAAGTTTGTTCATCGGGGCCGCGATAACGCTGGCCAGCGTTGCCGGTTTCATTGAGTCAAACCAGGCCCAGAACCCGACCAAGGTGATGTCGTCCTGGATGGCGGCGACTTGTTGTTGTCGGAACCCGGCATCAAGCCAGAGCCGTTGGATGTCAACAAGGGTGTTGGGACGTTCCTCGGTGGAGGTTCTGGCGAGGGTTCTAAGCGACGCGGAGAAGATGTCTGCGGTCCGTGGTCCCCAGCCGTCCGAAAAGGTTTTTTTGAAGACGGCCAGGATGCCATCTGCGACGACATCGGGATCGCGCCCCGTGGCATCGAGTGGATTGAATCCGATCGGGTTCGGGTCGCTGGCATCCAGAATCACGACGTCGTCCCACCGTTCGCGGGGGATGCGAGCTAGGAGGTAGTCCGGGATCTGGTGCTTGGGATCGACGACGAGTACCGGTGCGCCGGAGGCGATATCGGCCTCGATGAGGTGCTGCATCATGGTGGTCTTGCCAACGCCGGTCGGCCCGAGAGCGAAGCCGTGGAAGAGGGAGTCCGCTTGTCTGATGCCAAGTTCCCGATCATCACCAGGTACTAGTGACGTAGCGAATACTCGCGACGCGGAGTGCACGTTTTCTGCGGCGCGCAACATCCGTGGATGGAGCGGTGGCATGCTTGGGAGTTGGTCCTTGCCAATCGGCCAGGCAGTGAAGGGCACAAGTTCACTGACCGAGAGTGAGTTGTGCCACCACCGTGGAGTAGTGCCATTGTTGAGCGCGTTGGGGTCGTCGCGCTTGAGTCGGATCTTGACACCTGGTGCTTGGGCGACTGCCATGCTTGCGGTGATGTCTAGCGCCATGCGATGGCGACGCTTTTCGGTTGAGGCAAGCACTCCGATCCGGATTGCGCAGCGGAATCCATACTGGGCGATGCGCTTGCTGACTCGATTGCGAGTCTCCCGATCGGCTGGTGTCTTCCCGGTCAAGAGCGCCGCGGCGACGCTCAACGGTATTGGATCAGAGATCTGGTCGGCAGTGCGTTCTGGCATCAGCGACGGTCCGAGTACGAGCTGGACGACGATGGTGTCGTCGTCGGCCAACGGGCGAGACAATGCACTGAAGAGCGCCTGCGTGACCGACTCTGGCGTATCGCTGCGGAGCGGCAGCCCCGGCGGCTTGGCCGTTAGCGTGCCGCTGGAATAGACCGCGCGGCGGCGATAGCTGCCGAGTTCCACGATGAGGCTGCCGGGGATCAGGGTGGTGACTAGTCGTCGCAGTGCTTCGACCTGCGCTGGCGGGCAGCCGATGAGCTGGGTAATGCCGTCCGCCGTGGCCCGGGTCTCGAGAACGATGGTTGGCCTGGTGCTGTCGGCCGCCAATCGGGTGAGGAAATCCACTACCTGCTCAGGGGGAAGCGGGGTCGGGAGGATAAGTCGCGAGAACATGATTTGGTGTTTCATGACTAAGACTCCTTCCGTTTAGCGCCAGAAGTCGGGCGCGGGGATACGAGCTTGTCGAAGCCGACGAAGTGCGGGCGGGAGAGACCGGCATTTTCGGCGGCTTGCCGGTTGGCGTCCCAGAGCAGCAGTTCCGCGAGTTGGTCGGCGCGGGCTGGTTCGTAATCTTCTGACCAGACTTTGAGAGGGTCTTGATGATTAGCCCGCGGTTGTCGCGGGATGTGTTGTGGCTTAGTCATTACGTTCTCCGTTTACTGAAGGCCGCTTGACAGCAAGGGCAGAATATTGCCTTCTGGCGTTGTTTATGAAACAAGTGTTTTCATTTGTCAAGGAGAATTGTTCATTCCACAACACTTTTATGGGGTTAGTGCTTGACATTTCACCACCTATCCCGTCTGGATTTACGCAGTCGATATGTCACCCAAAGAGCGAGCGTGAGTATACCGATAACTACTAACCAGACCCATATCTGTGTCAATACTTCGATAGCGAGGGTGAGAATGAGTGCTCCGCCGAGAAAGAGTAAGCATGCGGTAAAGAATTTGTGTGCCATGCTCGACTCATCCTTTTTGTTGTTGTCGCGGCCATGGTTCATGAGCCTGCTCCTCGGACGATGCCGTCGTGCCAGTCATCGTTGGAGCCTGGGCGTGGGTCCAGGGCGCGCGCTGAGTAGCCGGGAACTGGGAAACCTGGGATATGGACATCGGAGCCGCCTGGCGCCTCAAAACCCCAGTGGTCGAATCCAGGGAAGCGTCGCCGGGCAAATAGCTCCAGGTAGGGGCCGGGGCTACAGCGGGTGATCATGACCATGGCTTCTTCTGGTTTGTGGCTGTGGTCTTGGACGGGGAAGTCGAAGACGTCGCGTTGGCTGCGGTATAGGATCGGCGCTTTGCCCCGGGTTAAGAGCAGCAGGGTTTCGTGGGATCCGCGGAGGTACTGGCCGAGCCCGGTTTTTCGTTTGTCCCAGATACCTTCACTTCGGAACTTCAGGCCCCATACTTGTTCGGCGATTTGTTGGGCAGCGAAGCGGGTGGCGACCGTGCACCAGACCCAGACGTGGGCGTTTTCTTCGAGGAGATCCGGGACGGGCAGCTTGGCGATGTGGTCAAGCGTCATGAGCGAGTAATGCCGTTCGGCACCGAATTTGCCTTTCTGGTGCACGTCCCAAGGCGGGTCCATCACCAGCGTCTTATACCGCTTCTGCGGGTATTCGGGAGATGTATTGATCGTCGTAATGGAAGTCGTTGGCATGGCGAATGGCCCTTTCACTCTGCGGCTTGGTTAGGAGTGGGCCGCATAATGCTGATGAGTTATGAATGAGGTTGTATTTATTGTCAATAAGGTGACGTGGCTGTTTTTGGCATCACTGCGCCGCCCGATTAGACGGTGTTGGTTAGAGGTGCTTTGTTAGGGAATTACCTAATCGGCGAGAGCGAAACGAGCCGAAGTGACAAATAATTTGCTGCTGGGTTATTGGCTATTCGTTTCGAGGCTCATAGGTTCGCTAATGCGCAGCAGTCGATGGGCGAGCTGGCGGCCCGGACGGCCTTCGGTCAGTGAGTGGTGCAACGTGGCAGCCACGACGCCCGGTTCGTCCCCGGGAGCGATTCGACTGACCGTGATGCCCAGGTCATGTAGCTCCCGAGGCGGATCGTCCACGCCAAGTACGACCGCGTGAACGTTGCCGGGGAAGTGCTCGAGTCGAGCCCAGATTTCCGCAGGGTTGTGGTCGGTGAGACAGAAGTCGGACAGGATCGTCAAGCGGATCTCGTGGCTGGGCATCGACTTGGCGAGTTGCGTGGCTTTCTTGAGCGCTGGTCCGAGGCTGCTGCTGCCCTGTGAGCCGGTTGGGACACGGAGCGCGGCTTCGAAGGCCTGGAGGTTGCGCCACTGTTTGAGTGGCAGGATAGCGCTATCGCCGGAGGTTGGCTGATCGAAGTGCCAGACTGCAGCCATCGCCTTGCTTGTGCGGCAGTGGCGGGCGACGCTTCGGAGGGCGAACCGAGCTTCGTCGTAGCGTCGGTCGATTGGATCGGCACCGCCGTGTCCCATAACTGAGTACGAGTCATCGAAGATGAATACGTCGACGCTGGGGGAGGGCGCGTCGGCCCCTGGGTTCGGTAGCGGCGCAAGGTTCGGGCTGGTGTCCTGGCTGTTGTGGGTGAGCAAGCTTGAGGGATGGATTTGCGGGGTGAGGAACGTGGATTTCATAGCAGTCTCCCGTGTTGTGGCGTAAGAGATTGACGCTTGGGGTGGCGCGGTCGTCAGCTATTGATTGAGCCGACGACCGCGCCGGATGGTGTTAGGACTCTTCGTGCGGCATGATCTCTTGCCAGTCGAAGACTGAACACTCACCTTGGAAGGTGGTGAAGATATACCGTTCGCGGAGCACTTCGCGAAGTCGTTCTCGATCCCATCGGAGGAGACCCTCGTGTCCGAGCATCACGTCGGCATTTTCCCGAATACTGTTCCAGCCCTGTCTCACGACCATGGCGTCGATTGCACTCTGCTCGTCCTTTTCAGTCAGCAGATGTGCCCGTTCGAAGACACTTAGTAGTTCTTCATAGGGCAACTCGGTGACCGTCGGGTTGTGCAGGAAACCGAGGAACGCATGGCCGTGTTTCGCAAAACCGTATTGGATTTCTCGGAGCCAACACGGATCCGTGAGTGCTCGTTGAAGCGGCAGTATTCTGACGATGTCGTCGGGTACGAATCCTGTCACGCTCGTAATTTCTATTGACATAGTTTCTTCCCTCCTTTCGGGATAGTTACTTGACTCCGGGCAACCGATGACCTGTTGGGCAACTGGTTGAACACCGGCCTTGGTACCAACAGCCCGTCGTGTGACGCAGCTGCGGCGAAATGAGGGTGCGGGGCGAGCCCAGGCGAGTGGGTACTCGTTCGAGGATCGCCCCGCGGATGGTGCTAGCCGATGAAACCTTTGTGAATCGCTTCTTTATCGAACGCTGAGATTTGCTCGTACGTACGAATGAAGTGGTACCGGTCTTCGAGGGCTACCTGGAGTGCCTCGTCGTCCCAAGAGAGAACGTCGTCGTACCCAATCTGGCGATTCGCATTGTCGAGAATTTCGCTCCAATGAAGGGCCTCCAGCAGCTTCTCTTTCAACTCTTTTGAGGTTGGTGCCGACATACAGTAGGAGGCATCAAAGACTTTGATCCAGTCTTCTGGTGCCCTGCCGAGTACGCGCGGCACCAGCAAAAAGCGTAGGAAAGTGTCGCCGCGTTCTCGATGACCGTCCACGAGTGCTTCCGACCAATCCTCGTTCTCCAGAATCATCGACAAGAGGTATCCCGCGTTGCTCGTGAGCGTTGCGATTTGCTCCTCGAGTTCCTCGTTTGTGTACTTCATGTTGTTCCCTCCTTTCGGGATGAGTTAGTTGACTCCGGGCCGACAGTCACTGGTGGGTGATTATCGGAACACCGGTTTAGGAAGATTCAAAGGTCGGTTGACCGCGTTATGTGGGGCTGCGGGCGGTGGTATTCATGGGGCTGTGCTCCTTTGCGTTTATTGCGACGTAGTTATGGCGAGTTCGGGGTGACGTGTCAAGCGTTCATTCGGGATTCCGAACTGCTGCGTTGGACGCGGCCGACCTGCTTTGGGGTGATCGTGGGGCTTGCTTCGCCGTGGCCGAGGACGGCCGGGTTGCGGCGGTAGATGCCCCACTTGAGGGCTGTCATGCGCCGGGCTGCCGCCTCGCCGCGTGCCTCGTATTCCGCCTGAATGGAGGCTGCTTCACTGGCGGCGTGGCGGTGGCGGCGCAGAGCACCATTCCGGGAGAGTTTTTGCAGGCTGCGTTGTTCTCGTTGGTAGCTCGATCGGGCCGCGTCGATATGATCCGCGATGTCGTCGGCGTGCGCCCAGCTTTCGATGAAGGACGCTGCTGCGATGGCCGCGGCGATACCCCCGAACACCATTCCGACCATCGGTTCATCGACGACGCTGCGTAGGGCAAAGATGCCCGTGGCGACAGTCACTGCGATGGCAGAAGCGATACCACCCGCCAGCTTCATGAGTCGATTCCGTTGGGGTTCGGGACGGAAGAGATGGGCGAACGGGCGGAGCGGCGGGTCAAGGTCCTCGGGGTTTTCGACCACTCGACGTGCTTTGTCGTGCTGGTGCCGGAGATCGGCCCCGATTGACCCGGCAACCACGGTTGCTGTCGCGGCGCCCATCGAGGTCATGACGGCGAGCATCGGTTCTTCACCCAGCCAAATGAGGGCCGATGAGATACCCACCGAATCAGCAAACAGCAGCGTTCCCTTGGTCGCCCAGTGCATCACTGGCGCTCCGCCCTTTCGTCTTCGATAGGGTGCGAGGGCATTCGTGGCCGTGAATGCATGGCAAGCCGAATCAAGGGCCTGGCTTTGCACGTCCCGGATTCGTCGCTCGGTGCTGGCGTGGGGTTCAAGACTGTCGGCTTCCGCGAGCAACGTCCTACTTTGACTCAGGCCTTCGGCTTTCCAGAGGGGGAGTTGCTCTTCGGCGAGCTGGTCATACTCGCGGGATAGCCACGTGTCATCGACCGTGGTGGGTCGTGGCGTGGCCTGAGCTTCGACGATCGGTTGCAGGACGATGTGTTCTGCAGTGGTCTCGACCTCGCTGCTAACGGGCTTATTACGGGGGAACGGAAGGATCGTCATGATGTCTACCTCCAGTCCGTCACGGTGAGGCAACTGGCTGCATTGGTGTTCTGACACACAAGGTCGTAGAACTCGATAAGCCCGGCGGTTTCGGTGGAAGTTAGTGGCGTCCCCGATACCTGTCCCACGCCCGAGAGAGTGATGGTGACTCCCGCAAGGTCGGGAAGATCCAGGTCTTCGACGAGCGACTCGGTGGTTTCCCTGTCGAGATTCGCGGGATCCAGAGCCAGGGCATCCATGTTTTGTAGCCCGTCGGTCAGGATGGTGGCTTCGAGCGCGGCTTCGGTGGGGAGCTGGTGCTTATAATCGGCCACCTGTTGGTAGGCGCCGAGCACATCGGTGCCCGAGTTCGACAGGCTTGCCAGACTTGCGTCATAGCTGGCACGAATGTCTTCCATGACGGGTTCCACTGCTTCAGGTGCCTTGCGGGCTCGAGCGCGATCGGTAGAGCCCTTCACCGCGAAGGTGTGATCGAGGAGCGTGACGGTGGCGCTGGAACTGACGGAAAACCCGGTCACGGTGAGTCGACCGTTACAGAGCGCCGTGCGATGAGCGATGTCCTCAATGACCGCCAAGCGTTCTTCGTAGATCGTCGATGTTCGGCTCGAGCCGCTGCCATCGATCGCGACGAACGACACCAGTGGCTGGCCGGGGCACTCTACGGAGGCGGGTGCGTGGGCGAGAGTGCAGCCTGTCAGTCCGGTTGCGGTCAGGGCAAGTAGTGCCAATGGGGCGAGCCGCGTGCGAGCGCCGCGGGTACGAAATTCGGGGTTCACGAGTAGCTCGTTTCTGTCGGGTGGTTTCTGTGTCCCACCGCTGTTGTGGTGGTGATTCCACCGTAGGAATTCGGGCTAGTCTGCTGAAAAGTTGGAAAAAAGTTGGAACAGGGATGTTCCTCGATCTACCGAGGAGACAGTGTCGATGGCGCTGACAGATATCCAGAGCGACGACTTGCTGGCAGAGATCTCGCTGCTCCGGAAAAACGAAGGTTTCGTTGCTCGACGAGTACAGCCCCGCTCGATACTTCTTGCGGTGCTGGATGGCGGAGGTGATTCCTTTGAGCGGCTCCGTCACCGCTTCATCTCGGCGATTCACACGCTCGATGACGATGAGGCAGCGCTGCTGCTCGATGTCTTTGCACTGAGTCCGGAGACCGAAGGTGTGGCCCGTCTCCTGGAACGGCGAAAGATTCACGGGACGAAGATTGATCGCGGCACTGAAACCGTGGCGTCCCGGGAATTGCCAGCGCTCGAACATCTCCTGTCACGGCTCGTGACTGGCCGGTATGCGCAATCGCCGTACACGCTGGAGGTGCCGGATATGCATAACGGCATCATCTACGAGCAGACCTCAACCTTGATCGTGATCGAGAACCGTAAGTGGAAGGAAACCCGCGAGCACTACCGGTTTGTGGCCACCTTTGAGGAGATGGACTATCTGACCATTTCGCGTTCGTATCCAGCGGAAGCCATTCCATATCCTGGTGGTGCGTTCAAGATAAATACCCGCGCGGTGGAGGGCGCGGGGTGGAACGATCATTTCTGGCATTTGAATGCTGAGCGTACGGAAGTGGAGCCGATGCGTCGCGGCGAGGGCTATGACATTCGATTCTCGCTGCGTCCGACTGACGTCGTGGAACCACGCTCACACCGGCTGGCTGCTCGTGCGTTTCATCAGCGGTCGTTGCTCGCGTCGATTCAAGTTGGGTTTATCGGGGACCGGCCGAAGTCAATTTGGAAGTTCGATCAGGTCAGTCCATTTGCTATTCCAGAATCCGGTAACGAGTACACCGCCGTCGAGATGGATGAGCGTGGTGTCGCGAGCTTGCGAATGCGTGATGTCCACGGAGGGTTGTTTAGCGGCCTCGCCTGGAGCTGGTAGAGAGAATGAAAAATGCCTCGTCAGGTGACCGAAGTCACCCTGACGAGGCGTGGGCTCTCCTGCGTGCATGAGGCTGCACGGCAGGGGAGCAAGGTGATCAATTGGCGGCTGGTTTGCCACCAGTAGATCGGGTAGGAGGGGAGGCCTTTGCATGCGCTTTCGCCTCACTGCCAAAGATGGCAGATATGGCGTTGCGTTTGGCTTCGGCTTCCCGCTCGATTGCGAGGCGAACTTCTTCGGCTCGCTTGTGGATGGCTACATCGGACTTGGCTATTTCAACCCAGTGTTCGAGCGCAACGCGAGTCTCCTCGGTAACGCTGCGCTCATTGAGCTGGGCAAGAACTTCGAGCTGGGCTCGGGTGTCCTCATCCATCCGGACGGAAAGCACGCGATAGGTAGGACCAACCGCGCCACTGCTATCTGTCATGACACACCTCCTTGGTGCAAGCGGCCGGCAATCTCGGGATGAGATTGTCTGAAAGGCCGCAGCGCACTAACGAACTGATCGGCTCCGTGAAGATCTGGGAGCGTGAGATTAGTTATACGCACGCAGAATTCAGATGCAAGCGTCGTTTCGGTATTTGTCAAGGTGAATGAGGCCGGTGGGTGTTAGGCAGCTAATTCGATCTCGTCGACAGATGGCGGGTTGATCCACGCCGCCGGTTCCCGCTCAAGAATCTTCGGACGGGCCTGTGCTCGGGTACCGAAGCGTTCCGGATGCGCTCGACGAGCAGCGTCCAGGGTCGCGTCACGGTCTCGATCAACCATGTCAGCAAGCCCGTAATGCACATCCGCAGGCGTATGCATCCCGATCCCGGAATGCCGGTGATGATGGTTATAGGCATGCACGAACTCGTCCAGGAACTGCCGCGCATGGACCAGTGACGAGAACCGGTCAGGGAACTCCGGCAGGTATTTCATCGTCTTGAAGAGCGCTTCCGAATACGGATTATCATTCGACACGTGCGGGCGGGAACGCGACCGCACCACCCCAAGATCGGCCAGCAGCGTCTGCACCGTTTTCGAAGTCATCGATGGGCCACCATCAGAATGCACGACCTGCGGGGTGCCGTGGATCCCGAACGCGTCCAGCATCATCTCTTTGGCGAGGACCCCGTCCTCGCAGGAATGCACGATCGCGCCCACGATATAGCGGGAGAAAATATCGATCATCACGTACGCGTCGTAATACGTGCCCTTCACCGGCCCCGGGAGCTTCGTAATATCCCACGAGAAAACTTCCCCAGGCGCGGTCGCGATCAACTCCGGCACCTTCCGTGGCGGATGCGTCGCAAGCCGGCGACGTTCCCGCACCAAGGAGTTCTCGCCCAGCACGCGATACATCGTGGACACCGACCCGACATACTCGCCCCGCTCCAGCAGGATCGCGTACACCTGTAACGGCGGCTTATCCACGAACTCCTCGCTATTCAACACCGCCAAGATCCGGGCTCGTTCCGCGAGCGAGAGCTTGTTCACCGGGACCGGGCGCGGGCCAGCAGGCGCCGGGTCAGGACGCCTCGCGCGGGCGATCGCCCGCGCCGCGGTCGCCCGCGACACACCAGTCAAGGTCGCAGCCTGCCGGGTCGGGACCCCGGCATCGGTGAGTTCGAGGTAGGTGTTCATGAGCGCTTCTTGTGCTTCGGGTCGGGGTCCGCGCTCTCGGAGAGTTGTTCCAAGAGCGCGTGTGCTTTTCCCATGATGTCTAACGCCGTTTCCGTGGTCGCAAGCTTCCGCTCGGCTTTGGCGAGTTCTCGCCGTAACCGCGCGATCTCGGCTTGCTCCCGCGAGGGTGCCCCGACCGTGTCGCCGGGCTGTTTGCCCTCGAGGAGGCCCGCGTCACGTTGACGTCGCCATTCCGACATCAATGACGAGTAGAGGCCATGCCGACGCAGGAACGCGCCGCCTTGCCCGGTTTCGCAAGCGGTCTCGTACTCGGACAGGTACTGGAGTTTCTGGGCAGGGGTGAACGACCGACGACGGGTCGGGCCAGTTGGATTCGAGGGAGCGGACACTCTTCCATTGTCCACATCGATCGTGGTGATTGGGGCATTGCTACTCATCAGGTTGGTGGATCCTTCAACACGCCCTACGAGGCGGATTTGCTATGAACCGGTGGACTCACTCAACCCTGGCACGTAGGGTTTCGGGATACAGGAAGATAGCTAACCTTTCAGCGTCGAGTCACCTTCGTAAGCACGCATGACCGAAAGCGTAGGGATCAGATGGTATTCAAGCACCCACTCACCTTGGACCACTGGACCGCTGTTGCGTTTGACGTCAACGACGATTGCCTGTTCTTTGGCTTCGCGCTCGAACTGCTCCCGGTGACTATCAAGATTTTCTCTTGATTCATCACTGAGCGTGCTCAAGGCTTCCGCCTCTAATACCTCGGCTGCCAAGCCGGTTTCTTTGCTCCACAATGCCCATGATCTGTTGGCGTCTGGGTTCACGATCAGCTGGAGTCTGGCACTCGCCACATCAGGGGCTGGAAGTGCGTCGTCGCGCCGCTCACGATCCATCGCCACCGCCGTGCGATATCGGGTCAGCCGGTCGGACCAGTCGCTGTCTTCGATAATCGGTTCCAACACTTCCAAGCGTCGCTTAGAAAGAAGGTTGCGGCGCTCGAGACCTGGATAGCCCACTAATGAATAGGCAGTATGGAGATAGGAACTCAATATCTGGGGCTTGGTGAGCTGATCAGTCACGAAAGACTCAAGGAGCGCAACGCCGTCGATCGCCTTCTGCGCCAATTCTGAGCTGGGGGAGAAGCCGCCATGCACGATTCGGTTACGCAGCAGCATCGTGTCCTTGTACCAAGTCGCAATGGGGCCGCTTCCCCCAATCTCCCATCGCCCCTTGAGACGACGGTCATAGAGCGCCTTCACGCGCGAGGAGATCATGCGAGCGTCTTGGAACTGTTGGGCGGCTTCTTCGGGTGTGCGTTGGTCTTCCCAGTCCAGGCAGATCAAAAGCGTGTCGAGGAGAACCTCAGAAGCGGTGGCTGCCGTGAGGACGGCATCCCGGTAGTTGCCGTAGTACTCCAGTGCGACTACCGCATCTCGGCGGAGGTCGGCGTAGTCGAAGAAGGGTCGGTCCGGAGCTTGGAGGACGGCGCGGAATGAGCGCTCTTCGGTGTCAGTGAGCGGTTCGGTGAAAGTGGAGCCGCGAGCCGTGTTGAAATGCACAAGGAAGATCCCTTCCTGCCCTGGAAATCCAGAGTTCGAGGCGCGGACGATTCGCCGGAGCTGCGGCACGAAACTCGGTAGTTGCTCGCGCGTCACGAGCGGCGTCGGATACTTGGTGGCCACGTAGAACGCTCGCTGAAGCTGGCGAATTTGCTCCAGTGCGTGGTCGAAGGCGTCGCTGATTGCCTTCTCCGAGGGCGCCAGCGTGTCGTGAAATATGGCTACGGCTTCGATCACCGTTGAATGCCACGGAACGCGTGGCTCGTCATGGCTCCGGTCGACAGGCGGTTGCAGATTGTTCGGAATGCTTTGCCGGAGTGCTTGCATGGCGATGTCAAACTCATTTGGCGATGGCATCGTAGTTTCAACAAATCGCGGATAGAGCGAAACGGTGAGTGTTTCGGTGCCTTCAATTGGTAGATCCTCGTAGCGAGTGTTCCGTATCTGATCATTAGGAGGGCGGATTGCTTCGGGGAGCGGTATATACCAGTGGACTGCTGCAGCCGCTTCCTCACGGGTAAACGCGTTGCTCATGCCGGGATCGTAGCAATCTGTTGACAACTCAATTGTGGCTCCGGGTGTGAGGGAACCTTGTCTGCCATCGCAAGTTAGCTCCGAGAGCGACTGTAACGAAGTCGACGCCAGCCGATGAAACCAATTGCGATTGCAGAGACTAGAACAAGTACGGATCCAGAGGCGTTGCGAGCGATCCTGGGTAGCCCAGTGTTCGGTGCTCCCGGTACAAACGGCTCGCCATTTGGAGCAATAACTTTACCGTCAGGGCTAATGGTGTAGCCCTCGTCTACCTGAGCCTGCGTTAGATAAATGAAGGTGTGAGTATTGGTTTCGTCATTCAATGTCATGGCAAAGGCGACTGGGGTGACGAAACCGGGGATAGCTGGCGCATCGAGGGTGACGGTTTGACCGATGCGGTAGTAAATACTTGCGAGATCTTCGTCGGTGGCATCTGGGTGAGCAGCGAAGAGAGATTGAAGACTGTAGTCATAAAGCCCATCGCCAGTAGTCTTACGACCCTGCTGAATGGTATTGCCGTTGATGTCGCGGTATTCGATGGAGACGGCGGCGGGATTGATCAAGTAGCCACCGACGATAGGTGGGTTCTCGGCCCCAATCATTAGTGCAAAGTGCGATTCATAGGTAAACCGCTCCGATATTGTTGATGCATAGAACTCTGGGAATGGTGTGTAGATGCGAACAAAGGCACCCTGAGTCGAAGAGAATACTTGGTTGTAGCAAGGGATGAATGCAGAGTAGTCAGAAGGATACGGCGTGATTTCACTTATGCAAGAGTAGAAAGCAGAAGTGGCAGACTGTGGAGCCATGCTCGCAAAAGCATCGGGATCAAGACCTGCTTTCCCTTTTAGATGTACACCTTCAAGCGGATTGGATCCGAAAGAATCCCCAGTAATTTCTTGCACATTTTCACCTATGGTTAGTTTTTTTATTCCTCCATTAGCGAAGACACTAGAGGGTATGACCGTCATGTCAATGAATAGTTCTGAAACTTTGTAGCCAAAAGCAAGATTGCCAAGCGTAGTAACAGAGTTTGGAATGGACGCTGATAGCAAAGGATTTGAGTCAAATGCGTGAGCTGCAATCGACACAACTGAGCTTGGGATAGCTATAGAAGTGAGTTGGTTGTTCTCGAAGGCAGCGTTACCGATTGAGGTGACGGAGTCTGGGATGGTAACGGAGGTGAGTTGGTTGCTGGCGAAGGCAAGGCCAGCGATTGAGGTGACGGAGCTGGGGATGGTGACTGAGGTGAGCTGATTACTGGCGAAGGCTTGGAATCCAATAGAAGTAACAGAATCCGGTATGGTGACGGAAGCGAGCTGGTTGTTATAGAAAGCTTCGCCGCTGATTGAGGTGACGGAATTGGGAATTGTGACTGAAGTGAGTTCGTTGTTTTGAAATGCATAGCCGCCTATTGAAGTGATATTATCCGGCATGGTGACGGATGCTAGCCGATTGCTGGCAAAGGTATAAGCGCCGATAGAAGTAATGGAGCTTGGGATGGTGACGGAGCCTAGTTCATTGTTCTGGAATGCGTTGTTGCCGATGGACTCAACCTCCTCGCCAATGACGAGACTACGGATTCCCATTCCAGAAAACCCATTTGCCGGTATTGACTTCATGTCGACCTCAAGCTGAGATATTGAGTTCCCTTCAAGTGACTGCTTGGGAAATGATGTTATTGAACTAGGTATATATACGCTCTCGAACCCCTTGTTCTGGAAAGCAGTATTGGAAACGGATGTAATGGTGGTTCCGTCGATTTCACTCGGTATCACAAGTTCGGTGACGTCACAGCCTTCGATCGTCTTGTCGAACCCAGTGATTTGACTCGCAAGGCCGCCAGTGCCGACAATAAAGCAAGCATTGGTCCCGGAGTGGCCGTTATCGAAAACTGTGGTTGATGTTTCCGAGAGGCTCATCGTTGACTTGAGGATCTGACCTTGATTGTTACCTAGGTAAATGCTGTCGCCATGGACCGTCAAAGCGCTTGCGTTCGATGGGATTTCGACCTCTAAGAGCTCCCACTCTCCGCTCGCCAGAGAGTTCGTGCGGCTTAGCCCAGAGGTGCTGAGTATGTAGAGAAATCCATCTTCTGAAACATACGTATCCAGAATTGAAGAATCTGACTCAGGGTGATACCTCACCTGCCACGTGCTTGTCGTGTTCGATACCTTGATTCGACCGAAGCCTGCACCACAGATCAGCTTGTCCTCAAAAACTACCGTGATAGATGAAATCGTGTAGCCCGTGCAGGTTATTCCTGGCTCATCCACCCAAGTGCTGCCGTCAAACGACCGTGCGATACCACTATGGCTTGATCGAGTATAGATCTTGTCGTTAATCTCGTGGATCCAGTAAAATCTGTCATACCCTGCATAATTGGTTCCAGCTAGAGAATCCTGCCATGCTATACCGCCGTCAGCAGAATGGCGGACGCTAGAGATATCTCCGCCGCTCATTGGTCGTGCGCCTGCAGTGAAGATGTCATCTTCCCCCAGAAAGGCAATGTCAAAGGTATGTTCATTACTTGGTGATCCATTGCGTACAAAACTCCAATCACCCGTTTCGTTCGTGATATAGCCGCTGATGTTGCCGCCGGCATTGCCAGTTGCAGCTCTGTCTGAAGGGTCGGTGGTCGGGATGTATAGTTTGCCGTTGATCTTGCGGACCTTATCAATTGCTTCGCTTCCGGCGTAGAACATATCGCCCCAGGTGCCGGTGGCAAGATTGAGTGGCACAACCCCAACACGGCCATCCGCCACGCCGAAGGAATCGACATTGCTGTTCCAATCGCCATAGCCTGCGATTAGTTCGCCATCTTCGGTGACTTCCATGTCGGTGATGGTTTGTCCGGCTGGACAGAACGTCTGGCCGCCACTCGCTGGGCAGAGCTCGGCGCCGGTGTAGTAGTTGGTGGAGGTGTTATCGTAGCCGGACTTACTGGCGTACGGGTGCGTGGCAAAGAGCTCGAAGGTCATGGGGCCAGCGGCGTGAGCGGGGTCGACATTGCGGTTTACTTGCAGGATAGCTACGATCCCAGCCAGCAGCACGGCAGCTGCAATACTTAGGCTTGATATCCACTTAGTTGTTCGTTTGACTGCGAGTGCCATAGACGTGTTTATTCCCTATTTAGTTATATGTTTATAGCCTGAGTGGCGTCGTTGCTCGACTCAATAGCAATGGTTTATTTCTCTCACCTGTTAACGACGTTTAGTATAAGGGTTTTGGAAATAAATGCAAGAGTTAGTAAATGGTCATCTTGCTGACGGTGGGAATTCACTTACCGATATCGTAGTGGTGGATATCCTAAGGGTTGAGTCGAGTTGGTATGTCTCGAAACTTATCTAATTTCCGGTAACGACTCATCGATCTCGGGATACGGTCGTATCTCTGCTTGAAATGACTCACCCTCGAACCCGCACAGTGGACAGCTCATGACCACCACGTCACCGAGCGGTAGAGGCTCGAGCCGACCAAGACAGTCGGGGCTGAGCGGAAGATCGAACGCTTCGTCCATAGCGTGAATGATACGCGGGGCACGGTAGGAGTCCAGACGCAGCCAAAATTTCCTGAACGCCTGGCTTCGAAAGGCGCGGTGTTAAGTGCCGGGTTCGAACGATACACCTAGCTTCGGTGCTGCCTGCTCAATCCATTCCTCATGTCGGTTCACCTGACTACTGAGGGCGAGGCGCTCGGTGTCGTCCGTATCTGCCTGTGCAGCCAGTCGGTCTAGCCCGCTCAAAATACGATCAACATCTCGCTTGTCGGCTTTTTGCTCAAGTGCAGCACGAATTTCGCTCCGCATCTCTTGCATGTATTTAAATAATTTAGTGAATTCGTCTTGATTCATATCTATTAATAATTGAAGGTCAATAGCGAACTATTTAACAGCATTCTTCTGTTTTTAGCCGGTAAGTAGCGCTGTATTTACTGTGTTGCTGCGAGAGTAGAATCTCATGTATTAGGAGGTGGCAGCGGCAACTATCTATCTAGCGCACCAATGCGCGAGATATCGAGGTTTATCCAATTTCCGGCAACGACTCATCGATCGTGGGATACGGTCGTATCTCTGCTTGAAAGGACTCACCCTCGAACCCGCACAGCGGGCAACTCATGACCACGGTGTCACCGAGCGGCAGAGGCTCGAGCCGACCAAGGCAGTCGGGGCAGAGCGGAAGGTCGAATGATTCGTCCATGGCAGGGAAGTTACGGAGAGCGCGTGAACGAATCGTGAAGTGCAGCTGTTAGTTGCCAAGAGGGAAGCGCCCATCTGCTGTTGCCGTTGGGGGGAGGTTCACTGACCTGACAAAGCCTCTACCTCTCGGGCACGTGAAAGAAGAGTCCTAGAGTCAATACCGTTCAGTTAGGGTTACAGCGGTGTAGTTTGGTGGTATGCCAAGAGCTGGGTGGAAGAAGTCGGAGTCCGAACGTCGGTTGTCGGATTTGGTGTCGGTCGGTGTGCTGACGCGGGTGTTCCCGCCCGGCGTGGTCGATGACGTGATCGCCGAGACAGGTCGTACCGAGCAACGTCATCGCTCGCTACCGGCGCGGGTGATGGCGTATTTCTCCATCGGAATGGCGCTGTACTCGGAGGGGTCGTACGAGGACATCTGGTCGCAATTGACCGATGGCCTGTCCTGGGCCTCTGGCTGGACCGAAACCTACACACCACCGAGCAAGTCTGCGATCTTCCAAGCTCGGGCCCGGTTGGGGTTCGAACCGTTGGCTGCGCTGTTCGAGCGAGTCGCGAACCCGATCGGTGACGCGAGCACGCCGGGTGTCTGGTTGGCGGGCCGTCGGCTGGTCGCGATCGATGGAATGTGCCTCGATGTTGCCGACACTGCGGTGAACCACGCGCACTTCGGTCGACCTGCGACCAGCAAGGGCGAGCAGTCCGCGTTCCCCCAAGCCCGGGTCGTGGCGTTGGCGGAGTGTGGCACCCACGCCATCTTCGCTGCTGAGATCGGCCCCTACCGCGAATCCGAAGCGACCCTCGCTGCGCGGCTTGTGCCGAAGCTGCAACGGGGGATGGTGCTCACCGCCGACCGCGGGTTCTTCTCCTACGCCCTGTGGCGGAAGGCTACCGCGACCGGCGCGGACTTGTTGTGGCGGATCCGCACCGACAAGAGCGCACCGAAGCCGGTCCACGTCGCGGATCTACCCGACGGGTCGTGGCTGGCTGACCTGCGCCAGACGCACTCGGCCGCAGCCCGGCGGGCCGAGCCGATGCGCGTGCGCGTGATCGACTACACGATCGATGACGGCCGCGAACATCCCGAGCGATACCGTCTGTTCACAACCCTGCTTGATCCGGATGAGGTGTCTGCCACGCAGCTGGCCGCCGGTTATTCCCAGCGGTGGGAGATCGAGCTGGCCTTCGACGAGCTCAAGACCCACCAACGAGGGCCGCGTACGGTGCTGCGTTCCAAGTCTCCGGATCTGGTGTTGCAGGAGATCTGGGGACACTTGTGCTGCCACTTCGCGATCCGGTCCTTGATGGGCGAGGCTGCCGCCCATCAAGGGCATGATCCGGACCGGGTGAGTTTTGTTGCTGCGTTGCGGATCACTCGTCAAACCCTCGCCCATCCGGGCGCTTTTTTCCCCTGACCAGCATGACCGCGACGGTCCCGGCTGGCTCGGGTTCCTTCGCCGGCTCCTTGCGCGGCTCAATCCCGTGCGTCGACGCCGTTCTGCTCCCCGGGTGGTGAAACGGAAGTACGTGAAGTGGCACGTCAAACGTGCCGAGCACGCCGACTGGCCCCAGCCTGCTAAGCAGACGACGATCAGCGTCAGTCGCTGCTAACTGAACGGTATTGGTCCTAGAGTCGAGTGCGTCGTTTACGGTTCGCTGGTTCGCTCTTTAATAAAACCCCTGTTCATGGGATAATCAAAGGTAGATGGCAGCGCTTGGTCGCAGCACGTACGCTCCCCGCTGCATCAAGTGATCCGCCTAGTGTCGGTGGCCACCGGTACGTTGGATACTGAGCCAAGAATTACCCACTTAAATTTGCCCTCGGGCAAGGAGAACATCGAAACATGATCAACGCAGCCCCGTCAGACAAGATGATTAATCACGCGAGGGTGGTGGCGTGAAGGTGGCTTTGAAAAAGCGGTATTTGTCAAGGTGAATGAGGCCGGTGGGTGTTAGGCAGCTAATTCGATCTCGTCGACAGATGGCGGGTTGATCCACGCCGCCGGTTCCCGCTCAAGAATCTTCGGACGGGCCTGTGGGCTGACCCCTCTTTCTAGGTCCATTCGTTATGTGAGTCCAACACCCCGCGATCATGGGGAGAATGGATCACACGATGAGCAAGCAAAGAAAACGTCACACCCCGGAGCAAATCGTCCGGAAACTGGGGCAAGCCGACCGGCTCCTTGGCGAGGGCAATACCGTCGCCGATGCCTGCCGCGAGCTCGGCGTCACGGAGCAAACCTATTTTCGGTGGCGAAACCAGTACGGCGGCATGAAAGCCGAAGACGCGAAACGGTTGAAAGAACTCGAGAAGCAGAATGCGACCTTGAAACGGTTGCTCGCTGAGGCTGAGCTCGAGAAGGCCGCGCTCAAGGAGTTGGCTGAGGGAAACTTTTAGGCCCGGGTAGACGGCGTGCCGCGATCGCGCACCTGATTCGCACCCTGCAGATCAGTGAGCGTAGGGCGTGCCGTCTGGCCGGGCTTTCCCGCTCCGCCTGGCGGCGGCCACTCAAAGGTGATACTCCAGCAGATCCCGACCGGGCGCTTCGCGACTGGCTGCGGATGTTTGCGAAGAATCACCCGAGGTGGGGGTACCGTCGCGCGTATCACGATGCCCGCGGCGAGGGCTGGGACGTGAACCACAAGAAGGTGCAGCGTTTATGGCGTGAAGAAGGGCTCCGCGTGCCACAGAAGCGCAGGCGCAAGCGCATCGGGGCTTCAACTATCGAAGCGCCTGCCGCGACTGCGCCGGGCGTTGTCTGGGCGGTCGATTTCCAGTTCGATGTCGATGAGCGCGGCAAAGCGATCAAGATCTGCTCGATCGTAGACGAACACACCCGCGAATGTTTGGGCGGTCTCGTGGAGCGGTCGATCACCGCCGAGCGATTCATCCGGCATCTCGAGGAACTCGTCGCCGTACACGGGGCACCAATGGTGCTGCGCAGTGACAACGGGCCGGAGTTCATCTCCGACGCCGTAGCAGAGTGGGCAGGCACAAGAACCGGATTGTCGTACATTCCACCGGGCCAGCCCTGGCGCAACGGATATGTAGAGTCGTTCAACTCGAGGCTCCGTGACGAGTGCTTGAACATCAACAGTTTCTACTCGCTGCTTCATGCTCGGGTCGTGATCAGCGACTGGAAACACGAGTACAACCATGAGCGTCGGCATTCCTCGCTCGGATACCGGTCGCCGGTCGAGTACGCTCGATCTTGCACCCACCAGTTAGAAGAAATCGACTCGCATACTGAGCGGACCTAACAACGGGGGCGGCCCACCTGTGCTCGGGTACCGAAGCGTTCCGGATGCGCTCGACGAGCAGCGTCCAGGGTCGCGTCACGGTCTCGATCAACCATGTCAGCAAGCCCGTAATGCACATCCGCAGGCGTATGCATCCCGATCCCGGAATGCCGGTGATGATGGTTATAGGCATGCACGAACTCGTCCAGGAACTGCCGCGCATGGACCAGTGACGAGAACCGGTCAGGGAACTCCGGCAGGTATTTCATCGTCTTGAAGAGCGCTTCCGAATACGGATTATCATTCGACACGTGCGGGCGGGAACGCGACCGCACCACCCCAAGATCGGCCAGCAGCGTCTGCACCGTTTTCGAAGTCATCGATGGGCCACCATCAGAATGCACGACCTGCGGGGTGCCGTGGATCCCGAACGCGTCCAGCATCATCTCTTTGGCGAGGACCCCGTCCTCGCAGGAATGCACGATCGCGCCCACGATATAGCGGGAGAAAATATCGATCATCACGTACGCGTCGTAATACGTGCCCTTCACCGGCCCCGGGAGCTTCGTAATATCCCACGAGAAAACTTCCCCAGGCGCGGTCGCGATCAACTCCGGCACCTTCCGTGGCGGATGCGTCGCAAGCCGGCGACGTTCCCGCACCAAGGAGTTCTCGCCCAGCACGCGATACATCGTGGACACCGACCCGACATACTCGCCCCGCTCCAGCAGGATCGCGTACACCTGTAACGGCGGCTTATCCACGAACTCCTCGCTATTCAACACCGCCAAGATCCGGGCTCGTTCCGCGAGCGAGAGCTTGTTCACCGGGACCGGGCGCGGGCCAGCAGGCGCCGGGTCAGGACGCCTCGCGCGGGCGATCGCCCGCGCCGCGGTCGCCCGCGACACACCAGTCAAGGTCGCAGCCTGCCGGGTCGGGACCCCGGCATCGGTGAGTTCGAGGTAGGTGTTCATGAGCGCTTCTTGTGCTTCGGGTCGGGGTCCGCGCTCTCGGAGAGTTGTTCCAAGAGCGCGTGTGCTTTTCCCATGATGTCTAACGCCGTTTCCGTGGTCGCAAGCTTCCGCTCGGCTTTGGCGAGTTCTCGCCGTAACCGCGCGATCTCGGCTTGCTCCCGCGAGGGTGCCCCGACCGTGTCGCCGGGCTGTTTGCCCTCGAGGAGGCCCGCGTCACGTTGACGTCGCCATTCCGACATCAATGACGAGTAGAGGCCATGCCGACGCAGGAACGCGCCGCCTTGCCCGGTTTCGCAAGCGGTCTCGTACTCGGACAGGTACTGGAGTTTCTGGGCAGGGGTGAACGACCGACGACGGGTCGGGCCAGTTGGATTCGAGGGAGCGGACACTCTTCCATTGTCCACATCGATCGTGGTGATTGGGGCATTGCTACTCATCAGGTTGGTGGATCCTTCAACACGCCCTACGAGGCGGATTTGCTATGAACCGGTGGACTCACTCAACCCTGGCACGTAGGGAAGTCTGATCTGTACAGCTCTCTCTGGGCGGGCGCGAACGAGCTGCGTGGCGGCATGGACGCTAGTCAGTACAAGGACTATGTGCTGACACTCCTCTTCATGAAGTACGTCACGGACAAAGCGAAGTCTGATCCTGACAGCTTGATCGAGGTGCCGGAGGGTGGCTCGTTCGACGACATGCTCGCTGCGAAGGGCGACAAAGAAATCGGTGACCGCTTCAACAAGATAATTGGCAAGCTTGCCGAAGCCAACGATCTACGCAACGTCATCGACCAAGCCGACTTTAACGATGCTGAGAAGCTCGGTAACGGTAAGGAGATGCAGGACCGTCTCTCCAAGCTGGTGACGATATTCAACGAGCTGGACTTCCGCGGCTCTCGCGCAGAGGGCGACGATCTCCTCGGTGATGCCTACGAGTACCTGATGCGACACTTCGCCACAGAGTCAGGCAAGAGCAAAGGGCAGTTCTATACGCCTGCCGAAGTGTCGCGCGTCGTTGCGCAGGTCGTCGGCATCAACAGCCAGACTCGCCAAGACGAGACGGTGTACGACGCGGCCTGTGGCTCAGGATCGTTACTGCTGAAGGCTGCCGCCCAAGCACCTCGCGGCATGACAATTTATGGCCAGGAGAAAGACAATGCAACCTGGGCGTTGTCCCGTATGAACATGATTCTCCATGGCAACGAAACTGCGGAGATTCACAAGGGCGACACCATTACGAGCCCGAAGCTCACTGACGGCACTCGCCTCAAGACATTCGACTACGTCGTCATGAACCCGCCGTTCTCAGTCAAGTCGTGGTCGAACGGCCTCGAGAATGACTTCGGACGTTTCGAGTACGGCATGCCACCTGAAAAGAACGGTGACTACGCCTTCCTGCTTCACGCACTCACTTCACTCAAATCAGAGGGTAAAGCAGCGGTTATCCTTCCACACGGCGTACTCTTCCGCGGAAATGCCGAGGCCAATATTCGCAAGGAGCTTCTGAAGCGTGGCTTCATCAAGGGCATCATCGGCCTGCCTGCGAACTTGTTCTACGGCACCGGTATTCCCGCATGCATCGTAATTCTCGATAAGGAGAATGCGGTCGCACGTAGTGGAGTCTTCATGATCGACGCTTCCAGGGGGTTCGTGAAGGACGGCAACAAGAACCGTTTGCGTCATCAAGACATCCACAAGATCGTCGACACTTTCAATAAGCAGATTGAAACCGAGCGCTACTCTCGCATGGTGCCGCTGAGTGAGATTGCCGACGCGAAGAACGACTACAACCTCAATATCCCGCGCTATATCGACTCGACTGAACCAGAAGATCTGCAAGATCTCCATGCCCATATTCATGGTGGAATTCCGAACCGTGACCTCGACGCACTTGCAGAATACTGGGAGTCCTTCCCGGAGCTACGGGGTCAGCTGTTCAGGCCGAACCGCCCCGGTTACAGTGACCTTGCTGTCGATGTGAGTGAAGTGCAGCAGGCGATCCTTGATGCTCCGGGGTTTGTCGAGCTCCAAGGTCAGGTGCGTGAGATCGTCCGCGAATGGTTCACAGACCACCGAGACAAGCTCGTTGGAATCAACTCCTCGACGAATCCATCAGAACTGATCACTGAACTGAGTGAAGACTTCTTGGCTCGTTTCAAAGACGTGCCACTCCTCAGTGAGTACGACGCATACCAGCAGCTGATGACCTACTGGAACGACGTCATGAATGACGATGTATTCCTCGTGATGAACGACGGGTGGCTGGAAGCGTCCAAGCCTAGGGCAACGATTGAGGATAAGGAACGAAAGCTCTCTGAAGAACCCGACCTTGTCATCGGTGCAGGACGCAAGAAAGCAAAGTACAAAATGGACCTTGTGCCACCTGCACTTATCGTGGCGCACTACTTCTCAGAAGAACAGGCACATCTTGACGAGTTGAACTCCAATTTGGAATCTGCGACAGGCGCACTGACTGAGCACTCTGAAGAGCATGGAGTTGACGGGGGCTTGTTGGCGGACGCCAGTAACGACAAAGGCGCCTACACAAAGCAACTACTCACGGCTGCAATTAGAGAAGCAAAGGCAACACAGGATAACGAGACGCTCGAACGTGCAGCTGACGCGCTAAGGCTATTTGACTCAGAGACGGCTGCGAAGAAAGCAGCTAAGGATGCCCAGCTGGCACTTGACGAGCACACGTTGCGTAAGTATGGAAGTCTGACCGAGTCCGATGTGCAGACTTTAGTAATTGATGATAAGTGGCATGGCATAATCGCCCGAAACCTCAACGACGAGGTTGCTGAACTGACGCTTCGTCTCGTTGCTCGGATCAACGAACTTGGCGAGCGCTACGCGGATACCGTCAGCAACCTGGAGCAGATTTGTGCGAGTTTGCAATCAACAGTCTCCAGAAATCTAGTGGATATGGGAATCGAATCATGACGACGACCGCGCCTCACTCATTAGGGCGTTTCCTGAAGAGACCGCCCCGTTATGGACTCAACGCTGCCGCGGTGACTCTTACTCCAGGGATCTCAGCATATATACGCATCACAGATATTGATGCGTATGGCCGTTTCTCTCCAAGTCCAAAGGTAGGAGTTGACCATCCGTCGGCGTTGCAGTATCTACTTCAAGACGACGAACTTGTTGTTGCTCGTACAGGTGCGAGTGTTGGTAAATCTTATCTCTACGACCGTCGGGATGGGGAGCTCGTATACGCGGGGTTCCTAATCAACATCGCACCAGATCCTGACGTACTTAACCCAAAGTTCCTGGCTTTAGTGCTTCAATCCAGGCATTATTGGGACTGGATAGCGCGCACCTCAGTGCGGAGCGGCCAGCCCGGCATTAACGGGCGCGAACTCGCGGCGTTCCCAATTTCGGTGCCGGCTATTGACGTACAGGATTCCATTGCGGGTGCAGTATCGGATATTGAAGGATTAATTACTACGCTTGAACGTCTTATCACCAAGAAACAAGACATCAAGACTGGCATGATGAGGCAGTTGCTCACCGGAAAGACACGACTGCCTGGGTTTACCGAAGAGTGGACATGGCGACCATTTCCTGAGGTGATGTTCCGGCTCAACGCCAAGAAGCACCAAGTGCCAGCATCCTCCTATAACAGTGTAGGCCGCCTCCCAGTTGTTGATCAGGGGCAGAAATCGATCATTGGCTACACCGATCAGATGAGCACCGCGTTCGACCCGGGCAGTGAAGGTGTGATCGTGTTCGGAGACCATACCTGCATCACGAAGTTCGTCGACTTCGAGTTTGCCGTTGGGGCAGATGGCACCCAACTGTTGAAGGCTGTCCCAGGTAATTCAACGAGGTTCTTCGCACATGCACTGCAGGCAAACCCAGTCGCTAGCACCGGCTACAACCGCCATTTCAAGTTCCTGCAGGAGAAATTGCTGCCCGTACCAGAGCTGACAGAACAAAACGCCATTGCCGACGCGCTAGATGACTTCGGGCGTGAAATTGCAACATTGGAGAGTCGCCTTACGAAGACTCGGGCAGTCAAGTCGGGCATGATGCAACAACTCCTCACCGGTCGTACTCGGCTTGCTCTGGGGGCTCCAGCATGAGTGGCATGGATAGAAGCTGGGCAATTGAGCAACTAGGTAGTTTCATTCATCTCACTGAATATGTGCCCTCGACGCGCCCCAATGTAATGGGGTCGTTTATCCGAGGGAATCAGGAAGAGATCGCGGGTCAGGCCCAGGTGGTTGAGCAGATTCTCGACCGTGTGACCTCTGGTTGGCGAGGCCAACTACGGGAATCCTCTCGCCGGTGGGATGGGGTTAGAGAAGCAGCAAGCCGCGGAAGAACTCAGCTTCAACGCGAGCAGGAGCTGCAGGAAAAACTCGGCGACGACGCTCCAAGAATTTCAGCGGCCCACTTGCATCCTTGGATTTGGGAGGGCGCAACATCCCTCTGGCAATCAAGTCACTTTGTTCAGGCGGTACGCGACGCTGTTACCAAACTCAATGCGGAGACGCAGAACAAGGTTGGACGGCGTGATGTGAGCGAGACCGCCCTCTTCAAGGAGTCGTTCTCAACGGACACCCCCAAGCCTGGTAAGGCGAAACTCCGCCGTGTGACTCCAGAAGACAGTGACACTTATCGGTCAGTGCAACGCGGAGCGATGAGCTTTGCTGAAGGAGTGTTTGCTGGAATTCGCAACCCACTCTCCCATGAGGCCGATCAAGAACTGTCAGAACAAGTCGCATTGGAATACCTCGCCGCATTAAGCGTGCTCGCTCGGTGGGTAGATGAATCAACTGTGGAGCGCGCAGGAGAATCTTCATGAGCACTGTAGGTCAAATTGAACGTAAGACGCAGGAGCGAGTAGTCCAACTACTTTCCGACCGCGACAAGCTGGACTACGACTACCTCGGCGACTGGTCTGACGGGAACCGCACGAGTGGTATCGAAGTTGATCTACTCACGCAGAATCTGCGCGCGCGTGGCTATGATGACACGCTCATCAATCGTGCGCTCGACAAGCTTCAGAAGGCAGCCGCTGTCGGCACGGGACATGCTCTGTTTGAGGCAAACCGCGACGTCTATCAACTGCTTCGCTATGGCGTGAAGGTCAGGGCCGGTGTCGGCGAGCAAACGCAGACGGTTTGGCTTATTGACTGGGCGACTCCGACCGCGAACCATTTCGCATTCGCCGAAGAGGTAACCGTGCTTGGGCAGCACACAAAGCGCCCGGACATCGTGCTCTACGTGAATGGCCTGGCGCTTGGCATCATTGAGCTGAAGCGCTCAAAGGTATCGGTGACCGAGGGTATCCGTCAATCAATCGGTAATCAGAGCAAAGACTTCATCCGTCCGTTCTTCTCGACAGTTCAGTTCCTCTTCGCAGGCAATGATGCTGAGGGACTGCGCTACGGTGTAATCGATACTCCAGAGAAGTACTGGCTTGAGTGGAAAGAAGACTCCGACGTCGTTTCGCTTCTCGATCGTGGCTTGCTGCAAATGTGTTCGAAGCCACGCTTCCTCGAGCTAATCCACGACTTCATCGTCTTTGACAACGGTGTCAAGAAAGGCCCTCGCCACAACCAATTCTTCGGTATAAAGGCGGCCCAAGAACGTATCGCCAAGCGTGAAGGCGGCATCATCTGGCACACGCAAGGCTCCGGCAAGAGCCTCACAATGGTGTGGCTTGCCAAGCGGATCCGCGAGTCCCAGAAGGGTACTGATCCCCGAGTCCTTATCATCACTGACCGTACTGAACTCGACGATCAGATCGAGAGGGTGTTCAAGGGCGTCAACGAGAACATCTACCGAACCAAGAGTGGCGCGGACTTGATTGCGACCCTGAATAGCTCGGAGGAGTGGCTGATCGGCTCACTCGTCCATAAGTTCCGTAGTGTCGAAGAAGATGATGCGGATGCTGACACTGACGACTTCATCAAAGAACTCAACGCAGCGCTGCCGAAGGATTTCCGCGCTAAGGGCAACTTCTTTGTCTTCGTTGACGAAGCGCACCGCACGCAGTCGGGCAAGATGCATAAGTCGATGAAGCAGCTCCTCCCGGACGCGATGTTCATTGGCTTCACCGGAACACCTCTACTCAAAGCTGACAAAGCGACGAGTATCGAAACCTTCGGTTCTTTCATTCACACCTATAAGTTCAACGAGGCCGTTGCTGACGGTGTCGTCTTGGACTTGAAGTACGAAGCGCGAGATATCGATCAGGAACTCACCTCGCCTGCGCACGTTGACCGGTGGTTTGAGGCCAAGACCAAGGGTATGACGGATTTGACCCGCGCTGAGTTGAAGAAGCGCTGGGGCACGATGCAGAAGGTCGTATCGAGTAAGTCTCGTGCGGAGCAGATTGTTGCTGACATTCTTCTCGACATGGAGACGAAGCCTCGTCTGATGGATCGGCGGGGCAACGCGATGCTCGTGGGAGCAAGCATTTATCAGGCCTGTAAGTTCTACGACCTTTTTGTCGCAGCTGGGTTCAAGGGCAAATGTGCGATTGTCACGAGCTACGAGCCTAATGTCAGCGAGATTTCCAAGGAAGACGCGGGCGCAGGCAAGACAGAAAAGCTTGCCCAGTACGACACGTACCGTCGTATGCTCGCTGACTACTTCGATGAAGATGAAGACTCGGCGATGAAGCGCGTCGAGGAGTTCGAGGCAGCGGTCAAGAAGCAGTTCATCGAAGAGCCTGGTCAGATGCGGCTCCTCATAGTGGTCGACAAGCTCCTCACCGGCTTCGACGCCCCGAGTGCGACGTACCTCTACATCGACAAGAAGATGCAAGACCACGGTCTGTTCCAGGCGATCTGTCGGGTGAACCGTCTCGACGGCGATGACAAAGATTACGGCTACATTGTTGATTACCGCGACCTATTTAACTCGCTCGAAAAGGCAATTGAGGATTACACCTCTGGAGCCTTCGAGAACTATGAAGAGCAAGACATCGAGGGACTTCTATCAGACCGGATCGAGTCAGCTCGTGAGGATCTCGATGACGCGCTCGAGCGTATTCGGGCGCTTTGTGAACCGGTGCTTGCGCCCCGCGGCACCGACGAATATCGCGCCTTCTTCGTCGCGAAGGACGCGGGTAATGCCGAGCAGATCAAAGCGAACGAACCGAAGCGCGTCGAGCTTTACAAGGCCGTGGCGGCCGTCACTCGCGCATTTGCAAACATCGCGAATGATATGACTGAAGCAGGCTACAGCCCAACGGACACCGAAAAAATTAGACGCGAGATCGCCCACTACAGTGATGTGCGCGCTGAGGTGAAGCTCGCAGCCGGTGAAGACGTTGACTTCAAGGCATACGAGGCTGACATGCGCTTCCTCCTCGATACCTACATCAAGGCGGGTGCGTCTGAGGTTGTTTCCAACTTTGAGGATGCGGGGCTTATAGATCTGATCGTCAAGCTGGGTCGCGGAGCAATCGATAAGTTGCCGCCCGGGATCAAAAAGAGTCGCGAGGCAGTAGCCGAAACCATCGTCAACAACATGCGCAAAGTCATTATCGACGAGCACGCATTGAACCCGAAGTTCTACGACCGCATGAGCGAGCTCCTCGACGCTTTACTTGAAGAGCGCCGGAAGCAGGCGATTGAGTATGAAGAGTACTTAGCAAGGATCCTCGAAGCTGCCCAGCGACTCGGCAACAAAGAGACAGGGAAGAGCTACCCGACGTGGGTCAAGAATGAGGCCCAGCGCTCGCTAGTGGACAACCTAGATGACGACGTCGACCTTGCATTTGCCGTCGATTCAGCGGTACGCAACAGCAAACAACATGGATGGAAGACCAATAGATTTAAGAAGAAGAAGGTGAGGCTCGCAATCGAGAGGCACCTTCCGGCCGACGACCCTCGCATGAAGCGGATCTTAGAGCTAATAGAAGGCAGCAATGAGTACAGCTAGCGCGTACCTCAGAGTCAGCGGTATCGATATCGATGTCGTTCATAAGGATATTAAGCACCTACACGTTGGGGTCTATCCACCGCTTGGGCGGGTGCGTGTTGCGGCCCCGAAACGATTTGATGAGGAGCAGATCCGTCTCGCAATCGTGCAGCGGCTCTCCTGGATTCGGAAGCAGCAGAAGCAGCTCCAGAATGCCCCACGGCAGACAGAGCGCGAGATGGTCACTGGCGAGTCTCATTATGTTTGGGGAAACCGCCTTCGGCTGAAAGTCGTTGAACGGCCGGGCAGAGCGCATGTAGAAATCGATGGAGACCGACTCGTCCTATACACAGCAGCTGACTCTTCGGTGGAGTCTCGTCGGTCGGTGCTGGAGCGCTGGTACCGGGAGCAGTTGAAGCAGGCACTTCCGCCCCTGATCAACAAGTGGGAGCGGGAGCTTCAAGTCACTGTGCCAAAGTGGACGATTCGCCGCATGAAGACCAAGTGGGGGTCGTGCAACCGCGAGTCAAGGCATATCTGGTTCAACCTCGAGCTTGCGAAGAAACATCCGAATTGTCTGGAGTACATCGTTGTTCACGAGATGACTCACTACATCGAGCAAAAGCATGGCGAACGATTCGCCAGGCTCATGGATCAGAGGCTCCCAGACTGGGAATTACGACGCAATGAATTGAATGGTGCCCCACTCGCGGAGGAGGAATGGTCGGCGTGATCAACGCAGCCTCAAACTTCTTCCAGAAGCAAAATCCGCACCACATGCGAACAATGTCGTTCTACTTCTTCGAGACTCCAGATGTGAGCGGCTATGTCACGGACAAAGAACGGAACTAGCAAATGGCCTCTGTTGATGCGCAAATCTCAAGCGTGACGCAGAACATCTCTCAAAACATAGATGAGTTGAGCCACAACAGAGCGCTCCTTGCACAGAACTTACTTGCTCAGCTGCGCAATCTTGTCGAGGCGGTGGCTGTTCGGCTGCAAAGCAAAAGTGGGGATACGGAGTTCCACTACGACGCGACAGGCGGCGCAGTTGAGTGGCTCGGTTCTCAGTCCAAAGACATCAGCTTCCTCTATCGCTTCCACAAACTCCTTCAGAAGAGCGCGTCGCATTACACTTTCGAAGGAGATGCTTCCGAGCGGTTGATGCTCAAGTACTACGAATACCTCCTTCGGACACGTGCTCTATTGCAGTCCCGCTGCGGCATTAATACGTTGGAAAATCTTGAGCGATTCCCCGTGGATCTTGATGATTCGCTGAAGGAATACCATCAAAAAATTGCTGAGCGCATTGATGCTGTAAGGAATTTTCAGGGTTCTGACGGGGTCAGAAATCGTTACTACATCCACAGAGTGCGTCCCTTCTTCGTGGACGGTCGCATCTTGTATGAAGTAACGTTCTCGAACGCGGTGAATAAGACGAGCAAGTTTGACCGAATCATCGCGTTCACAGAGATCGATATGACGGGCAAGTACGCTGCGAATCTGACGCTTATTAGTGACGCAATCCAGGTGCTGGACCAGACGATGCCCATTTTGGTTGTTCAAAAGTGGGAGGTCTCAATTCGACCTTGTGAGATGGATAACTTTGCGCGTCTCCTGGGGCATGACATCAAGGTGAACTCGGGAAGCAGTGAGTATCGAATGCTGATGCAGTTCCTTACTGACACATCTTCAAATCTCCTTGACTTAATGGATATGCCGGACGCCCGTTACCGGCACATTCGAGCCGTTGTCGTTCAGCGCGCAAAAAGGCCTCAAATTTTCCCCGCGCTCGATTCGGCCCGGGCAATCATCTCAATCAACGGCGCAGGAACGAATGTCTTACGCTACTTGATGCTGCGCATGAACAATCAACTGCTCAAGTCTCAGTATGAATACGGAGGCTGCGGGCTACTTTCGAATCTGAATCTGCCTTACGGCTGCAAACCGTTCGATGACATGCCCTTCTGTACCTCGCTGCCCGGCCATAACCCGCGGATCGGTGACCTACTTGAAAGTATTGATGCAAGCGGCAGAACTCATGAGTTCTTGGCTCGACGGGTCAAGACAAACGTCGAGCGGTACGGCAGGCTCTACACCCCTCTAGATGAGCTTGAGTCTTTGGGTAATTTAGACGAGCTTTTGGCCTCGTATGACAAGAAGCTTTATTACAAGCACACAGGCCGCAAGCTTGTGCAAGACAAGGGTCATATCTTTCAGCGCGAATACGAAGATGACACTGTCAGGATCATAGAGAAAATTCAAGAGCATGCGAAAGTCGGTGTTGACGGATATCAAGCCGCGGTAACTCGATGGCTCGAGGAAACCCAACTGGACATTGACGATGATGCCAAAGTCGAAGCGATGAAGAGTCTCTTTGCTCGGTCAAGCGTGGCGCTCATCTATGGTGCGGCGGGGACAGGCAAGTCAACGATGATTAATTACATCGCAAACTACTTCGCCGGGAACGAAAAACTCCTTCTTGCCCACACCAACCCGGCAAAAGACAATTTGCAGCGTCGCGTTTCAGTACAGCACGCGGAATTCAGGACGATAAGTAGCCAGATATACCGGACTGGGGTCCAACGAGAGTACGACGTCCTAATTATTGACGAGTGCAGCACCGTCAGCAATTCAGACCTTCTCAGAGTTCTCGAGAACACTTCATTTAAGCTGCTTGTTCTTGTAGGTGACGTCTACCAGATCGAGTCGATCCAGTTCGGCAATTGGTTTAGTATCATTCGGTCGCTCATTCCGAAGGAATCAGTTTTCGAGCTTGAAACTCCTTACCGCACCAAGAATCCCGAACTACTTGATTTCTGGTCCAAGGTGCGATTGATGGATCAAGGTATCGAAGAATCAATTGCGCAGAATCAATTCTCAACAGTGCTTGATCAGTCGCTCTTTGAAGCTCAGCGTGAAGATGAGATCGTTCTGTGCTTGAACTATGACGGCTTATATGGAATTAACAATGTCAACCGATTCCTTCAGAGTAGTAATCCCGGCAAAGCTGCGACCTGGGGTGTGAATACCTACAAGGTAGACGACCCAATTCTGTTCAACGAGATCGAGAGATTCAAGCCGGTTATCTTTAACAATCTGAAGGGGCGCATCGTCGATATCGTTATGTTCCAGGATCACATCCAGTTTGATGTCTGGCTTGATCGAAGCGTAACTGCCATCGATGTGGACGGGGAGGACCTTCGCTTTGTCGATGATTCGACTGTTCGCTTTGATGTTTATCAAACGGGAAACACGGATGATGATGACGATTCAGATAATACTACGGTGCCGTTTCAGGTGGCCTACGCTGTATCAATTCATAAAGCGCAGGGTCTCGAGTACGACTCAGTCAAGGTGGTCGTCACAGATGCGAACGAAGAAGACTTCAGCCATAGCATCTTCTACACGGCAATCACTCGTGCGCGTGAACGGCTCAAAGTGTTTTGGACGCCCGAGACACAGAAAGCGATTATTGATCGTCTCGTGCTGCCAGTCGTCGGGAACTCCAAGGACATAGGACTTTTAAAGGCCAGGCGGGGGATCAGCGTCATTCGGTAGAGCAACTAACTATGTCGAGTGCGACACCACGTTCTTGCGGTAAACACTTGCTTCTTTGGGGCTATCGAGGTTTTAATGGTCAGCGGGCGGGACTGTTCACGATGTAGTTAGATCCCAACTCGCGTGCGCTGTGCAAGCCGCGACACAAAGAGTGCTGCGTCATTCACACGTCAGTATTTCTTCGATCACCGTCTGTCTTGCGGCCCGATTAGAATAAAGTCCCAGTAGCTCCACAATCTGAAAGCCCCCGACTTCGGCACTACGGTGCGGAAGTCGGGGTCTTTCGCTTGGCGCCGAGCCGGGCTGCCGCACCGCTGAACTGGGCTGCCGCACCGTTGAGTTGGACGGCCGTACCGCCACATCCACGACCCTTGCGGTTGCGGTTGCGGTTGCGGTCGGGTTGTTGCGTCCGCGAGCTGGGTTGTTGTGTCCGCGAACCAGGTTGCTGTGTCCGCGAACCAGGGTGACGCTGATGAGCCATTGTGACCGGACACCCTGGATTGTCACGAAAACCCTGGTGAGCTTCGACAACGACCCGGCTCGTGCGGGCAGCACCCCGACTCGTCGGGCCAATACTCTGGCGCGCGTCGACAACGCCATGACTGATCGCATCCGTAGCCACACGGTTGCCTCAGAAAGGGAGCCGCGGACGCAACTTGGGGCAAGACACGCTGATCAGGTGACCCACCGCATCCTTGAGCCACCGGCATAGGAGTGGCACGATGGACAGACCGCGTCGAGGAGGCCCAAATGCGTTACCTGATGTCATGGCATGTTCGCGAAGCTGAGCTGGTTGACCGCAGTCCCGAGTGGCGCGAGGAGGCGACCGCGTTTCTGGCAGAGTTCGAGGACCGACTTTTCTCGAATTCCGAGCTCGACTGGGTCGAAGTACTCGATACCGAGAAGCAGGCCGTCGTTATTGGGCCCGGGGGAGAGTCCCGCGAAGGCTTCTACAACTCGGAAGGCAAGCCCTCCGCGCGACTCTGGGCCGTGCGAGTCCCCTCGCGAGAACGTGCGGTCGAGCTCGCCGCGGAGCTCGCCGGGAAGCTCGACACGTGGATCGAACTGCGCGAGATCATGCCAGGAGCACAGCGACCCTAGTGCCACGACGGTGACCGAATCGTCGTGGGCTGCAGTCACTAGTAAAAATATGACGTCTCGGCGTCATTCTTCGCAGTGAAGGTGCGGTCGTATACGACGCCTTGATAGATTTGTCGCAAAGAGCGGTAATAGAGTTCCTGGTTTGGGGGTGGCGGTGCGCAAGTTCGTTGGTACATTGCTGTCCGCAATTCTTGGCGGAGCGCTCATCGCGACCGGGGGCCTCGCCGCCTCGGCGACGACCACGCCGTCCGAATCATCCGCGGGCCCGGCCGAGGACAGCACGGTGGCGATGCCGCCGCACGTACTGTGTGACGCCTCGGGAAAGGGCAAGGCGACCCTCCACATCAGCCTCGGCGATGACTGGGCTGGCGACGCGGAGATCGACGTGGCCGCCACATCCTTCGACGCCAACACCGCGGCGACGGATCAGGTGATCTGGAGCAAGACGGTCGCGGCCGAGCCGGGCATGGATGAGACCCTCACGGTGCCGGTCGACGATCGCGGTATCCGAATCTGGGTCTCGGAAGACGGCCTGAGCTACCAGGGCAACATCGCCGCAATGTGCCAATCCGAGCCGATCGCGCCCGTACAGACCGGCAACACGGTCTCGATTCCTGAGGCGGAAGACCTCCAGTACTTCGCCGCGCCAAAGACTCTGGATGGTCAGTCAGTCGAGGCAAAATGGGGGCCCGCGAGCTTCTATGGTTTCTACGTCGGCAGTGAGCGGCTTGACTCGGCCTCGGTTGAGGTGGCTGGCGATGTCGCCATCCCCGAATCGGGGCTGCAGGTGATCGCCACGGGGCAGTTCGGCACGAAGATCGAATTCGACTCCGAGCGGGAATCCGCTTCGTCGTGGAACTTCGATTACGACGCCAACCTCAAGGTCCCGCAAACTCCGCCAGCGCCGACGCAGGATGGCAATAGCGTCGTGATTCCCGCATCCGATGCCTTCACGTATGTCGCGGCAGACGGAAAAACCCTGGAAGCGGGAAACCTGCCGCTCACCGAGGACTTGGTCGTCACAGCGCAGCCAAAGAAGGACGTGACGATTGCGACGGGCGCGACCTCGTCGTGGGAGTTCAAGTTCGTTCCGGAGTCGACGCCCACGCCTGCGGCGACGACCCCCGCAATGTCGGTCCCGGTGGCCGAAGACCTCAGTGCGCAGAACCGCGGGAAGACGCAAACCCCGGCGCAGGCAACGGCGGGCGAATCCATCCTCGTCACCGTCGGGGATGCGCACGCAGGCGAATACGTCAACGTCGTCATGTTCTCGACACCGCGCGACCTCGGGCAGTTCCTCGTGGCCGCGAACGGAACAATCCTCGTCACGGTGCCGGACGACCTCGCCGCGGGCGATCACCGGCTCGCGGTATACGACGGCGGGGGAGAGGTCCTCGGCTGGGACCCTGTGTCGGTGAAGCTGCCGATCCTCGCGACCACGAGTCCGGATGCGCTGGGCTCGCCGATGGGTGCGACGGGAATCACGGTGCCGTTCGGCACCATTGCCATGGCAGTGCTCCTGCTCGGGGCAGGCGCCGCGGCGTTCATCTTGCAGCGACGCCGTGACCAGGACCCGACGGAAGAAAACTCCTAGGCCGGATCCTCAGCATCCTCAGACTCGATGCGCACTTGCACCGAGTCGAGGATTGCGATGACGTCCCCGGCGGAGCTTCGCAGGGTCGTCTCGAAGCGGCGGGTGCCGTCGCCGTCGGCGACGAGCTTGGATGTCGCGGTGAGGCGATCGCCGCGGTGCGCGAGCGCCTGGTGGTGAATCGTCGCGGTGTCGGTGAGCCACTGGGTGCCAGGCTCGAGCGCGTTCGCGGTAATGCCGGCGGCGGTGTCGGCGATCGTGTAGAGCACGCCGCTGTGGGCCGCGCCCACGCCATTCACGTCGCTCTGGTCGATGTCTTGCGCGATTACGAGCTCATTGTCATCGACCGAAACGAGGGTGATGCCGCGGACAGCGGCGACCCAGTCGCCGCGCAAAACCTGTAGGACGTTCTCACGCTCGAGCTTGACGTCCGCGCTCTCACTCCGATGTGCATCCACTGCTGTTGCCTTACCAATCTTCGAAAACCGTGGATCCCCATCCTATTCCGACTCGAGGCTGACCCCGCACCCGCTCCAGGCTGAACTATCAACCGGTAATGTGCTGAACGGTGCGGTGGTTCGAGCATTCGAGGATAAGTAGAGGGCTGTTACGTCATGACGAACACGAATTGGGGCGACCCCGAGCAAGAACCGCCGCGGCGTGATACGTATCCGGAGCAGCAGGTTCCGGGGCAGCAGTACCAGGAGTTCCGGCACGATCCGCAGCAGGAGCAGTATCCGGCGGGCCAGTTCCAGGACCGGCCGTACCAAGACCAGCCGTTCCAGCAGGAGCAGCTCCAGGATCAGCAGTTCCACGAGGAGCCGCAGCAGGGCCAGTTCCCGCCCGAGCAATTCCCGCCGGAGGACTCCTCGCGGAAGCGACGCCCCTGGGTCTGGGTGGTCGTCATTCTCGCAATTGCACTAGTCATCGCAGTGGTCGGTGGCTTCTTCCTCATCAATAACACGAAGACCACCGCAGACACCGTTTTCAACTTTGATAGCCAGCAGCGCGGACCGCAATCGACGGAGAGCAGCGGCATCCAAATCCCGGTCGTGGGCGATCCCGCCGAAACGGTTCGCGAGTACCTGTCGTATATCGAGGCCGGAGATGCAACGAACGCGGGCGCCTTCGTCGACCCGGGCGCGCCGCTCGCGAGCGGCGATGCCCTGGCGGTGGATGCGCTGGCGAGCGCCCTTTCGCGGCCGAGCGTCGTCGCGGTCGAGTTGGTGGACCAAGGCGAGGGGACCGCGAGCGTTCGCGCGACGATGTCGCTCGACGGGGAGCAATTCGAGCACGTGTTTGCGCTCGAGTTGATCGAAACGACCGTCGACGGATCACCCGAAAAGACGTGGAGCATCGATGCACCCCTCGTGGCACCCATCGAGGTTTCGACGAGTGGCATGCCGAGCGTGCTCGTCGGCGACGTCGAGGTGGGCGTGGATGCGACGACCGGCACTCAGCGGATCTACCTGTACCCGGGCACCTACGAGGTGTCTGCGGATGCAGGCGAGTATTTCACCGTGAGCGGCAGCAACCAGACGCTGCGCGTCACGGCTCCCTCGGCCGACCCCGAGACGGCAAGCTTTTCCGCATCCCCGAACCAGGCGTTTGAAGATGCGGTGCTCGCGCAGGTGCAGGAGCGCGTCGACCTCTGCACCCAGGTGCCGGGCAATATGGATGACGAGTGCCCGTCGATTACGCGGAACACGAAGCTCGAGGTCCTGACCGTGACCCAGCAGCCCTCCGGGTTCGACAGCCTCTCGAGCACGTCGTTCATTTCGAGCCGCGGCGAAATCGGCGTGATTGACAGCTCCACCTCGAGCAACCCGAACCCGAGCGAGCGCACGTCGAAGTTCAACGTGTACGGCGACATCGAGATCGTCGACGGCTACCCGCAAATTTCGAATGTGCGCGCGTACTAGCTCTTAAAGTTCAAGCCGGTTGCGGGGTTTGGTCTGAGCTCTTGTGCTGGTTGCAGAGTTTAGTTTGAGTTGTTGAGCCGGTTGAAGGTCACGGCCTGGGTTCTTGTCCTGGCTGCAGGTCGTGGCCTGAGGTCTTGTGCCAGCTGCAGGTCACAGCCTGAGTTCGTGGGCTAGCTGCGAGTCACGGCCTTAGTTTCTCTTGAAGTTGTGGGGTTTGGCGTCGGGCTCTAGGCCGGAGGTGTGGCATGACGTGAGTTGTCGAGCCGGTTGCCGGTCTTGGCCTGAGTTCTCGAGCCGTAGGCGATTGCGGCTTTAATGCTCACCCCGATACGAGGCGCTGGCTTGAATTTTCAAGCCGGAGGACGGGCATGGCTTAAATCTTCAAGCCGTCCATTTGATGGCTTAAAAATTTATGCCGAGGAGTCTCCAGCAAGGGGATATACCCCCGGTGAGAACTATTTGGCAGGATTCTTCAACCGCAGTTTTCCCGGCTTGAATTTTCAAACCAGATTCGGGGACTGGCTTCAATTTTCAAGCCGGAATCTGGGCTTGGCTTGAACTTTCACGCCGGATGCGGGACTCGACTTGAATTTTGCGGTCGGATGTGGGGCTTGGCTTGAATTTTTATGCCGGATATGGGGCTGGGGCTGAGCTTTTACGCCGGATGTGGGGCTGGGCTTGAATTTTTATGCCGGATATGGGGCTGGGGCTGAGCTTTCAAGTCGGATGCCGGGCTCGGCTTGAAATTTCTAACCGAAATCTGGGCAAGGCTTGACGTTTGGAGTTCGGAGCGCCTCTCGAGCAAGGTCGACCAGCCGCCAGCCGCCAGCCGCCAGCCGCCAGCCGCCAGCCGCCAGCCGCCAGCCGCCAGCCGCCAGCCGCCAGCCGCCAGCCGCCAGCCGCCAGCCGCCAGCCAACCGAGCCCCCGAGCCCCAGGAACTGACCGGGACTTTTCCCGGATCATGGCGGATAATTGTCCGCATGGCCACGATTGCGCTGACGGGGGCGAAGGGCTTTCTCGGCTGGCACACGAGAGTCGCGCTCCGCGAGCGCGACATCGCCGCGAGAAGGATCATCCTTGGCCGATCGTTTGATCACGAGGCAGCCGCGCGAGCTGTTTCGGGAGCTGATCGGTGCATCCACCTCGCCGGGGTGAATCGCTCGACGGACGAGGAGATTCGCGAGGGCAACGCGTATTTCGCGCGACAGCTCGCGAGCGCCATTACCTCGGCCGCGCATCCACCGCGAACCGTGGTCTACGCCAACTCGATCCAGGCGGGTAACGGCACCGTTTACGGGGAAGCGAAGGCGCACGCGGGCGAGCTTCTCGCGACGGCAGCGGCGCAGATCGGGGCCGGATTCGTCGACATCCGCTTGCCGAATGTCTTCGGGGAACACGGCAAACCGTTCTATAACTCGGTGACTGCGACGTTCGCGCACCAGCTCGTCGTCGGTGCCGAACCCGTGCTACAGCGCGATCGCGACCTGACGCTGCTGCACGCCCAGAATGCCGCCGAGTTGCTCCTGGGCTTCATCCCACCGGATAGCCAGCACGATCTCGAACAGCGCGAAACGGTCTCGGGGCTGCTCGATCGGCTGCGCGCCATGTCGAGCGTCTACCGGCGCGGCGAGATTCCGCCGTTGCTGACGCCCTTCGATCGCGACCTCTTTAATACCTATCGCTCATTCACGTTCCCGGGCTGGGCCCCGCTCTCGCTCACGAAGAACGAGGATGCACGGGGTTCGTACGTCGAAGTGCTTCGGGCCCACGGGGGAACCGGACAGACCTCGGTTTCGACGACGGTTCCCGGTGCGGTGCGCGGCCAGCATTTCCACCGGCGCAAGGTCGAACGGCTCGTCGTGCTGCGGGGATCGGCACTCGTGCGCACGCGGCGGCTCTTCGAGAGCTACGTCGTCGATTTCGGGGTATCCGGTGACGAGCCGGTCGCCCTCGACATGCCGACGATGTGGGCCCACAGCATCGAGAACCTCGGCGACGAAGACCTCATCACCGCGTTCTGGAGCAACGCACTTTACGACCCCGAGCATCCCGACACGATCCAGGAACCCGTGTGAGCCGTCATCGCGACGCATTCCGGCACGAACGCGGGAATAATCTCAGCCGAGGCGTGTTGATTTGTAATAGATCTCAGCAGACTCCCATCCCTACCAAGCGAGGCAACATGGCCGAAACGGCAAACACTCCCGCCCCGATCACCGTTGACATCTGGACGGACGTCGTCTGCCCGTGGTGCTACGTTGGCGAAGCTCGACTCCAGGAAGCGATCAAGGCGGAGGGACTCGAAGACGTCGTGCAGATTCAGGCGCACTCGTTCGAGCTCGACCCGAGCGCGCCCGCGATGGCTGGCGCCGAGGACAACATCCAGCACCTCGTGAAGAAGATCGGTCGCTCCGAGGACGAAGTCCGCGGCATGGAGGAACAGATCAAGGGTCTCGCGGCCGAGATCGACATGCCCTACGTGATCGACCGTCCCATGGCGAACACCCGCGCGATTCACCGTCTCGTGCAGGCTGCGGCGACGAAGGGCCAGGGCAACGAGCTCTTCCGCACGCTCCAGGGCGGCTACTTCTCCGGCGAAATCAACGTGTTCGACGAGGATGTGCTGGTCGCGGAGGCCGCGAAGGTCGGGCTTTCCGATGAGGAGGCTCGCGACGCACTCAAGGAGACGAGCGAGCACGAGGAAGCCGTCCGTCAGGACATCGGCCGCGCCCGTCAGCTCGGGGTGACCGGAGTGCCGTTCATGCTGTTCAACCACCAGTACGCCGCGCCGGGCGCACTGCCGCTCGATGCCTACCGCAGCGCGCTCCGCACGCTCGCCAACATGAACGAAGAGGAAGGAAAGACGAATGACTAACGAACAAGAAACCACCGCAACTGAGCCGGTGACGCTGGTCAACGCTGGCGACGTCCTCGGCTCCATTTTCGGCACGCTCGACCCGTCGACGGTCGCAAGCTGCTCGGCGGACGGCACCTGCAACTAGGCAGAGCCCGCTCGCATCATTCGAGGCCGAACCACTGAGCACTCAGTGGATCGGCCTCGTTATGCTTTCCCGCAATGACGGTCGCTCGTGGAATGGCCGCGTATCGTTCCTTGAGGGGCCGCGAAGCCGCCTATCGCACCTTGAGTAGCGGCGAAGCCGCGAATCGAGAGGGGCACGCCATGAGTAAAGCCACAGCCAACGAAGGGAAACGCGGATGCGCGCAGTAGTGGTCGAATCGAAGGGCGCGGAGGCGCGCATCCTGGAGACGAACGAAGACGAGCTCCTCGCCGGAGCGGGCGAGGATGCGACCGTCGACATCGACGTGCGCTACTCGAGCTACAACTACAAAGACGGCATGGCGATCGCCGGCCGCGGGATCCTTCGCCAGTACCCGGGCATCCCCGGCATTGACATCGTCGGCACCGTGACCAGCTCCGGTTTGCCCGAGTGGTCGGTTGGCGACGAGGTCGTGCTCAACGGCGACGGCATCGGCGAGCTGCTGCCCGGCGGGTTCGCGACTCGCGCGCGCGTGCGGCCGGATGCGCTGGTGCGCCTTCCCGAGGCCGTCTCGCCGGTGCGTGCCGCGGCGATCGGAACGGCGGGATTCACCGCGATGCTGTCGGTGTTGAAGCTCGAGGATGCGGGGATTCGTCCCGAGGACGGGAACGTGCTGGTGACCGGTGCCGCCGGGGGAGTCGGCTCGATCGCGATCCTGCTGCTGGCGCGGGCGGGCTATCGCGTCGTCGCGTCGAGCGGTCGAAAGGATGAACAGGGCGAGTACCTGCGCTGGCTCGGCGCATCCGACATCATCGACCGCCACGAGCTCTCGGATGCAGTGGGCAAGCCCCTGCAGTCGGAGCGATGGGCGGGCGCGGTCGACTCGGTCGGCAGCACGACCCTCGTGAACGTGTTGGCGCAAACGAAGTACGGCGGCACCGTTGCCGCGTGCGGGCTCGCGCAGGGCGCAGACCTACCGGGAACGGTCCTGCCGTACATCCTGCGTGGCGTGACCCTGACCGGCGCGAATTCGGTGAATGCGCCTCGCGCTGCGCGCCAGCGGGCATGGGATGCGCTGGCCGAGCGAGTCGACTTCGGCAAGCTTGACGAGCTCTCGACGACGATCTCGCTGGCCGACACAATTCCGTACGCCGAGGAGATTCTCGCCGGTCGCATCCGCGGCCGCACGGTCGTCGACGTTCTTGCTCCCTGACTATCGAAGCGTATCGAAGCGCGCGCAACCAGTTCCGTGAGTAGTGGCGAAGCCACGTATCGAACGGACCGCATTTCGATACGCCGCTTCGCGGCTACTCAATGACCTGACACGCAAAAGTGGGGTTCGTTGAAATTCGACGAACCCCACTAGTGTCACAAACCCTTACGCGGAGAAGGTCTCCGACGCCGAGGTCGACGGGCGACCGAGGAGGTCCTGCAGGTCGGTGCTCTCCGAGTAGAGCGCGCCCTGCTCGATGATCGGGTCCATGCCCGCGAACATCGCAGCAACCTCCGCCGGGAGACCGGCAGCCTCGAGCGCTGCGGTGTACTCCTCGACCGTCTGGTTGACATAGGTGACGGGCGTGCCGATTACCTTGGCCACCTCATCCGCGATGCCCTGGTACGACAGCGCCGGTGCACCGGCGAGCTCGTAGACCTTGCCGGCCTGGTCCTCGCCCGTGACGACCACCGCTGCGGCCTCGGCGTAGTCGCGGCGCGCGGCACCCGACACCTTCGCGTCGCCCGCGGCGCCGAAGAACTTGCCCATGGCCTTGCCGGTGTCGATCGCCGAGGCGTAGTTCTCCCAGTACCAACCGTTGCGCAGCAGTGCGTACTCGATGCCGCTTTCGGCAAGGAGCTGCTCGGTGGCGACGTGTTCGGGCGCGAGACCGAGCTCGGAGGTTGGGGCGTTCAGGAGGCTCGTGTATGCGATGAACTTCACGCCGGCGGCCTTCGCGGCGTTGATGATGTTGGTGTGCTGGGTGAGGCGCTGCCCCACCTCGCTACCCGAGACGAGCACGAGTCGCTCGACACCCTGCAGTGCGGCGGTGAGCGCGGCTTCGTCTTCGTATGCGGCAACGCCGACAGTGACGCCCTTGGCGGCGAGGTCTGCGGCCTTGGCCTCGTTACGGACGATCGCGACGATGTCGTTGGCGGCAACGCCGCGGGACAGGAGGTGGTCGACGACGTGGCCGCCGAAGTGTCCGGCTGCTCCAGTGACTGCAATACGCATGGTTCCCCATTTCGATTCGGAAGGTGTGTGTGAACACAGTAAAGCACTTACGAAAAATAAGCACAACCTTTTCGGAAGCACTTTCAGAGAGTACACTGGTGACATGAACACGCACGAGAACACCACCGACCTGCCTAAGGCAGATGTCTTTTCGAGCGCGTGTGATTCGCGGGCGGCGCTGCAGCACCTCACCGGTCGCTGGGGCGCACTGACCGTCGCGGCGCTTCAACTCGACGATGCGCCAATGCGGTTCGGCGAGATCCGCCGCCGCATCGACGGCATTAGCGACCGGATGCTCTCGCAGACGCTCGGGCAGCTCGAGCGCGACGGGATGGTCGTGCGCACCGTGCACAGCAGCATCCCGCCGAACGTCGACTACGCGCTCACCGACCTCGGCAAGAAGATCGCGGCCCCCATGCTCGCGCTCATCGGCATGCTCGAGGACGAACTGCCCCAGGTCGTCGAGGCCCAGCGGGCGTATGACGACGCGCATCCCGCCGAATAGCCGCGCCCGCTACTCGTTGAAGTGCCGCATCTCGGCGGCGAGGCGCGGGTTCGACTTGTCGAACTCAGTGACGACGCGCTCGTAAACGTGCTGCGGCTTGTTCTGGCTGACCTTCGCCCGCGCATCGAAGCGGGTCACGCGCATCCTGACCCCGACCGCGCCTTTCGCGAGGTCGCCGCTCCAGGCCTCGTCCTCGTCGAGGCTGCGCCCTTCGGGGTAAGGATGCTCGAGGTAGTCGGTGAGGGCCGACAGCGCCTCGTAGGTCTCGGCTTCGGAGAGTACCTCGGGCACTCCGTAGAGGTGCGCGGTGACGTGATTCCACGTCGCCGCGAGCTGACCCGGGTCGTACCAACTCGCCGACACGTAGTCGTGCGGGCCCTGAATGATCACCAGCATCTCGTGTTCGCCGACCTCATGGTTTCGCTCATCCGGCCGCCCGAAGTGCGAGACGATCGTGAGCTCATCCGCATCCTCGTCGACCATGACAGGGTAGTGCGAGGCGACGAGGCCCTTCGACGTGTTGGAGACGAACGTGGCCCACGGATTCTCGCGGATGAGGCGCTTGACCTCGTCGGGGTCGGTCAGCAGGAAGTGCGGCGTGTGTTTCATTGCTCGAGACAACCACACGCGGCCAGGTCGTGCCTGGGTAATCGGCGGCGGATGCTCAGGCCGCTTTATCGGGGCGGCGCGACCATTAGGGCATGGCAAAGCTCAGGATGCGACCGGCCGCGAGGTTCGTATTCATCGCGATCATCGTGGTGATCGTCGTGGCCGCGGTGAGCGCGCTCGCATCCCTGGCGGCTGCGGGGACGCCGCGGGCCGTGCTGCAATACATCGCGTTGGGCGCCACCGCGATCGCCTACTTGCTCGGGATCCTCTTTGCGTTCGTGGGGGAGTCGCGGTTTTAGGAACCTCGCGCTGCTGCACAACGAGCGCCGGCACATAGCAGCCGCATAGCTCACGCAAAGTGCGAGCAATGACGTGTCTCAGAGGCTCTTCTTTCGAAACGCGCTCAATAGATCGAGAAGAGGAGAACGACATGACCGAAAGCCGCATCCCAGAACCCGACCAGAGCCCGGAGGGCCCCACTTGGGAGGGCCGCCCGCTTGTCCGCACGGACGAAGAAGTCGTCGACCAAGGCGCGGGATTCGATATCCGCACGCTCGTGTCCCGGCGACAGGTGCTCGGCGTTGCTGGCATCAGCATCGCCGGCGCGGTCCTGGCCGCCTGCACCGCTACCGGCACGGCATCGACCGGCTCGAGCACACAGACTGCACCGGCGACGACGAAGGCAACGGCGTCGGAAGTAGCAGTACCCGGGGCAGAGATCCCCGACGAGACCGCGGGGCCGTACCCCGGCGATGGCTCGAACGGCCCGGATGCGCTTGAAGAGTCGGGCATAATCCGATCCGACATTCGCTCGTCGCTTGACGGGGGCACGACCGCCACAGGCGTCCCTATGACGCTCACGCTCACGATCCTGGACATGCAGAACGGGGATGCGCCGTTTGAAAGCGTCGCCGTGTACGTGTGGCACTGCGATGCCCAGGGCGGCTATTCGATGTACTCGAATGGCATCGAGAACGAGACCTACCTTCGTGGCGTGCAGGTCTCTGACGCGAACGGGCAGGTCACCTTCACCTCGATATTCCCGGCCTGCTACTCGGGCCGATGGCCGCACATCCACTTCGAGGTGTACCCGACGGTCGACGACATCGTCGACTCGGCCAACGCGATCGCCACCTCGCAAGTCGCGCTGCCGGAGGCCGACTGCAACGCGGTCTACGCCCTTTCGGAATACAGCGGCTCTGCAGAGAACATGTCGCAGGTGACGCTCACGAGCGACAACGTATTCGGCGACGACGGGGGAGCGCTCCAGCTCGCCACGACGAGCGGCGATACCAGCAGGGGGTATGCGGTCGCGCTCGCAGTCCGCATCGACGCATCCACCACGCCCACCGCGGGGAACGCACCCGGTGGCGGGTTCTCCGGATAACCGACAACAGCACTCAGCGAAAGGAATCCACCATGCTTCAAGGTTTCACCGGATGGCACGCCCTGATCGTTCTCGCGGTCATCCTCTTGGTGTTCGGCGCGAGCCGACTGCCGAAGCTTGCCAAGAGCCTCGGCGAATCGATGCGCATCCTCAAGGAGGAAACGATGCTCGACGGGGTTGCCGAACCTGCGTCGGACGGGGTCGCTGAGGGCGCAGTCGCCGAGCCGTCAGGCACCACCTGGCGGGCACCTGCCGGGCGGTCGATCAACGGCTCCTCAGGCACCGCGGTGTCGAACGACCTCGCCCGCCTCGCGGAGATTTCGCGGGCTCAGGATGTGTCCGGCAAGAAGTAGCGCGCTTCGAGGCGCGGCTACTTCTTGAACAGCATCCCGAAGAGCCCGCGCGTGACCTCGCGCACGACGGTCTTGGCGGCGCCCGAGCCGAGCACCTCGTCGACGACCGACTTCTCCTTGCGGCGCGTGGTGGTGCTGGGCTTCTTCGCGCGCTTCTCGGCCTCGGCCTGCTCGGCTTCCTTCTTCGCGGCTTCGGCGGATGCGTTCATCCGCTTCGCGAGGATCTCGTGGGCCGATTCCGGGTCGACCGCCGTGCCGTACTTGGCGAGCAGCGGGGATGCCTTGACGGACTTCTCGATGTCGGCCGCGGGAGTCGGGTCCATCGAACCCTGTGGGGCGCGCATCCGAACCCAGGCCACCGGCGTCGGCGCGCCCTTCTCATTCATTACCGTGACGATGGCCTCACCGGTCGCGAGCTGGGTCAGCGTCTCCTCGAGGTCGTAGCCCGACTCGGGGTAGGTGCGCACGGTGGCGCGCAGCGACTTCGCGTCGTCCGGGTGTGGGCGCGCAGCTGGTGCTGGACGCGCGAGCCGAGCTGCGCGAGCACGTCGTTGGGCACATCCTTCGGCGTCTGGGTGACGAAGAAAATACCGACGCCCTTCGAGCGGATCAGGCGGACCGTCTGCACGATCTGCGAGACAAACTCCTTCGAGGCGCCGTTGAACAGCAGGTGCGCCTCGTCGAAGAAGAACACGAGCTTCGGCTTGTCGAGGTCGCCGACCTCGGGGAGCGACGCGAAGAGATCGGCGAGCAGCCACATGAGGAAGGTCGAGAACAGCGCGGGCTGCTGGGCGACGCCGGGGAGCTCGAGCATCGAGACGATGCCGCGGCCGTCGGGTGCCAGGCGGAGGAACTCGTTCGTGTCGATCTCGGGCTCGCCGAAGAACACGTCCGCGCCCTCGGCGGCGAACGTGGTGAGCTCGCGCAGGATGACGCCGGCCGACTGCTTCGAGACCCCGCCGATGCTCTCGAGCTCGGGCTTGCCCTCGTCCGAGGTGAGGAAAAGGAGGACCGAGCGGAGGTCCTCGAGGTTGACGAGGGGGAGTCCGGCCTGGTCGGCGTAGTGGAAGACGAGGCCGAGCACGGATTCTTGCGTCGCGTTGAGGCCGAGCACCTTCGAGAGCATCAGCGGGCCGAAGCTCGTGACGGTCGCGCGGATCGGCACACCCTGGCCGCGGCCGCCGAGGCTGTAGAACTCGGTTGGCGCCGACTGCGGCTGCCAGTCCTGGCCGATCTTTTGGGTGCGTTCGAGCAGCTTCTCGTTGGATGCGCCAGGGGTCGCGACGCCGGAGAGGTCGCCCTTGATGTCGGCGGCGAACACGGGCACGCCCGCGGCCGAGAGCTGCTCGAGCATGACCTGCAGCGTCTTCGTCTTACCGGTACCCGTTGCACCGGCGACGAGGCCGTGTCGGTTCGTCATCGAGATCGGGATGCGCACCGGCACTTCCGAGAGCACGTCGCCGTTGACGAGCGCGCCGAGTTCGAGCGCTTGCTGCTCAAAGGCGTAGCCCGCGCGGATGGTTTCGACCTGCTCTGCGTTGAGCGGGCCCGCTGGGGCGTCCTCGGCTGGTTTCGCTTCTTCGGGTTTGGCTTCGGCCGGCGCTTCGGGCTTGGCTACGGCTTCGTCGGCTCCGGATGCGTCAGCGGACTCGGGTGCGTTCGCTGCGTCGGCCGATCCTTTGGCTTCGGCCGCAGGAGCGTCGGCCGCCTCCGTGGCAGGCTCGGTACCTTCCGCAGTTTTCGCGGACTCGGCTGCCTGTGCGGCGGCGAGATCTGCTTCAGCTTTGGCGAGGGCGGCTTTGGCGGCGGCGACAGCGTCTTCGTGCTCGTTCGACATGCGCAACAGCATACGACCGCCGAGTTTCGAGCCGCCTTAGACAGGCCAGCATTGCGGGTAGCGCTTGCCCGGGTTGAAGTGCGGCAGGGGTGGGCGTTATCGGCAGGGGGTGGATGCGCGGCACGGTGCAAACGGCGGGTTCCGAGTTGGACTCGAGCGGCGAGCATTGCCGGTAGCGCTTGCCCGGGTTGAAGTGCGGCAGGGGTGGGCGTTATCGGCAGGGGGTGGATGCGCGGCACGGTGCAAACGGCGGGTTCCGAGTTGGACTCGAGCGGCGAGCATTGCCGGTAGCGCTTGCCCGGGTCGAAGTACGGGCAGGGGTGAGCGTTATCGACAGGGGTCAGATGCGCGCGGGGCATGGGGGAGCGTCATCGGCAGGGGGTGGATGCACGCGGGGCAAGGGTTGGCGTTATCGGCAGGGGTGGATGCGCGGCGGGCAACGGCGAGTGTTATCGGCAATGGCCGGATGCGCGGCCGAGCGACGCGGCCGCGGCCGACGCGCCACGCGCGGAAACCCGGCCGCCGACTCCCGTAGCATGGCTAGGGCAGTACTCTCGTCGATTGGACTAGGCAACACATGAAATACGTCTCGACCCGTGGCCAGATGGCACCGGCAAGTTTCTCGGATGTTCTTCTGGACGGACTCGCATCGGATGGCGGCCTCGTCGTGCCGGCCGAGATCCCGACGATTTCAGCGGAGCAGCGCGAGTCCTGGCGAGAGCTGAGCTACCCCGACCTCGCGATCGAGATCGTGAGCCTCTACGCGACGGACATCCCGCGCGAGGATCTCGAGAAGATCATCCGCGCCGCATACTCGGCCGAGCGCTTCGCCGCACCCGAGACGGTGCCACTCACGAAGCTCGACGCCCGCATCACGCTCGTCGGCCTCTCCGAAGGTCCGACGATGGCGTTCAAGGATCTTGCGATGCAGTTCCTCGGCGAGGTCATGCCGTACGTGCTGCAGAAGCGCGACCGCACCCTCAATATTCTCGGTGCGACTTCGGGCGACACCGGGTCCGCTGCCGAGCACGCGTTCCGCGGCAAGCCGAACATCAGCGTGTTCATGCTCTCGCCGCAGGGTCGCATGAGCGCCGTGCAACGCGCGCAGATGTACAGCCTCGACGACGAGAACATCCACAACATCGCGATCGACGGCAACTTCGATGACTGCCAGAACCTCGTCAAGGTCATCAACAACGACGCGGAGTTCAAGGCCAAGCACGCGATCGGCGCGGTCAACTCAATCAACTTCGGCCGCATTTGCGCGCAGATCGTCTACTACTTCTGGGCGTGGCTGCGGGCAACGGATGCGTTGACCCCCGAGCAGCGCGAGGCCACCGTCACGACGGCGGAGCGCGAGACGAGCCTCATCTCGATCGCGGTGCCCTCGGGTAACTTCGGCAACATCTTCGCCGGCCACCTCGCACGCCAGATGGGCCTGCCCATCCACCGACTCATCCTTGCGACCAACGAGAACAACGTGCTCGACGAGTTCTTCCGCACCGGCATCTACACGCCGCGCACCCGCGAGAACACGCTCGTCACGAGCAGCCCGTCGATGGACATCTCGAAGGCGTCGAACCTCGAACGCTTCGTGCGCGAGCTCTTCGGCGAAGACGTGGATGCGTTCGTCGAGTCGTGGACCCAGCTTGACTCGGAGGGCACGTTGAACCTCACCGCGTTCCTGCCGCGCTTCATCGAGGAGTTCGGCATCATCACCGACTCGAGCACGCACGAGGACCGCATCGAGACCATCCGCAGCGAGTTCGAGGCGACCGGCGTGATCGTCGACCCACACACGGCTGATGGCCTCACCGTCGCGCGCCGACTCAACGAGGTTGAGGGTCGCATCCTTGTGCTTGAGACCGCGAAGCCCGAGAAGTTTGGCGAGACGATCGAGGAGGCGCTCGGCGACGAGACGCCCGCGCCGTCGCCGGAGCTGCAGGCGCTGCTCGCGCTGCCGCAGCACACCGTCGAGATGACGAACTCGGCCGATGAGCTGCGCGATTACATCGTGGAGCACGCACCAGCCGCGAAATAGCGCCGCGCGCATCCGCCGCACATCCAACCCCTGGCGGTAGGGCTCACCCTTGCCCGTACTCCGACCCGGTCAGGCGATACTTGCAATGCTCGCCTAAACGGCCGCGGCGCATCGCGTCGGCCGCGGCGCACCCTAGTCCGCGGCCTGCCCCGGCTCGCGCTCGATCGTCGGGGCATCCGCATCCGCAGTCGAAGCGGCCACCGCAGCGTGCTGCCCCGTCGTGACCGGCGGGGTAAGCACAGACGCCGCATCCACGTCGTTCGAGTGTTGCAGGAAGCTGAGGTGTGACTCGAACCGGTCGATGACGTCGTTGATCACCTGCTGCTTCGACAGACCCATGAGGTCGTATCCTTCCGAACCGGTCCGCGTGAACACTTCCAGGCGGTAGTACACGTCCGTCTCGCGCGACATGCGGCCGCCGAACATCGGCACCGGCGCCTCAACCGCCTCCACCTCGTAGTGGAAATTCTGCTGCGCAGCCATGTCGATGACGAGCGTGTAGCCGGTCACTCCAGTCTCCCCACCAGGCGTTGCCGTCAGCTCGCTCGCATAGCCCTGCTTCGCGAACTCGCGGCTCACCTCTTCGAGTGCAGGATGCGCGACTCGCGTGACAAACTGCGCCACGGCATTTTTCGACGGGTACGACCGCATGTTCGCGAGCCGCTGGCGCCACGTCTTTTCGGGCACGCTGCCGCCGCTCGCGGACACCGTGCGGCGCCGCAGCGCGCGGCCTTCGCGTTCCGCGCGCTCCATGCGCAGCACCTTCGAGAACGAGGCCATGACGAGGTACGCCACGATCGTGACGGGTAGGCCGAAGATCAGGGTCGCGTACTCCATGGTCGTGACGCCACCCGCGACGAGCATCGCGATCGTGAGCACAGCCGTGAGAATCGCCCAGAAGATGCGCAGCCACTTGGGACCGTCCTGGCTCGGATCGGCGATCGAGGACGAGAAGTTGGACATCACCATCGCGCCCGAGTTCGCGCTTGTGAGGTAGAAGAGCAATCCGGAGAGGGTGCCGAGGCCGATGAGGAATGCGGCACCGGGGAACATCTCAAGCAGCGCGTACCAGCCGTGCTCGGGGCTTTCCATCGCGAGCTGGGCGAACTCCATGTTTCCGTTCTCGCGCACCTCGAAGAGTGCGCTGTTGCCGAAGATCGAGACGATGAGGAAGTCACAGAGCACGGGCGCCGTGATCGCCGCGATGACGAATTCGCGCAGCGTCCGGCCGCGCGAGATGCGGGCGAGGAACAAGCCGACGAAGGGACCCCACGCGAGCCAGAATGCCCAGAAGAATAGGGTCTGCCCGGACATCCACGCGGAGCCACCATCCTGATAGACCATGGTCTCGAGGGTGCGGCCGGGGAAGGTCGCGATGAACTTGCCGATGTTCGCGACGAGCGCGTTGAGCAGGTAGCCGGTCTGGCCGGTCACGAGGATGTACACGATCATCGCGCCCGCGCTCCAGAGATTGAGTTCGGAGATCCAGCGGATTCCTTTGTCGACTCCCGACGTACACGCCGCGATGGTGAGGACGACGGCCACGATGATCAGCGCGATCTGCAGCGCGAGGCCCTCCTCGAGGCCGAAGAGCCACGCGAAGCCGATGTTGAGCAGCACGACGCCGATCCCCATCGAGGTCGCGACGCCGAACACGGTGCCGATCAGCGCGAAGATGTCGATCGTGTCGCCGACCGCGCCCTTCACACGCTTGCCGAACAGGGGATAGATCGCCGCGCGGATCGACAGCGGCATGCCCCAGCGATACGCGAAGTAGCCCATGGCCATGCCGAGCAGCGAGTACACCGACCAACCGCCGACGCCGTAGTGGAACATCGTCCAGACAACGGCTTCCTCGGCGGCCGCCGCGGATTCGGGCGTCGCGTTCGGCGGCGTCATGTAGTGCTGGATCGGCCCGGTGACCGAATAGAACAGCATGTCGATGCCGACGCCCGCGGCGAACAGCATCGCGACCCACGTGAACAACTTGTACTGCGGCCGCGAGTGGTCGGGACCGAGGCGAACCTTGCCCTCCTTGGAGACGGCGACCCAGATCACAAAGCCGATGACGACGGTGATCGTGAGCACGTACCACCAGCCGAGGTTCTCGCCGATCCACCCGACAACCTGCTGCAGCGTCGACTCGGCGTTCGCTGGCGCGAAGATCGCCCACATCGAGAACGCGATGATCACGACGGCCGAGATGATGAACACCCGCCAGTTGACGCGAGGTCGGGTCTCGCTTGGAGGGGCCAATACTGCCGTTCCCTGGCGCATCTCATCGCTCGAAAGCGGGGCTCGGTCTCCGAGGTTTCTGCGGCCAGGGCTTAGCGTCATTCAGTTCACTCCATTCACGAATACAGGTCTCGACGTCGTTCACCTTCGTGAGAGCCGAGGGAACGCGAATCGAGCGGGTCATGGAAATGACCAGAGGGAGCGAGATCTTCCGTTCGGGTTCACGCTTTGCGCGGAACTCACGGGCAACGGACGGGATGCCTCGGCGGTGTCGAAAGTGAACGACAGTGACTTAGGTTAGCACGCTGGTATTTTCCTGAAGATTTCGGGAAGGAAATACGAGGAAATACACTGGGCGGATGCACTCCTCGCCTTCGCTGCTCACCGAGCTTCCCGCGCTCATCGCGCAGGGGCGCCAGGCGGCTCAGGATGCGGTGGTCAAGGCCCGGAGTTCGGCCGGCACGGCTAGTAGTGTGGCCAACGAAGTCGCTCCCAACGCGCTCGTTCACGGCGATAACCTCGACGCACTTGCGCGACTCTACGCATCCGGCGAGCGAGCGAAGCTCGTTTACCTCGACCCGCCGTTCGACTCCAAGGCCGACTATCGCAGCCGCATCCACACGCGCGACGATAGCGGTGCCGACCTCGCGCTCGAGATGCACACCTACACCGATCGCTGGGCGGGCGGCACCGCCGACTACCTGCGGATGCTCGTGCCCCGGCTCGTGCTCGCGCGGGAGCTGCTCACCGAGGACGGCGCGATCTGCGTGCATCTCGACTGGCACTCGTCCCACTACGTGCGTGTCGCCCTCGACGAGGTGTTCGGCCGCGAGCACTTCGTGAACTCGCTCGTGTGGAGCTACCGGACCGGGGGAGCGTCGCGCACGAGCGCCGTGCCGCGTAAGCACGACGATCTGCTCGTGTATCGCCGCAGCGATCGCTTCCGCGTCGCGCCGCTCTACGAGCGCCAGTACCTCGCGAAGTCCTTTATGGGCAGCAAGGTGGATGCGCGGGGTCGCTTTTACGTCGACACGATCCTTCGCGACGTGCTCGAGGGCGTGATCACGCTGGTCGACGATCGAGGCGGCGAGAAGGTCAGCGACGTTCGCGAGGTCAACCACGATCACGAGGTCAGCGACGATCACCCGGGCAACGCGGCGAGCGACGACGCGGGCGTGCACGAGGTGAGCGTCCGTCCCGTCCTGAACCTCTCGGCGGAGCGCACCGGCTACGCGACGCAGAAACCGGAGGGGCTGCTCGAGCTGCTCCTCAGATGGATGACCGCCCCGGGTGATCTCGTCGTCGACCCGTTCGGTGGCTCGGGCACGACCGCGGTGGTCGCGCAGCGGCTCGGTCGCCGCTGGGTGAGCGCGGATGCGAGCGCCCGCTCGATCCTCGTGTCGCGGGCGCGACTCGACGGGCTCGGGGCGACCTATCGGCTCGCGGACGCGACGGTGCCGGCGGTGCTCGCGGATCGCGGTCAGGTCGAACAACCCGCATCGGACAACGCGTCGAACCAGCCCAAAGCATCAGCCGGCCTCACGCAGCGGCAAGCGTCTGCGCATCAACTCACCTCCGACTTCAACTGGGCGGATGGCATGTTCACCCTCCAATCCATCCCGAACGCGTCGTGGCTCGTCGAGGAACTCGGCCCGGCGCGCGGTCAGCCGCAAGACACCGCGGCGCGCGCGGCCGCAGGCTCTGGCCTCGGCGCGCTGGCGGGCTGGCACGTGTGGGCGGGGGAGCCGACGCAACAGACAGCATCCCGAATCGCCGGAGCATGGCGCAACGCGCGGGGGAACCTGGCAACAACCGCACGCGCGGAACTGCCAGAACACGCAGCAGCCTGGTTAGAGCTCGTATCGCTTACGGGCGCGCGAGCGATGCTTCGCCTCGACAACGGCCCGCGGTAGTTACCATTGAAACTTAGCGACAAGCCCCCGAGGAAGGACATCGTGCCGTGACGATTAGCGAAGCCGTAAGGCCCGATGCCCCGATCACGCCTGAAACGCGCGAGGTCGCATCCATGATTCGCGAGCGCATCGACGGCGAGGTCGCAACCTCCTCGCTGCGCCGCGCCGAATACTCCTCCGACGCGGGTAATTACCGCATCACCCCCGAGGTGGTCGCGTTCCCGAAGTCCACGGAGGATCTCATCGCGATCGCCGACGTCGCGCGCGTCACCGGCAAGCCCGTTCACATGCGCGGGGCGGGCACATCCATCGCGGGCAACGCGATCGGCCGCGGCATCGTCGTCGACACGTCGCGGTACCTCAACCGCATCCACTCGATCGACCCCGAGGCGAAGACCGCGAAGGTCGACCCGGGCGTCATCGTCGCCCAGCTGCAGAAGGCCGCGAAACCGCACGGGCTGCGCTTCGGCCCCGACCCCTCGACCTGGACTCGCTGCACGATCGGGGGCATGATCGGCAACAACGCGTGCGGCTCGCACTCGCTGCGCTTCGGGCGCACCGCTGACAACGTCGTCGACCTCGACGTCATCGACGGCCTCGGCCGCCGCTACACCGCATCCGATGACCTCTCGGTCGTGCCGGGCCTCGACGAGTTCGTGCGCGAGAACCTCGCGACGATCCGGCTCGAGTTCGGCCGCTTCGGCCGCCAGGTCTCCGGCTACGGGCTCGAGGCGCTGCTGCCCGAGAACGGTCACTCGCTCGCGAAGGTCATGGTCGGCTCCGAGGGCACGCTCGGCATCGTGCTCGGCGCGACGGTCAACCTTGTCGACATTCCCTCGTCGCCCGTGACGATCGCGCTCGGCTACCCGTCGATGGTCGCCGCGGCCGACGACGTCCCGGCGCTCCTCGACCAGCGCCCCGGCGCGATCGAGGGCCTGGATGCGCGCCTCGCCGACGCCGTTCGCCGTCACCACGGTGCCGAGGCCGTCGCGGCCCTGCCCGAGGGCGCGGGCTGGCTGCTCATCGAGATGCCGGGCGAGGACGAGATCGACGCGCTCGACCGCGCGCACAAGCTCGTCGCCGCATCCAGCGCAATTTCTTCCACCATCATCCCCGACGCTGCCGAGGCGCGCCGCCTGTGGAGGGTGCGCGAGGACGGCGTCGGCCTCGCGAGCCGCACGCTTTCGGGCGAGCAGGCCTGGCCCGGCTTTGAGGATGCCGCGGTGCCGCCCGAGAAGCTCGGCTCGTACCTGCGCGAGTTCGACAAGCTCACCGAGAAGCACGGCATCGAGGGCATGCCCTATGGCCACTTCGGCGACGGCTGCATCCACGTGCGCCTGTCGATCCCGCTCGAGCGCGACGGCTCGGCGCTGCGCGCGTTCATGCTGGATGCGGGCCGTCTCGTGGCGGAGTTCGGCGGCTCGATGTCGGGCGAGCACGGCGACGGCCGCGCCCGCGGCGAGCTGCTGCCGCTCATGTACTCCGAGAAGGCGATCGGCGCGTTTGGCGACCTCAAGGCGCTGTTCGATCCGAAGAACATCCTGAACCCCGACGTGCTCGTGAATCCGGCCCCGCTCGACGCGGACCTTCGTCGGCCGCAGGCGCTGCCGACCCCGCGCATCCGTGGTGGCTTTGCGTTCGCCGAGGACTCGGGGGACTTCACGAAGGCCGTGCACCGCTGCGTCGGCATGGGTAAGTGCCGTGCCGACAATCGCGACGCGGGCGGCTTCATGTGCCCGAGCTACATGGCGACGAAGGACGAGACGCACTCGACCCGCGGCCGCGCACGCGTGTTGCAGGAGATGACGAACGGCAAGCTCGTGAAGGACGGCTGGCAATCGCAGGAGGTCGCCGACTCGCTCGACCTGTGCCTGTCGTGCAAGGCGTGCTCGAGCGACTGCCCCGCGGGTGTCGACGTCGCGGCCTACAAGTCCGAGACGCTCTACCGCAAGTACAAGGGCCGACTGCGCCCGATAAACCACTACGTGCTCGGCCAGCTGCCGCGCTGGGAGCCGCTCATGTCGGCGTTCGCGCCGATCGTGAACGGGATGTTCAAGGTCGACTGGCTGCGCAAGTTCATCCTGCCGATCGCCGGCGTCGACAAGCGTCGCACGATCCCAAAGATCTCGGGGCGCACGTTCAAGCAGGATCGCGCCAAGGCAATGAAGGAAGGTAAGGCTATCCGGCCCGAGTCGCCGCGCACCGACCGTGATCGCATCATGGTGTGGGCCGACTCGTTCTCGAACGGCTTCAACCCCGAGATCGACCACGACGTCGTGCAGGTGCTGCAGAAGGTCGGCCTCGAGGTCGTCACCCCGAACAATCAGGTGTGCTGCGGCCTCACGTGGATCTCGACCGGCCAACTCGACGGCGCCCGCGCGCGGCTTTCGAAGCTGATGGATGAGTTTGGGCCGGTTGTGGATGCGGGCATCCCGATCGTGGGGGTCGAGCCGAGCTGTACCGCGGTGCTTAAGAGCGACCTGCTCGAGCTCTTCCCGGATGACCCGCGCGCGCGGAAGATCGCGGACTCGACCTACACGCTCGCCGAGGTGCTGAACGGCATGGCGCCTGTAAAGCCGGATCCGGACGTTTCGCTGCCGAGCCTCGACGGCGTCGAGCTCATCGTGCAGCCGCACTGCCACCAGCACGCGGTGATGGGTTTCGCGCCCGACCGGAAGCTGCTGAACTCGCTCGGCGCGAGGATCAACCAGCTCTCGGGCTGCTGTGGTCTCGCGGGGAACTTCGGCCTCGAGGCGGGGCACTACGAGACCTCGGTCGCCGTGGCCGAGAACTCGCTGCTGCCCGCGCTGCGCGAGGCGAGCGATGATGCGATCTTCCTCGCGGATGGCTACTCGTGCCGCACGCAGGCCGATCAGCTCGGAGACACCCAGGGCAAGCACCTCGCGACACTGCTCAACGAGCGCTTCTGACCGAGCGCGCGCAGAAGTTAGGTGAGGCTGCGCATCCTAGAAAAGCGCTGATCAAAGTGCGAAAATAGGGGCATGAGAAGAATTGTCGAAGTCTTAAAGAAATACCCCCTGGTGGTAGTCACATTAGTGATGCTCCTGGTGGTTCTTGCGCTCGACATTGTGACTTGGTCGGGTGGGCCCGAGGGGTACCACGTCACCGCCCAGTGGCTCGGTTCGCTCTACGTCATCGGCATCATCGTGTACACCACGATCGACATGATCCGGGACATGATGCGGGGCCACTTCGGTCTTGACATCCTTGCTGTAGTTGCGATGGCGGCAGCCGTTGCGACGGGGGAGTACCTCGCCGCGCTAATCGTGGTGCTCATGCTCACCGGTGGTGAGGCCCTCGAGGACTACGCCGCGATGCGAGCGCAGAGCGACCTGAATGCGCTGCTCAAGCGGGCCCCGCAGACCGCGCACCGACTCGATCCGGACAACCCGGATGCGCCGCCGGTCGACGTACCGGCAAGCGAGGTGCGGCCAGGAGACCTGCTGCTGCTTCGCCCCGCTGAGATCGTGCCAGTCGACGGCACGCTCGAGAGCGGCGAGGCGGAGTTCGATGAGTCCACGATGACCGGCGAGAGCCTGCCCGTGCTGCGCGAAACCGGCGACGAAATCTACTCGGGCACGGTCAACGCGACCCGCGCGGTAAGGATGCGGGCCACGGCAAGCGCCGCGAACTCGCAGTACCAGCAGATCATGGCGCTCGTGAGCGACGCGCAGGAGCAGAAGGCGCCGACCGTGCGCCTCGCCGACCGCTACGCGGTGCCGTTCACGATCGTTTCGCTCATCATCGCCGGGCTCGCCTGGTGGTTCTCGGGCGACCCGGTGCGGTTCGCCGCGGTGCTCGTGCTCGCGACCCCGTGTCCGCTGCTGATCGCGGCGCCCGTGGCGTTTATCGGCGGCATGAGCGCCGCCGCCCGAGACGGCATCATCGTGAAGGGTGGCGCGACGCTCGAGGCGCTCGCGAAGACGCGCTCCGTCACCTTCGATAAGACCGGCACCCTCTCGCACGGCCACCCCGAGCTCGTCGCGATCCGGTCCACCGTGACCGCCGGACAGCGGGAGGGTAGCGCGCTCGACTCCGCTGAATCGCGCCAGCTGCTGCAGTACGCGGCCTCCGCCGAGAACTACTCCTCGCACGTCCTCGCGGAGGGTGTCATCACCGCCGCCCGCGAGCAGGGCCTCGAGCAGCTGCCGACGACGGATGCATCCGAGTACGCCACGCAGGGCGTCGAGGCGACCGTCGACGGCCACGTGGTTCGTGTCGGGAAGCTCGCGTTCATCCAGGAAATCGACCCGAGCGTCCAACCGGTCGACCTCGAAGCAGGGCAGACCTCCGTCGCGGTCTCGATCGACGGCCGCGGCGCCGGGATGCTCATCCTCGCGGATGCGCTGCGCGAGAACGCGCGCCCGACGGTCGATCGGCTCCGGGAGCTTGGCGTTGAGGATGTGCTGATGCTGACGGGCGACAACGAGCAGACGGCTCACGCGCTCGCCGAGCAGGCGAACATCACCGAGGTGCACGCGAACCTGCGCCCGCAGGACAAGGTCGATATCGTGCGCGAGCTCGAGAAGCGCCCGGTGACGATGGTCGGCGACGGCGTGAACGACGCACCCGTGCTCGCGATCGCCGAGGTCGGCATCGCGATGGGCGCGAAGGGCGCGACCGCCGCAAGCGAGTCGGCGGATGCGGTGATTCGCCGCGACGACATCGGCCTCGTCGCCCGCGCGGTCGAGATTGGTGGCCACACCTACCGCGTCGCGCTCTCGGCGATCTGGCTCGGTATGATCCTGTCGGTCGGCCTGATGCTTGTGGCCGCCTTCGGCTACATCATCCCCGTGATCGGCGCGCTCCTGCAGGAGCTCGTGGACCTCGCCGCCATCCTGTACGCGCTGCGCGCACGTACGGGCGGGAAGTCGAAGGTCGTGCTCGAAAAGGGCTAGCCCCGACTCGGAAAAGCAGAACGCACCCGCTGAGAATCTCAGCGGGTGCGTTCTGGTTAGTGCTTCGTCTTGCCGTTAGACCTGTGCGCCATCCTGGTTCGCCTGCTGTTCCTGCTCGGCGATCTTCTTGCGGACGTCGTCCATGTCGACTTCCTTGACTGCCTTGATGACGTCCTCGAGTGCGCGTGCGGGCAGTGCGCCCGCCTGCTGGAAGAGGAGGACGCCGTCACGGAACGCCATGAGGGTCGGGATCGACTGGATGCCCAGGCTTGCCGAGAGCTGCTGGTTCGCCTCGGTGTCTACCTTCGTGAAGTTCACGTCGGTGTGCTCGTTGCTCGCCTCTTCGTAGACAGGCCCGAACTGCTTGCAAGGGCCACACCAGTCAGCCCAGAAGTCGACAAAGTGGATGCCCTCGCCGGTAACGGTTTCGACGAAGTTGTCTTGGTTGAGGTTAACGGTTGCCACTGCTGACTCCTCTTGATTAGTTGGACGATTCCTCGAGTCGCGCTCGATACGGGGTACAACAGCATCGGGCGCGGCAGTATTCCGATCACACTGATAGCCAGCTGATCGGATGCGCAAGGCTACTGACGCTGGTCGGGGTCGGTCGTTTCTTCGGTCGCGGTGTCGGTGTCTTCGGGACGGGCAAACACTTCGTTCGGAACATGGGTCGAGGTATTCGCGGGCTGCTCGTCGCTGATCAGCGCGTCGAACTCCGACTTAGCCTCGCTGGGCTCCTCGTCACCACGGTGCCACGGTGCGACGGTTTCGGTGGTGGCAGTCTCGTCGTCGCCGGAGATCTCCCACGGCGCCGCGGATGCGGACTGCTCGGTGTTTTCTTGAGTGCTTGCCGCGGTGTCGGTTCCGGTCTCGGTGTCAGTCTCTGCGCTGAAATCGGTACCGACCGCTGCCATACCGCCGTCGGCGGTGTCTGCCGAAGTCGTGTCGGTGCCATCGCCTTCGACGAGGTTCGTGATCTCGTCCTCCGATGCGGCCTCGGTCATCTTGCCCTCAACCTGGTAGTGGTTGTAGAGCGCGTCCTCTTCCGAAGGAGAGAGGTTCTGATCGACCTCAGTGCGGGGCGCGGCGAGCACGGTTGCCTTTGCGAACGGCACGGTGATGCGCTTGTCGGCGCGTTCCGAACCGTCGAGCGGAATGAAGTACTCCTTCATCCCGAACAGGCCCGTCTTGACGGTGACCCAGTTCGGATTCTGCGTCTGGTCGTCGAGGTAGACCTGGCCGACGCGGCCGATCTTCTGGCCGGCGTTGTCGAAGACGGTCGACTGAAAGATCCAGAGCAGCTCCTCCTCGGTTTCGCGCGCGATGCGTTCCTCCTCGGTCTCTACTACCTGTTCCTCGCCGACCACCTCGGGCGTCGAGTCGGCCTGCGGAATCGAGTCTGCGTCGGGGACAGACTCGGCCTCGGGTGCATCCGCCGATGACGCGGCGGACTCGAGCGAGTCGTCGCCGTTCAGGTCTTCATTGCGTTCGGTTGCGTCTGCCATTGCTGCATTTCCTCTGGGGTTGATGCGGTTTCGCTGTCGCGAGCATATACGCCGCCTTTGGGCACAGGCTCAATCCGCGCCGGAGCTAGTCGACCTTGGGCAGCGGCGGCATGCCCGAGTCGCGGTTTGTGGATGCATCGGATGCGTCGGATGCATCCGGAGCGTCCGAGGGTTCGCCCGCGGTCGCAGCTTCAGCGTGCTCCGGCTCGGGCCGCTGCTGACGATCGGGCGTCGCCTGAGCCGCCGCACCAGCACCAGCCGCACCGGGACCCGGCCACTCTGGCCGCGCATCCAACTGCTCGCCGCGTACCGCAGCGCGCTTACGGGCGCGGCGCACGATCGGGCGCCCCACGAAGAGCCACAGCAGCCCCAGGATGACAAGCAGGAGCACGAGGCCCGGGATCGCGTAGCCGAAGTCGGTTACGAACTCGTTGAGCGAGGCGACGAAGTCGTTCCAGCCTTTGACGAGGCCGCCCCAGAAGCCGGACGGCTCATCGATCGGCTGCGGCGAGGCGCTGCTCGAGAGGTTCACGTACACGGTCGACATCGCGACGTCTTCCGAGAGCACCTCGAGCTGGGCCTCGAGGCTCTGCAGCTCGGCCTGGCGGTCGCCGAGTTCCTGTTCGATGTCGAGCATGTCCTCGACGTTCGTGGCCTTTTCGAGCATGGCCTCGAGGGATGCGATGGAGGACTTGAGGCTGCTGATGCGCGACTCGAGGTCCACGCGCTCGAGTGTGACGTCGAGCGCCTGCGTCTCGATCTGCATCACCTCGCCGAGCTCCTTCAGCTCGGTGAGGAACGCGTCGTTCTGGTCTGCGGGGATGCGCACCGTGAGATACGCCTCGGGCACGGCGTCATTGACGCGCTCGGTGCGGGCCTCGATGCGACCGTCGTGCTTCGTGACGAGTTGCTCGAGCTTTCCGACGCTGCCCGGCACATCCTCGACCCGAATATCGGCCGAGGTGGTCGTGATGACATCGCGCTCGGCGACCTGCGACTCGTCGCCCGGAGCCTGCGGCGCGGGCTCGGCCTGGCTCGAGTCCCCGGCTGCGCCGTCCTGCGGCGCCTGGCCCGAGTACTCCTCGGTGACGGCGCCAGATGGGGCATCCGAATCAACCTGCGCGCTGCCGCCAGCACAGCCGGCCAGGAGCGCGAGGGCGGTGAGGCCAGCGACGACGCTGCCGAGGAGACGCTTCGAAATCGTGGTGCTCATGGCTACCACTGTCGCAGCCCGGGCTAAACCGTGCATCCACGCGAGGGCGCGGGAATCTCATCCCGCCGGATGAACGGGACTAGTCGAAGAGGTCCGGATCCTTGCCCCGGCGCGCGCCGGTGTCGAGGGTGAGGATGCTCGCGCACTCCTCGGCCGTGAGCTGGATGTTCGCAGCGGCGAGGTTTTCGCGCAGGCGGCCGGGGTGGACGGTCTTCGGGATCGCGACGTTGCCGAGCTTCATGTGCCACGCGAGGACGACCTGCGCGGGTGTGCACTCGTGCGCCGCGGCGATGTCGGTGAGCACCGTGTTGTCGAGGTCGGCGCCGCGCGCGAGGGGCGACCACGCGACGGTCGCGATGTGATGCTGGGCGTGGAAGCGGCGCAGCTCGGGCTGGGCGAACGAGGGGTGGAGCTCGACCTGGTTGCATGCGGGCGTCTCGCCCGATTCTTCGATGAGGCGCGTGAGGTGGTGCTCCTTGAAGTTCGCGACGCCGATCGAGTGCGCGCGGCCCTCGTCGTGGAGCCGCTGCAGTGCCTCCCACGTCTCGACGTAGCGATCCTGCGCGGGCGCGGGCCAGTGGATCAGATAGAGGTCGACTTCCTCCAGGCCGAGCCGCTCGAGCGAGTCGTCGAACGCGCGCAGCGTCTCGTCGTAGCCGTGGCAGTCCTGCCAGACCTTGGTGGTGACGTACGCATCCTCGCGGGGGAGTCCGGATGCGCGCAGCCCCTCGCCAAGACCAACCTCGTTCCCGTAGAGGGACGCGGTATCGAAGTGACGGTAGCCAATCTCGATCGCTTGCTGCACGAGGTCCGATGTCTCATCGTTCGGGACCTTGTACAGTCCGAGGCCCAATTGTGGGATGGCGCGTCCGTCGCGGAGCTCAATCGAAGGGATTTGATCGTTCACGACGCTTCACCCTACTCTTCCGAATTTGTTTTGCAATCCGCGTCGCCGCGCGGCTCCGTGTCGGTACTCGTCTGCGCGTCGGTCGACATGCCCATACGCACGACGGGGATTGTCACGGTATCGGGTCGGGGCTCGAGGGATGCGCCCCGGAGGTCAGGTTGCCAGCGAATCGTGACGATTGCGACGACCGTGGCGAGCACGACGAAGGTTGCCCCGACGCTCATGCCCGCGGTCGCGCCGAGGCGGTCGATCGCGATACCGGCGAGGGCGCTCGCGATCGAGGAGCCGACGAGTTGTGCGGTGCCGAGCCAGCCGAACGCCTCGGCGCTCTCGCTCTGACGCACGGATGCGCTGACTGCGGCGTTCGCGACGGCGATGATCGGCGCGCACGAGGCACCCGCGATGAACACCGAGACGCCGAGCAGCCACGGGTTATCGACCCACAGCAGTGCCGAGCCCGCGCCGATCACGGCCGCGATGCTGCGCATGGAAAGGGAACGCTTGCGCATCGGCAGGTGGCTCGTGAAGACGCCGCCGAGTAGCGACCCGAGCGCCGAGAAGCCGAGCAAGAACGCGGTGTACGGGCTGTCGTGGCCGTACTGCGCGACGATCGCCGCATCAAGCGCGCCCCACGAGCCGATCACGAGCAGCGACACGATCGCCATGATGAGCAGGACGGGGTTGCGCAGCACGGTGCCCATCGCGCGCCTCGCGGGCGGGATGCGCGTCGACCCCACCTCGGGCGCGGTCACGAACCAGAGGCTGCCGATGAAGAGCACGATCGCGGCGATCAGGATGCCCGCCGTCGTGTCCCAGAACGCAGAGATCGCGACGATCGACAGCGGCCCGAGGATCCAGATAATTTCCTGGACCGTCGCGTCGAACGTGAATAGTGCCTGGAGGTCGCGGCCCTTGGCGACCTTGGGGTAGATCGTGCGCACCGCGGGCGGAATCGCGGGCACGGTCAGGCCCGCCACGAAGGCGAGCGCCGCGGTGGGTGCGAGCGGCATCCGCAGCAGCGCGATGCCGATGAGGGCGAGCGAACATACGAGCATCGTCGGGATGAGGACCCCGCGCATCCCGAACCGGCTCATGAGGCGACCGCCGAGCGGGCCGGAGATGCCCTGGCCGATGCCGTAGGCCGCGATGACGGCGCCGGCGGACGTGTAATTTCCCTGCGTCTGCTGCACGTGCACGAGCAGGCCGACTGCGAGCATCCCCGCCGGGAATCGCGCGAGCAGCTGCGAGAACAGCAGGCGAGCAACGTTGGGCTTGCGGATCACCGCGAAGACCTGACTCACACTTCACCACCCTTAAGATGAGTCCTGCCCCGACGCGGTTGTCGAGGCAGGACTAATGATTGTGTGGCTACTCTACCGCCGGAATTAGCACCGGAAACCGTGGCGTTTCAGCGCTTGGCGCACCGCATCCTTCACCGAGTAGGGGATGAGCTTTCCCGCCACCTCGACGTCCTTACGGTGGCCGTGGCCACCGACAAAGATGATGTCCTGCGAGGTCGCGAGCGAGACCGCCTTGTCGATGCCCTCGGCAGAGTCGGCGATCTCGTAGGACTCGACGTCGGGGAACTCCTCGCGCAGGGTCTGCATGAGCGTCGCGCGGATCGCATCCGGGTCTTCGAACCGCGGGTTGTAGTCGGTGACGACCACGACATCCGCAAGCGCCGCCGAGCGCGCCATGTCGGGGCGCTTGGTCGCATCCCGATCGCCGTCGGCACCGAAGATCATGAACAGTCGGCCCTCGGTGAAGCCGCGCAGGGTGCTCAGCACGACGCGGAAGGACTCGGGGGTGTGGCCGTAGTCGACGTAGACGCGCGGGCCGTTGCCGTCGGGGTTGACGAGGTCGAGGCGGCCCGGCAGGTTCGCATCGATCTCGCCGCTCTGGCCGAGCGCCTTCTCGATGCGCTCGAGGTCGTGGCCGAGTTCGGTGAGGGCGATGACCGAGAGCGCGGCGTCGAGGGCCACGAACCAGCCCGGCTGGTTCACCGTCGCGTGGAACGTGCGGCCGTCGCGGTGTACGAGGTCGAACGCGGTGTGCTCGAGGTCGAGCTCCTCGGTTTTGAGGTGCCAGTCCGCATCCGCCTCGGCGTTTCCCGACACCGTGGTCATGGGGATGGTCGCCTCGCGTGCGAGCTTCTGGCCCCACTCGTCGTCGATCAGCGTGATGCCGCGGGCGGCGTGTTCGGGAGTAAAGAGGGGGAGCTTCGCGTTGAAGTAATTGTCGAGTGTTCCGTAATCGTCAAGGTGATCCTGCGAGAGGTTCGTGAAGATCGCCACGTCGAACAGGAGCCCGTCGATACGGTGGTGGGTGATTGCTTGAGCCGAGACCTCAATGGCGGCAACTTCGACCTCCTCCTCGCCCATGCGAGCGACGAGGCCGTGGAGGTAGTCGGCCTCGGGGGTCGTGAGGCGGCCGCTCTCCCGGGTCTCGACACCCTCGTCGCCCACGCGACGCTCGACGGTGCCCGACAGGCCGCTGCGCAGCTCGAGGGCGTTGAAGAGCGCTTGCAGGAGGTAGGTCGTGGTGGTCTTGCCGTTCGTGCCGGTCACGCCGATGAGCTTCGTCGCGGCCGCATCCGTGTGATAGACGGCCCGCGATGCCTCGCCCATGATCTCACGGGGCGCAGGATGCACGAGCGTCGCGAGCCCGGCCGCACGAGTCCGCTCGGCACCGGTTTCGTCGGTCAGGGCCGCCGTGGCGCCGGCCTTTGCGGCGCGGTCGGCGTACTCGGCGCCGTGGGTCTTCGCGCCGGGGAGCGCGACGAACAGGGCGCCGTCGGTCGCGATGTCGGAGGCACTCGTTACGCTCGTGACGCGCACTTCGGGGCCCTCGTACTGGACCCCGAGCTTGTGGGCGAGGTCAGTAAGAGTGATGCCGGTTGGGTTGATCGGCTCCGCGAGGTTTTCTGTCATGGGGGTGAAATTCTTTCTCAGTTCCGTACGTCCGTGAGTTCCGTGTAGGGCTTTCGTTTTCCGGAGTGGCCCGCGAGGGCCTCATCCACAGGAGACGGGGGACAACCTGTGGAGTATTTGTGAAATGTAGTGGAAAACAGTTGTGAAACGCCGCATTTCTGTGGACTCACATGTGGAGAACTACACGGTTGTAATACTCCATCTAGTCCTGCTAGCCTCATCAGACACAACATCTAGTGGCTCTCGCCCGAATCGGGCACCACAAGAAGTTGCTTGAGTCATCATCAATTTTTCGTTCGGAAGGGTGCGAATCGCATGTCTATCGCCGTCTACAGCAAGCCCTCTTGTGTACAGTGCACCGCCACCTACCGCGCACTCGACAAGCAGGGCATCGAGTACGAGGTCTTCGACGTTTCGGCCGACGAGAAGGCGCTCGCCGCCGTCAAGGAGCTTGGCTACATGCAGGCTCCCGTCGTCGTGACCGACGACGACCACTGGTCGGGCTTCCGCCCAGACAAGATCACCGAACTCTCGCAGGCGCGCAGCGCCTAGCTGTCTAGGCGGGGTGGGGGATGTGACGCAGCTCATTTATTTCTCGAGCGTGTCCGGGAACACTCACCGCTTTATGGAGAAGCTTGGCCGTGAGGCCAAGCGGCTCCCGCTCCACACGAACGACGACACCGTGCTCGCGGACGAGCCCTTTGTCCTGGTCCTCCCCACCTACGGCGGGGGGAATGGGCAAGGGGCCGTTCCCAAACAGGTCATCAAGTTTCTGAACGTGCCTGAGAATCGCGCGTTGATTCGCGGTGTCATCGTGAGCGGGAATACCAACTTCGGTGTCGCATACGGACTCGCGGGGGACATCGTTGCGAAAAAGTGCAACGTCCCCGTTCTATACAAATTTGAACTTTTCGGCACGCCCGACGACGTGACCAAAGTAGACAAGGGATTGGACCAGTTTTGGCAACAGCAACCGACGCACAAAGCGGCGTGACTGCCGAAGGCAGCGCAGCCCAGGGCAGCGTGATTGTGGAGCACAAGAAGGGCCAGAGTTTGGGCCTCGATTACCACGCGCTCAACGCGATGCTCAACCTCTACGACGCTGAGGGCCGCATCCAGTTCGAGAAGGACCGCGAGGCTGCTCGCGAGTACTTCCTCCAGCACGTGAACCAGAACACCGTCTTCTTCCACGACCTCGAAGAGCGCCTCACGTACCTCATCGACAACGAGTACTACGAGCGCGAGGTCATCGAGCAGTACTCGTACGACTTCATCGGCCAGCTGCGCGACCGCGCCTACAAGGCGAAGTTCCGCTTCCCGACCTTCCTCGGCGCGTTCAAGTTCTACACGTCCTATGCGCTCAAGACCTTCGACGGCAAGCGCTACCTCGAGCGCTTCGAGGATCGCGTGCTCATGGTCGCGCTCGGCCTCGCGCAGGGGGATGAGCAGCTCGCCACCGCGCTCGTCGACGAGATGGTCTCCGGTCGCTTCCAGCCCGCGACGCCGACCTTCCTCAACGTCGGCAAGAAGCAGCGCGGCGAGTACGTCTCGTGCTTCCTGCTGCGCATCGAAGACAACATGGAGTCGATCGGCCGCTCGATCAACTCTGCCCTGCAGCTGTCGAAGCGCGGCGGCGGCGTGGCCTTCAGCCTTTCGAACGTGCGCGAATCCGGCGCCCCGATCAAGCACATCGAGAACCAGTCCTCGGGCATCATCCCGATCATGAAGCTCCTCGAGGACTCCTTCAGCTACGCGAACCAGCTCGGTGCCCGCCAGGGTGCTGGCGCCGTGTACCTCAACGCGCACCACCCCGACATCATGCGCTTCCTCGACACGAAGCGTGAGAACGCGGACGAGAAGATCCGCATCAAGACGCTCTCGCTCGGCGTGGTCATTCCGGACATCACCTTCGAACTCGCGAAGAACAAGCAGCCGATGTACCTCTTCTCGCCGTACGACGTCGAGCGTGTCTACGGCAAGCCGTTCGGCGACATCTCCGTCTCGGAGAAGTACCACGAGATGGTTGACGACGCGCGCATCCGCAAGACGAAGATCGACGCGCGCGAGTTCTTCCAGACCCTCGCCGAGATCCAGTTTGAGTCGGGCTACCCGTACATCATGTACGAGGACACCGTGAACCGTGCGAACCCGATCGAGGGCCGCATTAACATGTCGAACCTGTGCTCGGAGATCCTGCAGGTCAACAGCCCGTCGACCTACAACGCCGACCTCTCGTACGACGAGATCGGCGACGACATCTCGTGCAACCTCGGCTCGATGAACATCGCGCTTGCGATGGATTCGGACGACCTCGGCAAGGCGATCGAGACCGCGATCCGCGGCCTCACTGCCGTGAGCGACATGTCGAGCATCGACTCGGTGCCGTCGATCCGCCAGGGCAACAGCGCATCTCACGCGATCGGCCTCGGGCAGATGAACCTGCACGGCTACCTCGGCCGCGAGCGGGTCTTCTACGGTTCCGAAGAGGGCCTCGACTTCACGAACATCTACTTCTACACCGTCGTCTACCACGCGATTCGCGCATCCATGAGCATCGCCCGCGAGCGTGGCCAGCGCTTCGGTGGCTTCGAGAACTCGAAGTACGCATCCGGCGAATTCTTCGACAAGTACACCGAGCAGGAATGGGCACCGAAGACGGAACGCGTGCGCGAACTCTTTGCCGAGCACCACATCCCGACCCAGGACGACTGGCGGGCGCTGAAGGCCGACGTGCAGCAGTACGGCATGTACAACCGCAACCTGCAGGCTGTGCCGCCGACCGGTTCGATCTCGTACATCAATAACTCGACGTCGTCGATTCACCCGATCGCGTCGAAGGTTGAGATTCGCAAGGAAGGCAAGATCGGCCGCGTCTACTACCCGGCGCCGTTCATGAACAACGACAACCTCGAGTACTTCGAGGATGCGTACGAGATCGGCTACGAGAAGATCATCGACACGTACGCCGAGGCGACGCAGCACGTCGACCAGGGCCTGTCGCTCACGCTGTTCTTCAAGGACACCGCGACGACGCGTGACATTAACAAGGCGCAGATCTACGCGTGGCGTAAGGGCATCAAGACGCTGTACTACATTCGTCTTCGTCAGCTCGCGCTCGAGGGAACCGAGATCGAGGGTTGCGTCAGCTGCATGCTGTAGCTCCACCACTCGCGGCGTCGCAATTGCGGCGCCGCGGTTGTGCGTAATGAAGTATTGAGAAAATCCAGGCTCTGAAGGGAACCCCACCGCTCATGATGACCGAGCAGTCCGCGCGCGATCCGCACATCGACCACGTCGAGGCGATCAACTGGAACCGGATCGAGGACGAGAAGGACCTCGAGATCTGGAACCGGCTGACGAACAACTTCTGGCTGCCCGAAAAGGTGCCGCTATCGAACGACATCCCCTCGTGGAACACGCTGACCGAGGAGGAGCAGACCCTCACGATGCGCGTGTTCGCGGGGCTGACGCTGCTCGACACGATTCAGGGCACCGTGGGTGCGGTGACGATGATTCCGGATGCGAAGACCCTCCACGAGGAGGCCGTGCTCACGAACATCGCGTTCATGGAGTCGGTGCACGCGAAGAGCTACTCGTCGATCTTCTCGACGCTGGCGAGCACGACGCAGATCGACGACGTTTTCCGTTGGGCTCGGGAGCACCCGAACCTGCAGCAGAAGGCGAAGATCATCCTCGACTACTACAACGGTGATGACCCGTTGAAGCGCAAGGTGGCGTCGACCATCCTCGAGTCGTTCCTCTTTTACTCGGGTTTCTACCTGCCGATGTACTGGTCGGCGCACGCGAAGCTGACGAACACGGCGGACCTGATTCGTTTGATCATTCGTGACGAGGCGGTGCACGGGTACTACATCGGCTACAAGTACCAGCGCGAGCTTGCGAAGATTACGGATGAAGCGCGCAAGCAGGAGCTCAAGGACTGGACGTTCGGGCTGCTCTACGACCTCTACGAGAACGAGGTGGCGTTCACGCACGACCTGTACGACGGCGTCGGCTGGTCGGAAGACGTGAAGAAGTTCCTCCACTACAACGCGAACAAGGCGCTCATGAACCTCGGCTACGAGCCGATGTTCCCGTCGTCGGTGACCGACGTGAACCCGTCGATTCTGTCGGCGCTGTCGCCGGGGTCGGATGAGAACCATGACTTTTTCTCGGGGTCGGGGTCTTCGTACGTGATCGGTGTGGCCGAGAACACCGAGGATGAGGATTGGGACTTCTAGAAGTTTTCTGAGAAGCCCCGGCTGAAAAGCCTGGTCAACGGCCCGGATCCGCGAAATCTCGCGGGTTCGGGCCGTTTTTATGCCCTCTGTTCGACGACAGAGGAGAACAGAGATGACCAGGAATATCCATTCAGTGGGGCACGCAGGGGGCACGCGTGCACCTTCGACGTGGGCAAGGAGGTGCGATCCGAACCGAATCGGGGTTCGGCTGACGCCCAACGCCGTGCCCCATCGTGCCCCTCGATGTGAACGCAAAGGCTCAACTTCCGCGGAATGCTGCGGATCTCTGGGCCTGCGCAACGTGAGGGGCACGGAGGGGCACGACGGTCCACGAGCGGCTGTTCGAGTCCACGGGAGGTCATCATGAGCACGGTGAAACGCGAGGCCTGGGGTCGGTTGCGCAAGCTCCCGTCGGGTCGCTGGCAGGCCCGCTATCCCGCGCCAGATGGCGAGATGTACCCGGCACGAACCGAGGACGACAAGGCGCTGACGTTCGTCACGAAGACCGATGCGCGGAAGTGGCTCGCGTCGATGCACTCGAAGATCTCGCTCGGCTTGTGGGAGCCACCAGAGGTCATTGCGGAGCGACGCCGCGCCGAGACTGCCGCTGAGCAGTCGCGATCCATGGGCTTCGAGGAGTACTCGAAGCGCTGGTTGCAGATGATCAAGACTGAGCCGAACCGAAGCGGCAAGATACGTGCCGTCGGGACCGTCCGCTCGTATCAAGGCAAGGTCTCTGGCTATCTCGTCCCTGAGTTCGGAGACACCCCAATCCGGGACATCGACGTCAACCGCATCCGCATGATGACAGATCGACTCGACCAGATCCCGGCGCCGCTGAACCCGAAATCGAAGTTCAACGGCATCACAAGGCCGGTGCTGATCGTGCTCATGATGATCCTGCGGCAAGCGGCTCGCGACGGCATCATTCCTTCGGCGCCGAGCGTCTCGATTCCTCGTCAGGAATCGGTTCGTCATGATGCCGACCATGATGAAAGTGAGGACATCATCACGCCGAAGCAGGTGGAGGCGCTGTATGAGGCGGTTCCGGATCAGTGGGCGATCATGGTGCAGCTCGCCGCCTGGTGTCAGTTGCGACGTGGGGAATGTCTGGGCGCGCAACGGCGTGATGTCGAGTGGCATGATGACGGTAGTGCGACTCTGCACGTGCGACGTCAGTTGAACGCCAACACCGGCGACTACACCGACCTGAAGAGCGAAGCGGGCAAGCGGTCGCTGAGCATCCCGAAGCTCATGACTGCTCGATTGAAGCAGCACCTCAAAGATCACGTCGCGACCGAAGACAGGGCGCCGCTTGTCCCGGCAAGCATTCGCGGCAGCATGCCGCTCTCGAATACCCGCTGGGGTTATATCTGGGCCGATGTGCGTGACAGCGTTGACGGGTTGCCGCACCGTTTTCGCTTCCACGATCTGCGTCACACCGGGCTGACGATCTTCGCTCAGGAGGGCGCGACGCTCGCTGAGCTGATGCGCAGGGGCGGGCACGCTGACATTCACATTGTGCTGCGATATCAGCACGCCACCATGAATCGCGACCGAGAGCTGGCGGACCGGATGAGTGCACGTGTCGCAGCGACCCTCGACCGGAAGAAGAACGTAGGGAAGGAGTCGTAAGCGGACAGCCGCGGACACCTGTGAGGTAACACCAATCCATTCACAGGAAGGCACTGCCATGAACTCTCGAACTCGCAGCGAGGAGCACGAACCCGACCTGGTCTCTCTTACCGTCGCGGCCGAAAGCCTGGGCGTCTCAGTCAAGACGATCCGGCGTCGAATCTCCGACGGCACGGTTCGCGGGTACCGGGTCGGGCGCCTCATCCGGGTTGACATGGATGAACTGCGAAAGAGTCTCGTCGTGGAGATCCCAACGATGAGATAGCGGTTACAGCGCGCGGTTGTTCGGCAGAACGGCACGCGACGCCCCCAGGTGGATGACGCTCCGCCTGGGGGCGTTCGCAGTGTCAAGCATCCGCGTGACGTCCGATGCGTTGGTGACGACGCGTGCGCTCCCCTCCTGAAGCAGATGATTCGTTCCGGCGCTGGCGGCGGAGGTAACGGGCCCGGGGACAGCGCCAACGATGCGATCCAAGTGCCCAGCCTCCCGAGCTGTGTACAGCGTTCCAGACCGAAACCCCGCTTCAACGACGATGGTGGCGCCAGACAGCGCTGCAAGGATACGGGAACGATCCAGAAAACGCTGACGGGTTGGGCTGACCCCTGGCGGTAACTCAGAGAGCACCAGCCCTTGGCGTGAAACGCTCGCAATGAGGTCAGCATGACCTGCGGGATAGGGGCGGTCGACGCCCGAGGCAAGTACCGCGATCGTGTTGCCGCTCTCGATGAGCGCAGACCTGTGTACGGAGCCTTCGATACCGTAGGCAGCACCGGCGACGAGAGTCTTGCCGTTCCGGGCCAGCTCGCTGGAGATGTCCTCGGCAACGTGCACGCCGTAAGCGGTCGCCGCCCGGGCGCCAGTGATCGTGATCAGTTGAGAGGGCTGCGCGCTGAGAAGTTCTGCACGTCCCGCAGCCCAGAGCGCGTACGGGGCTCGCTCGCGGAGGTCATTGAGGGCGGCGGGCCACTCTGAGTCCTCGGGTACGAGCACCCGATAGTCGTTCTCAGTGAGCAACCGCGAGGCGACCTGATTGGGATTCGCGCGTGATTGCAATCGATCTCGCCAGATTGCCGCTTCGATTCGATCCATCCCGGGAATCGCGGTGTCGCGCTCGACCAGTGCGATGAGTTCGACCCCACCGACTCGTTCGAGGAGTGCGCCCGTTGCGGCGTCGTTCGGGGTGCCGATCAATGACAGCACCTGGCGGGCAGTTCGCTCATCTTTCGCGAGATTCGAGAGCGTGGGCATGATGGCCTCCTTCGAGGTGAGATCTCACTGAGAAGGTGTTCGAATGCTGCCCCTTTCGACTCATACGGAGTAGGCGTACCCTGGGAGACGAAGCAGGTTCCCAACTCTGCGGGCCCTTCGGGGCGGCCCTCTCGGGCGTTCGATTCACATGCTGCTTCCTCGACGGAGATCGACGTGTGACGATAGGCCCCATCATGATCCGTTTGATATTGACGGTCAGCAGCTTCATCTATGCAGTTCTGCAGCGATACGCACCCACGAACATTGTGCTGGGCCGGATCCGGCGACGCCGTGGCCTGAAATGGGGCGTTCCCGCGATGCTCTTGGCTGCGCCGTACATCGTGCTCGCGTATTGGTGCTCATCTGGGGTCGGCGATGGCGCCCCAGGTTGGCTCAACCTCGTCATCCTGCTGTGCCTGTGGAACGCGTTGAAATACGTCGTGATCGGCCCGATCTCCGTGGCACTTCTCATCCGTGCGCGACACGACGAAGCCGTGGCACGTCGCGAGCAAGCGCGCCACGAACATCACGGGGAACTCGTCGGCACATGAAGGCTGGACTACTCCTGACCAGACACCTCCCCGGGCCGATCGTCGATACTTGCGTAGAACGCATCCTCTGCGGCCCTGCGCGCCTCAACCTGTTCGAGAACGAACTGTACGAAATCTGCATCCCGATCCGTGATGGTCTGCTCCACGATGTCGACGGTGCGTTCCTCGCCCGGCCAGACGGTTTGCCGCGTCGGGCGATCTCGGTCAAGTCGCGTGCCGCTGGCCGTCACCCAGTCGCGCAGACGCTGACGGGCCTCTGCGAAGTCGCGATGCCAACCGAACGGTGCTGAGCCGTCTTGGTTGGCGTCGTAGGCGCACAGCCAATGCAGGTGGAGTGCGGAAAGCTCCCAGAACAACTCGGGGTGACGATGCCAGACCGGTGGAATCACCGCGGCGGGTAGGCCGTACTCCGTGCGGAGCCAGTTCACCCAGCGATTGAGTTCGAGGAGTTCTTCTTCGAGGTCTTGCGATGTGAGGAGGTTCCAGTTGATGGGATGTGGCGGCTCTGCGACGAGATCCGGCTCAAACCGCTCAGCCTGGATGTTCTCGTTGTCTTCGCCGGGGATGCTGTGCTCGTTCATGTGCTGCTCCGATCCGGCTCAGTACCCGAGAGACGGAGCACCATTCACGGCTCCCGAGGTTCGGGGTGCAAATGCACGGCGCTGCTCTTTGTCGGCGCTGCTCCGCGAGGCGGTCTTGCGGGGTGAGCGGTCGACTTCGTACCGGGTGCGGGCCGCGTCGTGGCCGATCCGCTTTGCGACGAACTCCTCGCTCTCGACGCTTTGACCTTCGCGCTCGTAGCTTACGGGTCGTTGATATCCCTCAGCTATGAAGTTGTCGCCCTTGGAAAATCGTTCTGAAGCGCGTTCGGCGGAACGCCCGAACATGACGAGGTGGTGAAAGCTCGACTCCAGTTGCGTGAATGTGCCGTCTTCCTCGCGGCGGAAGTGTTCTTGCCCGAAGCGAAAGTAGAGGCGCGGGTTGCCATTAGCCGAGACGGTCAGCTGCGGTTCTGAGGTGACAAAGCCCGAGACGGATTCTTGTGTGTGGATCGACATGATGATGTTCTTCCTGTCTGGTCAGGCGGCCGCCTTTGTTCAGCCGCTGCGACAGGTAGGTGCGCGATCGTCACCCGTGCTTGCTAATGCTTGGGGTGCTCCAGCAGAGCCTCGGTCGCCGAACGATCGAGGCGGAGCTTCTCTCCGTCAGCACGTTTCGGCCATGGGTGTAGATCGGTGATGATTGGTGCCGTCGATCGGAGCAGAATCACGCCGGACCCGAAGGGGAGCGTCCGAATGCGATCCGGCGGCAGAATGGGGACTCTGCGGACGGAGCGCTGACTGGAGCGTGAGCCGTAGTCGCCGAACGTAACGGAATCGGTGAATTCGTCGCGTTCGCCGATGAGGGTGGAGAGGTCTTGGAGGTCGCGAGAGTTCGATGCACCGCCGAGGATGATCTTCGCGATGCTTGCGTCCCAGATCGCAGCGGCCTGATTTTCTGACCACTTGTCGCGTGCTTGAGCGAGCGATTGGAGCACCGGCATCGTCGTGATGCCCGTGCCGCCACCCTCGGCCATGAGGGTTGGCAATGAAGGGAGCGGGGCGAGGTTCCCGATCTCATCGAGCGCGAGCAGTAGCGGTGGATCCAGCCTCGCGCCGGGTGATCGTGCGGCCATGCGGCGCGCGGTTTCGACGAGGTCTTCGACGAAGGCAGCGACCAGCGCGGCGCTGTTTCCGGCACCAGCTCCGGTCGCGAGCAGGTATAGCGTGCCCCGGCTGCGAATGAACTGCTCCGGGTCGAAGTGCTCGCCCTCAGTGGGGCTTACCGCGTCCAACACCCTGGGGTCGGCGAGTGACGCCAGTGCGAGCGACACTCCCTGCCAGATACTGTCGCGAGTGCGCGGGTCAGCGTCGAGCATTGCTTCCAATGATTCGGCCCATCCGGTTGCGGCGAGCGGTGAACCGGTGAGGATCGCAACGGCCTCGGCGGCGGCCGCGGGGTCGAGCGTCCATCGGAATAGTTCCGCAGGGGTCCTGTGATCGAGGGCTGCGGCGTGGAGGAGCGCTTGTAGCGCGACCCGGGTCTTGCCCTCCCAGAAGCCGCCACCTTCGACACCACCAGAGGAGAGTTCGGTTGCTGCCGCGAGACCGGTCGCTCGGATCATCGCAGTGAGCGGATCCTCGCAGCCTCTGATCGGTGACCATCGCAGCCCGGCAGGAATGCCTTCGGCCAGGTGTTGTGGATCGAAGACCGCGACAGGGCCCATGCGTTCTCGTGCCTTGAGCGTCACGGTGAGGTTGTCTGGGCGGGTGGACGTTGTGACGACTGCGCCTGGGGCGTCGAGGATGGCCGGGATCACGAAATGGAGACCCTTGCCTGAGCGCGGAGGACCGATCAGCAAGATCGAATCTTCGACGCTCGCCCAGATCTGTTTGCCGTGCGAGCGACCAAGCAAGAAACCCACATCCTCCGGCTTCGGATGCTCAAGCGAAGGACGTAGCGTCGCAGCCCGACGAAGGAGTGACTTCGAGGAAGCGCTGGATGCGACGTCGTGCCCACTCGCGGTTCCTTGGAGCTTGCGGGGGTCGATAGTGAGGGCCCGAGTATGGCGTCGTATCCGAGCCCAGGCCCACACAATCGCGGTGGTGAGCAAACCGAGAAGAAGAACTGCTACGACCCAGTACACAACTGCATTGAGGCCGTGCGCACCAAGTGCCGTGGCGGGGTCAGCGGGGGCAAAGAGCACGTTGACACCCCCAGCGAAGCCGATTTCAGGCTGCTTAGCACCAGTAAGAAACGCTGCGACCGATCCGGCCCCGCGGAGTACGGCGGCGAAACCGAACAGTGCGAAGAGGCCAATCATGAGGGCGTTGGTCAGCTCCTCTCCAAGACCTCGGCTGTGAGACTGGGCGCTCGTCATGACTGCAACCGCTCGACGACAATCACACCTGAGATGCGCCCGATGAGCAGGAGTTCTGCGTTCTGACCCGCAATGTGGCTGAGATCGACAACTGCGCGAGCTGTGCCGTCTGCGGCGCCTTCCGCGCTCGATAGCATGAGCGCAATCGTCACGTCCTCACCGGGGATGAACCCGGAGCCGCGTATCTCGATCAGTTGATGAGTCGTTCGATGGCGCGCTCGCCGCGTGGCACTGGGCAGCGGCACCTCGTCTTCGATGCGCTCGCTGCGAGTGGCGTGGATGATGTCAGTGAATACCGAGCCGTCGTACTCGTGCACCTCGACGCGGAGTGTGCGCGTGCGGTGCGCGGAGAGTGCGTCGAGCAGATCACCGAACCGACCCCGACTCCATTCTGTATCTGGCGTCGAAGGTGGGAACTCATGTCCGTCGTACGTGACGTGCATCGCGCCACGCTCATCGACGCTGATGCTGGCGATTGGAAGGTCGACGGAGGGATCGGGTAATGAACTTCGAGTGTTGCGCTTGCTCATGCAAAGAAGGTGCTCAGTCGCGCGCGATCGATCTCAGACGTCCCCAATCAGCCACACCTGACCGAGAACTTGTGGTGGCATGAAGGCCTAGACGGTGAGGACCGAGCGGGCGGCCTTTTCGACAGCGCCGTCAACCGTCCGGTAGTACGCCCAACGCCCACGCTGTTCACGAGTGACAAGGCCCGCCTCGACGAGCAGTTTCATGTGATGTGAGACAGTCGATTGTGAGAGCCCCACGGGCTCGGTGAGATCGCAGACGCACATCTCACCGTCGGCACTCGCGACGATTAGTGAGAACAACTTTACTCTGGCGGGGTCGCCGAGCGCTTTGAACACCTGTGCGAGGTGCTGCGAACGTGAGTCATCGAGTGCCGCATCGTTTGCGGGCGCGCAGCACGTGCGTGCCGTGATCTCTTCGGTGGTACTTCCCGGGGTTGCCATAGATCCATTCTCTCGCACGTATTGACATTTGTCGATGCATTCGACATGCTTGACCCATCGAAGAATGTCGATAAGAGAAGGTATGAAATGAATCCTGTCGTCGTAATTGGTGCAGGCCCACAGGGACTTGTCGCCGCGGCCCATCTTGTGGAGCGCGGAATCGAACCGCTCGTGCTGGAAGCGGGACCGGGTGCGGCTTCCGGCGTTGCGGAGTGGGGCCACGTGCGCTTGTTCTCGGACTGGGCCGAGCTGGTCGATGCGGCCAGTGCCCGGCTGTTAGAGTCCACGGGCTGGGTGCAGCCCGAGAGCGGATTTCCGACCGGAGCGGAGTGGATCGACGGGTACCTCGCCCCGCTCGCTGAGGCGCTGGGCAATCGCGTCCGGTACGGCTCGCGCGTGGTCGGAGTCAGTCGCAAGGGTCGTGACCGCACGGTCGACGCGGGCCGCGACGAACAGCCCTTCGTCGTGCACGTGCAGTTTGCGGATGGGGGCGAGGGTCGCATCGATGCTCGTGCCGTGATCGACGCCTCGGGCACGTGGCAGACCCCAAACCCGGCGGGCGCCGACGGGTTGCCTGCCCTCGGTGAGCTGGCGGCGGTTGAAGCCGGGGCGCTCAGCTACGGCATCCCGACCAGCGAGTCGGCAGCGGCATTCGGCGGTGAGCACGTGGTCGTGGTCGGCAATGGCCACTCTGCGGCGACCGCCATTACTCTGCTCGCGCCCGTGGTACGCGAGGCGCCGGGCACACGGGTGTCGTGGGTGCTACGTCGCGGCCTGGTCGGCAACACCTTCGGCGGGGGCACAGCTGATGAGTTGCCGGAGCGCGGAGCGCTCGGGCAGCGCGCGAAGCAGGCCGTCGACGATGGGCTTGTCGACCTGGTCACCGGGTTCCGCACCGAACAGATTCTGCACGAGGACGGCCGGGTGGTCCTGGTCGCAGAAGACGGGCGGAGACTCGATCCTGCTGCACGCGTGTTCGTTGCGACCGGGTTGCGTCCCGACCTGTCGTTCTTGTCTGAGATTCGACTCGATCTCGATGTGCGTCTTGAGGCCCCGGTGCGTGTCGCGGAGGAGGTTGACCCGAATCTCCACTCCTGCGGGTCGATTCGTGCGACCGGCGCGGCGGATCTCGCACACCCCGAGCAAGGCTTCTATATTGTCGGCGCGAAGTCTTATGGTCGTGCGCCGAACTTCCTCGCACTGACCGGGTTCGAGCAGGTGCGTAGCGTGGTGGCGGAGATCGCGGGCGATCACGAGGCTGCCGCACGAGTCGATCTCGTGCTCCCCGACACGGGCGTGTGCGGAGGCGCTGGCGACTTCGACGCCCCAGACGCGGTGAGCGGCGCGGGCTCGTGTTGTGCTCCCAAGCCGGTATCGCTGACGCTCACTGTGTGACGTGCGAGAACGCCCGCCGCGGCTGGGTGTGATGCTCGCCACGCTCAGCGTCACGGTCACCGTGTCGTGGGGGTTGCTGTACTACGCGTTTCCCGTTCTTGCACCGCAAATCGTGAGCGACACGGGCTGGTCTGCCCAGTTCGTGACGCTCGCGTTCTCAGGGTCGCTCGTGGTGTCCGCGCTCCTCGGGGTGCCGGTCGGGAAGCTCATCGACCGACACGGCCCGCGCTGGGTAATGGCCCTCGGGTCCTTGCTCAGCGCGGCGGCGCTGGCTCTCGTTGCCGCATCTGACAATTCGATCGTGTTCGCTGCCGCGTGGATCCTTGCGGGATTCGGAATGTCGGGCGTGCTGTACCAGCCCGCGTTCGCGGCCATCACCTCATGGTACGGCGCGCGCAGCCTCGGGCCACTGACCACGCTCACGCTGGTCGCTGGCCTGTCCGCAACAGTGTTCGCTCCGCTCGTCGCGCACGTTGGGGCGGCTGTCGGTTGGCGTGGCACTTACCTGTGGTCTGCCGTCGCTCTGGCACTAGTCACCGCACCAGCGCACTGGATCCTCTTGCGACATTCGCGACCCCAACAGCACGCTGACCACACAGCTCGGTCTCTCGATGAGCGGGGGTACGTGTCAGGAGTTCTCCGCCGTGGCCAGTTCTGGCTCTTGACGGCCGGGCTCACGATCGCATCCGCCGCGATACATACGGTGTTGATCGCGATGATGGCGTTGATGCTCGAACGTGGACTGACGACGTCCGAAGCTGCGTGGGTGCTCGGACTCGGCGGGATCGGGCAGGTCGCGGGGCGTGTCTTCTACACCGCCTTCGCGCGGCGAGCGTCGCTCACCATGCACACCGGGGCAGCGTTTGCGATCGTCGCCGTGAGCGCTGCGGCATTCGCGATCCTTTCCGGCCCGTTCGCGGTGCTCGTGGGAATCTCCATGGCAGCCGGGGTCGGTCGTGGCATCGGGACCCTTCTCCAGGCCACCGCTGTGACGGATCGTTGGGGGCCGCGCGCCTATGGGCAACTCTCGGGGATAGTCGGAACACCCACCATGTTGGTAACAGCGATGGCGCCGTGGATCGGCGTGGTACTCGCCGGAGCGTTCGGCAGCTACGCGGCCGCCTTCGGCGCGCTGGCTGTTATCGCGGGTATCGCAACGCTCCTCCTGATCGCCAGCGCTCGTGTTGAAACCCGATCGCCCTTGGCGCACGTGCGATAACGTCGGCTTCCGCCCAGTCAGCTATTGACGATATCTGCGACGGCGAGCTTGGCTGTGCGGCTCGCGCCGACGATGGTCGCCGATGCGATACCCGTCCAATCCCCATAACCGAGTAGGTCCAGCCGTGGTTCATCTGCTGAGCGTGTCCCGTTCGTGAGCGGCTCGCCTGCCCGAGTCGTGAGATGAAGCGGTGCGAGGTGGTCGAGGGTGGGCCGAAACCCGGTACACCAGATGACCGCATCGCACTCCCACTCGCTGCCGTCCGACTCGATAACCCCGTGGGCGGTGAGCTGATGAAACATCGGGAGTGTGTGGAGGACACCGCGATCACGTGCCTCGCGGACACTTTCCACCATGACGACATCACCCAGCGCTGACACACCGGCCGTCTGTTTTCCGTGTCGTTGCGCGGCTTCTCGACGGCTTGCGACGTCGAACAGTACGCGGCCGTCGACGTCGTCCGGCATGAACCGGGGTGGCCGCTGCGCATACCACCGGGTCGCAGCGACCATGGACACATCCGCGAGGATCTGCGCCGCAGAGTTGCCACCGCCGACGACAGCGACCCGTTTCCCCTGGAAGGAGTCGGGTGACGAATAATCGACAGTGTGGAGCTGCTTCCCGGTATAGGAGGATTCGCCAGGGTACGTCGGTACATAGGGGTTCCCCCAAGTGCCGGTCGCGCTGATCACGTGAGCGGCCTGCCAGGTGCCGTGGTCGGTGTCCACTGCTAGCTGTTCCCCATCACGTCGAACCGCGCTCACCCGGACCGGGCGATGGGTGGGGAGGTCGTAGCGGTGCTCGTACGCGCGAAGATAGTCGACGACGTGCGAAGCGGTCGGATACTCCTCGCCTTCCTGCCTTGGCATCGGCCATCCCGGCAGTGGGCTGTACTCGGCCGGGGAGAAGAGACGGAGCGAGTTCCAGCCATGCTGCCATGCGCCGCCAGGATCGGCGGACGCATCGAGGATTACGAAGCGCACACCCGCGCGGCGTAGGTAGTATCCGGCGGCTAGTCCGGCCTGGCCGCCACCGATGACGACTACATCTAGGTCCCGATCCGCCAGCGGGATGGCAGAGGGGCTCTGCGTAGGCTTGGTCACTGCTTTCCGAGCAGTTCGCCGACGAGGGTTTCGATTCTGCCCTTGATGTCGTCGCGGATGGGCCGGACGGAATCGATACCCTGACCGGCGGGGTCATCGAGCTTCCAATCCTCGTAGCGTTTGCCGGGGAAGAAGGGGCAGGCGTCGCCGCACCCCATCGTGATCACCACATCGGAGGCCTGTACAGCCTCGGTGGTGAGTACCTTCGGGGCTTCCGCGGTGATATCGATGCCCTCTTCGCGCATCGCTGCGACCGCTACAGGGTTGATCTGCTCGGCGGGCATCGACCCGGCCGAACGCACCTCGATGGCGTTGCCCGCGAGGTGACGTAGGTAGCCTGCGGCCATTTGCGAGCGCCCGGCGTTGTGCACGCAGACGAACAATACTGACGGCTTCTGATCGGTCATGAGTATGGAAGCTTTCCGTTTCAGTCGTTGGTGAGGGAGTCGATGAGGGTGCGCACGCGCCCGGCGATGTCGTCGCGAATCGCGGCAACACCCTCGGGTGAGGCGAGGGCCGGGTCGCCCACGGCCCAGTCCTCGTAGCGCACCCCGGGGATGATCGGGCACACATCCCCGCACCCCATCGTCACGACGACATCGGCGGCGCGCACCGCATCGTCGGTGAGGGGCTTCGGGAATGCGGCGTCGGTGCGCTGGCCGCCTTCGATCTCGGTGAGGAGAGAGCGCACGTGCGGGTGCACGTCGGCCGCGGGTGCGGATCCGGCTGAGCGGGCGACGACCCGGCCATCGGAGAGTTGGTTCACGAGTGCGGCTGCTAGTTGCGAACGGCCCGCGTTCTGGACGCACACGAACAGCACCTGCGGCACGCCGGTTTTCCGTTCACGGGCGAGGTCTGTCAGGCGTTGCCGAGCGAACCGCTCTGTCAGGGGAATCAGGTGCTGGGGGACACGGGCGGCGCGGGCAAGACCCGCAAACGACTCCCTCACCATCGCAATCACGAGGTCGCGGCTTTGGTCCGCGTGTTCGTCTGCGAGTTCCTCGGCGAGACGTGTCACCCGGGCATCCATTTCGACCAGTGCGTCGGCCTTCGCGAGGGCCGCATCGCTCGTCTCGCTAGTTTGGTTCGCCAGCGCTGCGGGGGCGAACGCGTCAAGCAGGGAGCTGACCGCGTGCTGCTTCTCGGGTGCGATGCGGTACCAGACCCAGGTACCTCGCCGCTCGGAGGCCAACAGTCCGGTGTCCTTGAGCACTTTCAGGTGATGGGAGACAGTGGGCTGGGAGACGTCGGCGAGTTCTGCAAGGTCGCACACACACGATTCACCGCGCGGGTCGGTCGCAATGGCCGACAGCACGCGCAGTCGGAACGGGTCAGCGAGGGCCTTCAAAGTGCTCGCGACGGTGGTCGCTGCGCTCTCGCCGATCGCATGCGCCATGGACGGAGTGCAGGTGTCTGTCATGATGTCCTCGTCTCAATTGCCGGGTCGGTTGCGGCTTCCGTCACTGGAACTGCGACGGAGCTGTACGGGTCGGTATGGAACCAGGCACGTGCCACCCACAGCGAAACATAGACCAGCCCGACGAGCACGGGCACCTCGATGAGGGGCCCGACCACTCCTGCGAGGGCTTGACCTGACGCAGCGCCGAACGTGCCGATCGCAACCGCGATCGCGAGTTCGAAATTGTTGCCTGCCGCAGTAAACGCCAACGTCGTGGATCGCGCGTATCCGAGCCCGAGGCCCTTCCCGAGGAGGATTCCTGCGAACCACATCACCAGAAAGTAGATGAACAGCGGCAACGCAATCCGGGCAACATCGAACGGGTTCTCGGCGATAGCCTCACCCTGCAACGCGAAGAGCAGCACGATCGTGAACAGCAGCCCGTAGAGCGCCCAGGGCCCAATGACTGGGAGAAACTTCTGTTCATACCAGACGCGGCCGCGGCGCTTCTCACCGATCCAGCGAGAGGCGAACCCGGCCATGAGTGGCACGCCGAGGAACACAAGCACGTTCAACGCGATCTGCCACAGCGACACCTCAAGCCCTTGTGTGTCGAGACCGAGCCACCCAGGTAGCACGGTCAGGTAGAACCAACCGAGCACCGAGAACATGACCACCTGAAACACGGAGTTGATCGCGACGAGTACCGCGGCCGCCTCGCGGTCACCGCAGGCGAGATCGTTCCATATCACCACCATCGCGATACAGCGTGCGAGGCCCACGATGATGAGGCCCGTGCGGTATTCGGGGAGGCCTGGTAAGAAAACCCAGGCGAGCGCGAACATGACTGCCGGGCCGACCAACCAGTTCAGCAGCAGCGAGGAGACCAGCAACTTCTTGTCGCCGGTGACCGCGGCAACCTTGTCGTACCGGACTTTCGCGAGCACCGGGTACATCATCACGAGCAGCCCGAGTGCGATGGGAACCGAGATGCCGCCAACTTCCAGGCGCGCCAGTAGCCCAGATAACGCTGGCACGAATCGGCCCAGCAGCAGGCCAGCGACCATGGAGAGCCCGATCCACAGTGGTAGCCACTTGTCGAGCGTCGACATCCGCTTCGGTGTGATGAGGGATGCAGGGGTGATCGTCGTCCTCATGCGATCACGTCTTCAATCTTTGCCGCGATCACGGGCTTCGGATGCGCGCCGATCAGCACATCTACACGTTCGCCTGCGCGGTAGAATCCGATGGTGGGTATCGACGTCACTCCCGCAGCAGTCACCGTTTCCGGGTTGGCGTCGGCATCAACCTTCACAACTTTCACCCGGCCCGCATACTCTTCCGCGAGCGTGTCGAGGATCGGCGCAATCGCCTTACATGGGCCGCACCATGCTGCCCAGATATCCACGAGCACTGGTAACTCGGATTCGATGACTTCAGCGTGGAAGGTGGCATCGGTGACATGGGTGATGCTCATGCGGAGACCGCCAGAACCCGTGCGTCGGCAGCGCCGTCTGGTGCCAGCTGAGCGAGATAGTGCTGCGCATCCTGGGCGGCTGCGCACCCGGTCCCTGCAGCAGTAATCGCTTGCCGGTAGGTGTGATCCACAAGGTCGCCCGCGGCGAACACGCCGGGAAGGTTCGTGCGCGTCGAAGGGTGGTCCACAAGAACATACCCATCGTCGTCTGTCGCGATTTGGTCGTTCACAAGTTCGGATCGAGGGTCATGCCCAATCGCGACAAACACCCCGGAGACATCGAGATCCCGTTCGGCGCCAGTCACGGTATCGCGTAGCCGAAGCCCGGTGACTTGATCCTCTCCAAGGATCTGCATCACTTCACTGTTCCAAGCGACCTCGATCTTCGGGTCAGAAAGTACACGTTGCGCCATGATCTTCGATGCGCGAAACTCACCGCGCCGATGAACCAAGATCACCTGTGATGCAAACCGAGTCAAGAATAACGCCTCTTCCATGGCCGAGTCGCCACCGCCGATCACGGCGATCTTCTGCTCGCGGAAGAAGAACCCATCACAGGTTGCACACCATGACACGCCGTGCCCAGACAGGCGCTCTTCCTCGGGGAGCCCAAGCTTGCGATACGCCGAACCCATCGCAAGGATCACCGCGCGGGCGCGATAGGTCACGCCATTCCCCGTCTCGATGGTCTTCACGTCACCAGTGAGTTTCAGGTTGGTCGCGGTGTCATACACGATGCTGGCGCCGAAACGTTCGGCCTGTGCCCGCATCCTCTCCATCAGGGCGGGGCCTTGAACACCATCCAGGAAGCCGGGAAAGTTCTCTACCTCGGTAGTCGTCATCAGTGCGCCGCCCGCGGTCACCGCTCCCGCAATCACCACCGGCTCCAGACCGGCGCGCGCCGCGTACACGGCGGCTGTGTATCCGGCAGGCCCAGAACCGACGATGACCAACTCAACTTCTTGATTCGACATACTTCTATATTGATAGAAATCGAAATGACTATCAAGTCTGGTTGGCCCCCGTCATCAACTGTTCATGTTGGGGTGCGCTCGCTCTTGGGTTATGGGTTGCGAATCAGTGGCGATTCGAAACCATGCGGCCCGTCGTGTCGAAGAGTTCCAGCTCGTCAGGATGCAGTTGGTGCTGGCAGACGAACGAGCGATCCTTGATGCGCCAGAGGCCCTGGCCAATGCCGAGACCGGGCAGTAGCTTCTGTTCCGTACCGGTGAGCCCGAGTGCTCCGGCAGTGACACCGAGTTGGTCGGATTCCTGCCGGTAGATGATCCGCGTCTCGGCGTTGGCCAACAAACTGTTGGCGAGCGCGCGCATGGCGGAACCTTCGTCACCGACGTTTTCCAGGTCGGTCAGCTTATGGAAGATCAGCATGTTCGCGATCCCGTAGTGACGTGCGAGTCGCCAATGGGCATCCATCCTTCGCAGCAATGCTGGGTGGGACATGAGTCGCCAGGCTTCGTCGTAGATGCACCAGCGTTGGCCGCCGTTGGGATCGAGCAGGGCGGACTCCATCCACGCTGAGGAGCAGGTCATGAGTACCGAGATCAGCGTGGAGTTCTCGGTCACGCGTGAAAGGTCGAGTGAGATCATGGGCAACGTCGGATCGAAGGTCACCGTTGACGGGCCGTCGAAGAGCCCGGCGAGGTCTCCAGCCACAAGCCTTCGGAGTGCATGCCCGACCAGCCTCCCGTCTTCGGCGAGTCTCCCCTCGGGGTCGGCGTCCTGAGCAGGGGCGAGGATGTGTTCGACGACCATTGGCAAGATTGGTACATCGTTGCTGCGCACGACCTCGGTCAGTGCGGTGTCGATGGCTGTGTGTTCCAGCGGGGTGAGGGGTCGAGTAAGAACGGTCTCAGCGAGTGCGCCGATCAGGTCGCGGCGCCGAGACGCGACGGTGGACGCCCAGCTCTCGTCGCTCATGCCTGAGGGGCGGTAGCCCTCGTCGAGCGGGTTGAGTCGTGTGGCGAGTCCGTGCCCGAGCACGATTGCCCGTCCGCCGACGGCTTCGGCGACGGCCGTGTGTTCGCCCTTCGGGTCACCTGGCACGTAGACGCGGCGCCCGAATGGGAGGGACCGTGTGTAGAGGCTCTTTGCAAGGCTGGACTTCCCGGAGCCTACGATGCCCGCGAGCACGAGGTTCGGGGCGGTAATAATACCGCGGGCGTAGAGCACCCACGGGTCGTAGACGAAGGAGCCGCCGGAGTACAGATCTTGGCCTACGAAGACGCCGTCGGATCCGAGGCCGCCCTCCGCGAGGAATGGGTACGCCCCTGCGAGGGTGGCAGAGGTGTCCTGATGTCGGGGCAGGCGGAACCTGCCTGATGAACGCAGCTGAGTGGGGCCCTGCTCCCCGGCGGCGGGGAGATACGATGTGCCCCGACGCTCAGCCAACTCGGCCAGATACTTCGCGCGGGTTTCTTCGCGTTCCGAGTGCTGCTGCTCGATCTGTAGGTTTGCTGCCGCCTTTTGACGTTGCTTGCGCACTCGACGCTTCTCAGACGCTGGAGCAACGAGGACCGCCGTATGGAGCCGCTCGGCTTCATCCCGGTTCATAGACCCAGTCCTCGCTGTTGCTTGAGTGCCGTGATGTTCGCAGGCTCGAACCAAGATGCTCGCTGCTGACGCGGCGCCGCTCGGCGTGCACCAAGGCCGCGCGAATCGTTCGGAAGTCCGTCTTCGGCTTCGATGGTGTGGAGTCGATAAAGGGCGACGTGGTCGAAGCTGTGACTGTAGGTGAGGTGGTAGTCACCCTCTCGCAGCTCGTGCTCCAACGGTCCGCTGGGCGGCTCGTCGTAGACATACCCGTTCTCCATCGCCGCGCTCGTGGTCTCGTCTCCGTAATCCCAGCTCTTCAGGTGGTCGAGTCCGGCGGTAGGGCCGTCGGTGTCGATCATGTCGAGCACCTCGTCGGTTTCTTCACCTTGGATGAAGACGACGTTGACCCACCGAGTTGCCGGGGTGTCTTCTGTCGCGGGCGCGTCGTACCAGGCGACACGACTCGCTGCAGATGCTGCGGCGTTCAGTCGATCCTCGGCTTGGTCGATGCATGTTGCCGCCTGGTGCAGCTCATCGGCGGCAGCGACCGCGTCCGCTGATCCAACGGCATGGTCGCCGTGATCGTCGAACGCATGGGCACGATTGCTTATGTGGGCAGTAGCGAGCTGATCGAGCACCTGCCTCAGCGAACGGACTCCCGACAGCAGGTCGCCGAGCACACCGTAAAGATCCTGGGGGTTCTCGAAGTTGCGTGATGCATGCGCGAGCCCGCGCAGCGCCTCGGATGCTTCACCGGCATCGGCGCCGGGATCGTAGAACGTAGGCATCGTGACCTCCTCAACTGAGTCAATGCTTGACAGGTGTACGAGCCGACCCGCCCGGCGGCGCTGAGTAAGCTGAAAGAGGTTGAGTTTGGTAATGGGATGGGGGAGACCGTGTCTGGGGAGGGCTATACCGATTACGACGCGATCATCCGGGTGTTTGACGGGACGAAGCTCTCGAATTCCAGTTACTCCGAGGCAGCAGTTAGTTCGCTCCTGCGAGACCCTCTTTCCAATTCCCTCGAAACGCATGCTCCGATCTTCTTGAAGGACCCCTCCGAGGAGGGGATAAAGAAGGTCATGGACGCGATCAAGGACTTGCCACCAGGGACGAAAGTCATCCTCATGGCGGGTGCTTTTGTCGTGGTCGGTGGTGCTATCGCTGTCGGAAAGAACTGGGAATCGATCAAGAGCTGGGGAACGAGCACGCTAGGCAAGCTCCGTTCCAGGAAAGCCGTTGTTTCGAAGACATCCGACATCGACGCAGTGGAGATCGATATCCAAGAAGTTTCGACGGAGATTGAATCGGTCGAGATCTCGACAGAAGTCGAGACCTCTGAGGGTACGACCGTGGTCAGCTTGACGCCCGAACAATGGAGGCAGCTCTTCCAGAGCGCCGTGACCCTCAATTCCTGGGAAGAGCAGATATGGCTCTTGCTCTCGCATGCAGCCATCGAGGGCGGCGATGCCAAGGTGCTCAGTTGGCAGCGTCAGATGCGCGAATTACAGCCCAACGAAGTCGCTGGGATCGTGCAGGAAATCCTCGCTGATGCCCCCGACCTTGCGGACGACAAGGCAATCGCGGACCTCATGCAAGTTGTGATTCGAAGGCTGAATGAAACTGATGAGCGTCCGAAATCGATCGGAATATGACTCCTACTGCAAATTCAAACCACCCGGCACAGTGGCAACGCAGCTGCGGTGAATGCCTGCGCCTGCTGACCAACCAGGAGACGGGTCTCGCAGGAGGCTTGGATGGCGGCTTGCTCGATAGCAGCGACTGCGGCGTCGAGATCGTCGGCGGTGCGTGCTGAGACCGAGATGAGACCCGTGTAGCGGAGCACACCGTGCCCGGCAGTGAGGTCAGCTTCTTGCTGGAGCACATCGTGAAATTCCGCCGTCTGCGATGCATCCTCGATCTGACCGATCCGCTGACGCTGGGCAGCATCCGAGATGTACTCTGTCTTCTTCTTGCGGATGTCGCGCGCCGCCTGATCAGAGCGCATCGGGGTGCACAGAAGCGAGAATGACCGCTGGATCCCCGTCGAGAGGAGCAGTGGTGCGAGGAAGACTGGGTAGACCATCGACCGCGGCCATTCCGAGATCCACAGCACCGCGTGGAATGTCGAGTCGGTGCGCAGCCTCGACCAAGACTCGTTGACGGCGACCGGCCCGGCCGTCGCGAGGGACTGCCCAAGTTCACCGTGCCGTTCGAGCGTTGCGGCGACGGCAGGGTCGTAAGCCGATCGCAGGATCACCGCGATCTCACCGCACGTCAGCCAGGACGATGGTGAGAGGTCAGCGGATCGCAACGCGGCAACGAGCGTGGACATCTCTTGACGGAGCACTGCCGCCGCGCCGCGGATGCCGCCACCGGCAGTGCGGATCTGGCGTGATGCTGAGCGCATGTCGAGGGAGAGAGACAGCGTGGTCGCGTGACGTTCTCCGGCGGGCCCGGCGCGGTCGATCAGCTCAGCGTACGTGGTTGAGGCCCAGGAGGCGTCGGCGTTGCCATGCGACGCCCACCATTCGGCAAGCCCTGTCCCAGAGTCGGGCAGCGTTCGTTCCAGCACCTGGAGCATCGAGATGCGTCCTGATCGGCATACGGTTGCGAGCACGCGGCCCCACGAGCTGACTCGACGTTCCTGTTCGCCTGGGTCGAGAAGCACGAATGCGGGATGCGAGACTGCGACGATCGCCGTCAGCGTTTCAGCGGTCGGATCATGCACCATCCCTGCGCCCTGGTGGGGTCGTCGTACTCGCGGAGCCGCGCCATATCGCCAGGAAGCGCAAGAGTCCCCGCTGGGCGAGGTTTCACAACTCGTCGACGGTAGAGAAGTTGCCCACCCGTTGTCTTCCACATCCACCAGAAGACCACAGGGATCCATTCGACGATCGCGCGTCCAGCGATCCGGATCCACACCACGGCCGCCGCGGCAAGCCACACGGGTGCAGAGAATGCGATGAGAATGCCGCCACCAGCGTAGAACGCCCATACGAGCGTGCCGACCCCGAGACCGAGAGCAACCAGTTGCGACAGCGACAGCCCGAGTAGGACACCTCGGCGAGTAAGCCGGGAGAACTTCACCGGGACGAGGTCACCGGCGCGTTGCGCGTCGTGATTCTTCGGCATGATCGGTCACTCCTTGCCGTTTGGCCGGGGCCGCGGGGTGCTAGGCGGTGCGGGATCTGATCGTGGTGCTGGCGGTTGCGGAACAGAGGGAGCCGCTGTTGCAGTCGGCGTCGTAGCCGGGGCAGCCCCGATTTCACCTGCGCCAGTCATCGCTGTTTCGGCGGTGCCACCGATCGCTTGCCCAACCTTCGGCCCAGCGGTCGCTGCTCCCTTGACGACTTCGGCTCCGATGATCACGGCTGCTGCAGGCCCGACCGCCGCGGCAGCTCCAGCACCAGCGCCCGCTCCGGCACCGGCACCGGCACCAGCACTGGCTCCAGCGCCTCCGCTCGCGCCGGTTCCCGCCTTGGCTCCTGCTGCGGCTCCGCTGGTACTCGCTCCAGGTCTGGTCGTTGTGCCTCGCGCACCGCTCGATGCGGGAGTTGCGCCGGAACTACCGCCGGAGCCGCCATCGAGGACTTTCTTCACGCCGTCTCCTTGCGGCTTCGACGGAACAGGAACGGGGCGGTTGACGGCGTTCTTCGCTTCCTGCTCGCTTCCCATCGCCTGGTAGAGGTCGAAGCCGAGGAACGAGATGAATCGGTAGACCATGTAAGGCGCGAACGCGGCGATGAATAGCAGCACAATGCCTGAGATCGGTTCGGTCACGGAGGCAAGGTCAGCTTCGATCGGCGTCGAGACCTGGGTGATGGCGATGAGGAACACGACGACGAGCACGAGCTTGGACACGATCAGTGCGACCACGAACGCCACCCATTTGCCGACCCATCCGCGGGTGACATCCCAGGCCGCACCTGCGAAGGCGATCGGCGCAAGCACAATCGCCACGAGCAGCAGAGCTTTGCGAATGAGGAGTGAGAACCAGACAATCGCGACCGCACAGATCATGAGCCCGGCGAGGAAGATCGTGATGATCGCTCCGACGCCGGGCGCAGCAATATTGATCGTGGTGAGGCCCGCAGTGAGCAGCGCGATCTTGTCGCCCATCGTCTCGGTGGTCTCTCCCGCAGCCTGGACGATGCCGATGGAGAGCTGGTCGACCATCTCCAGCGCCGTTGCCGTCAGCGTAATGACGACAAACGAACCGAGCACAGCTTTGGCCGCCCCGAGCGCTGCGCGTGAGAGCGCAGCGGGTTCGCGCCGGATCAAACCTAGACTGAGTTGGAAACAGAAGAAGAGCAGCACGATGAAGACACCGATACCGAACAGCAGGTTGTAGACGTCGAGGTAGCCCTGCGACTGGACGTCGACGAGGGTGGTGCTGTCGAAGACGGTCCACATGGCTTCGATGAGCCATCCGGCGGCTTGTCCCATCGTCGCGGCCAGCCAGTCGAATGGGGCAGACACCAGCGATGCGGCGCCCTCACCGACCGCATCGCACACACTGGAGATGACGGGGATATCGCAGACACTCATGGCATTGCTCTCGAAGTCGGTGGATTTCGCGAAGCTCACACCTGCTGCCCGACGTTCCAGAAGAAGTTGATCAGAGTTACGGAGGCACCGCAGATGATGGCGGCGCCACAGGAGACGAGTACGCCGAACTTGCCGCGGGAGGCGAGGTGGGGATTGGATGAGTTCGCGCCGAATCCCCACACGATCGCCGACACGATCAGTGCGAGCACGGACAGGATCAGCCCGATCGTCATGACGGCGCCGACGATGACGCGCAGCTGCCCGATTCCGGGCAACCCCGAGTCGTTGGGAGTCACGTCGATATTCATTGGCAGGACTGCGGTGAGGGTCGTGATGAGTTCGAACACGGTGGCTCCTTGGCGTGAACACCGCCCGCGGCGGTGACGGAACAGGGTCGAGAGCCAGGTGCGCAGATCATCTCCCGCGGGGCATAGCCCGATCCGCCAAGTCCACTCGCCGAGCCACGAACGCGGGCACTCGGTCGTACTACCTCAACCTCATGCCGTCAGCGACGATGTGTCGCGAACGTCCTTCAGAGGTAGCGGCAGATGGACTCTGGAGCGCAGGGTTCGGATGCGGTTGCCGTGGCGTTTGCGCGAAGCTCGACGATGTTGGAGCGCAAGGCCTGCAACTTTTCGATCTGCGCGTCGATGTCTACGAGCTGACGGTCAAGGAGGCCTCGCACGTGATCGCAGGGCGAATGGCCCGAGTCACGAACATCCAGAATCTCTGCGGTTTGTGCCAGGGTGAGCCCGGCGGCACGTGCCCGGTCAATGAATTCAAGCCTCTGAATTGACTCGTCCCCATAGCTGCGGTACCCAGTCGGGGTTCGTTCTGGCTGCGGCAGTAGCCCGCGCTCTTCGTAGTACCGGAGGGTCGACGTAGTAGTCCTTGCCTTTTCGGCGAGTTCCCCGATCCGCATCGTGACACCTCCGGAGTCAGCTTGACCTTCAACCGTACTTGAAGGTTCATCCTATTACGAGTGGTCGAACGTACGGCCCGGTTCGATAGGGGGAAGTACCATGACACAACACAGCGAGTTCGACCTTGCGGTGATCGGCACTGGCGGCGCGGCAATGTCCGCAGCAATCCACGCTCGCTTGGAGGGTGCGAGCGTCGTCGCCATCGAGTCCGGCACCCTCGGCGGTACCTGCGTGAACGTGGGCTGTGTGCCTTCGAAGACGCTCCTCGCGGCCGCTCACATACGCCACGCCGCGATCTCGAGTCCGTTCCCGAGCGTCTCCACGATTGCTGGCAACGTTGACCTCGCCGCGCTCATGCAACAAAAAGACGAGCTGGTCGGCATGCTCCGCCAAACCAAGTACGCAGACATCGCCACCGCGTACGGATTCGAGATCCTTCCCGGCACAGCCACGTTCGCCAGTCCATCCACGCTGCTCGTAGATGGCCAACCGGTGCGTGCCAAGTCGTATCTCATCGCTACCGGTGCAGAACCACTCATCCCGGCAGTCCCCGGCATCGAACAAATTGAGTACCTGACGTCGACCACAGCGATGGAACTGACTGAGCTGCCCGATTCGCTGGTCGTGATCGGCGGGGGTTTCGTTGGTCTGGAACAAGCGCAACTCTTCGCCCGGCTCGGGGTCGACGTCACCGTCATCGGACGGCTCGCCTCGCACACCGAACCCGAACTTTCCTCGGAACTCCGCAAGGCCTTCCTGGATGACGGAATTACTGTCATTGGTGACCGTGCCGCGAGCATCGCACGTATCGACGGTTTGGCGCACGTGACGACGGCCCGGGGGACTGTGGCTGTGGGTGAACGGGTACTCGTAGCCACCGGCCGCACGCCGCGCACCGAGAGACTCGACCTTGCCGCGGCGGGCATTGCGACCGACGCGCGCGGTTTCGTCATCGTCGACGAACTGCAGCGGACAACCAACCCGGCCGTGTTCGCCGCCGGTGACGTCGCCGATGCACCCCAGTACGTGTACGTCGCCGCGATGGCAGGAAAGATCGCTGCGCGGAACGCACTCGGTAGCGCTGAGCATGTTGACTACACCGGGCTCCCCTCCGTGCTGTTCACCTCGCCTCAGCTTGCTTCCGCCGGGATCACCGAAGCAGACGCCATCGCCGCCGGATACCGGTGCGCTTGCCGCTACCTGCGACTGTCCGATGTGCCCCGAGCGATCGCCAACCATGACACCCGCGGTGGCATCAAGATTGTCGCCGATGCTGACACCGGCAAAGTTCTCGGCGTCCACGCCCTCGCCGACACCGCTGGGGAGATGATGCTCGCCGCGACCTACGCGATCAAAGCCGGATTCACCGTCACGCAACTCGCCGACACGTGGGCTCCGTACCTCACCATGGCGGAAGGCATTCGCCTCACAGCGAACCTCTTCCGCAACGAACTCCCCACCTCCTGCTGCGCCTGACACAAGAGCCGGGCTCAGCGATGTGGTGGTCCAAGTGGTATCCGCGACGCCTTCAGCACCGGCACCGACCGCGTGATCGATGCCTACGCGGTCAGCGTGGGCTCAGTTGAGGCAGCGGCGCCGAGCGCGTCGTCTGGGCCGCTGACACGCGGAGCACACCAGGACACTCAGCCGCCAGGTAGCAATCACAGCACGCTGCCATGTACGTAGTCGGCTACGAGGTCAGAGGCCGAAGGCACCGCCGCTCACGAGGATGAAGATGCCCAGGCCGATGAGCACGATCGGAAACAGGATGTGTTCCCAGCGTTCCAGGAGTTCGGCGATCGGTCGGCGGGTGGCGACGAACTTACCCAGGCCGACGAGGGCGGCGACCAGGGCGAGGAACACGATGCAGTACGCCACCACGGCCGCTGGGCCCACGCTGAGGAAGACCGGGACGTAAACGCCGATGTTGTCCCCGCCGTTGGCGAAGGTCACCCCGGCCACCGTCCACACCCCAACCTTTTTACCCTCGACCTTTGCCTCATCGTCATCGTCCGCACCGCGGTTGCGCCAGGCTTGCCACGCAGCCCAAAGTCCCAGCCCCAGCGGAATGAGTCCGAAGTAGGGGATGACCTCTGGCGGCAGGAACGCCCCTGCCCCGAGCGTCACCAGCACGGAGGCGCCCAGGATGCCGATGAACCCGAGGTACTGTCCGACCAGGATTCGGGCGGTGGTCCCGCGCTGGCCCGCGCCTCGGGCGAAGAACAGTGAGAGCACGATGATGTCATCGATGTTCGTGGCGATGAATAGGCCGATCGCCTGCAGGACGGAGGACAGGATCATGCGCCCACCGCCGCGTTCCAGTAGCCCGGCGACCCAGCGCTTCCGGCAGCCGCGTGCCGTTGATGCTCTGCGACCATCATTGTTCGTTCCTGGTGTGGTGTGGGCCTCGGAGGTAGAGCAGGAGGCCGAGGGCGACGCCGACGCCGAGGATGACGTCGGCAAGGTTTCCGATGAACAGGTTGCCGTAAGCGAGGAAGTCGGTGACGTGACCGCGGCCGAACCCGGGTGGGGCGAACAGCCGGTCCAGGAGGTTGCCGACTGCGCCGCCCCACACTAGGCCGATCGCGACCGCCCACCCGGCCGATCGAGTGCGCGCGGCCGCGATGAGTAGGGCGATGGATGCCGCGGTCGCGATGACGGTGAGCAGCCACGTTGAATCGGACCCTAAGGACATGACGGTGCCGGGGTTGAAGGCGAGCTGCAAGCCGAGCCAGTCTCCCAACAGCGGGATGCGGTCATCCTCACTGAGCTGTGCGAGGGCGAGTGCCTTGCTGCCTTGGTCGATCAGCACTGCGCCGGCGGCGACGGCGCACGCGAGCAGGAACCAGCGGAACCGGACGCGCGCCACCGTGCGGGCAGAACTCGCTTCCACGGCTTCCGCTGATCCCGGGGAGGGAGCGGAGCCGTCAAGGGGATCGGTCATGCCTTCGTGCGCCGCGCAGCACGGAGCCCGTTGAGGATGACGACGACTTCCGCGACCTCGTGCACGAGCACCACCGCGGCAAGTCCGAGGACTCCAGTGATTGCCAACGGCAGAAGGACGACGATGATCGCGATCGACAGCACGACGTTCTGGTTGATGATGTTGCGGCCGCGGCGGGCGTGGGCAAGGGCCTGCGGGATGAGGCGCAGGTCGTGGCCGGTAAATGCGACGTCGGCCGACTCGATCGCGGCATCCGCGCCCTTGGCCCCCATCGCGATCCCAACATCCGCGGCCGCGAGAGCGGGAGCATCGTTGATGCCGTCGCCGATCATGGCCGTGGGCTGAGACTTCGACAACTCCGCCACGGCCGTGGCCTTGTCCTCGGGGCGCAGCTCGGCGCGCACGTCCTTGATGCCGGACTGGTCGGCCAAGGCAGCGGCGGTCCGCGCGTTATCGCCGGTGAGCATCGTCACCCCGATCCCGCGGCGGTTCAGCGTGGCGATGACCTCGGGAACCTCGGGGCGTAGCTCGTCCCGCACCCCGATCGCCCCGGCTGGCTGATCGTTGCGGTGGACGATGACGACGGTCATCCCCTCGGATTCCATCGCTTGCGCCTGGTCGGTCAGCGTGCCCGCGTCGAGCCAGCGGGGGCTCCCCACGGCGAGACGGGCACCGTCGAGGGTGCCGGTGATGCCATGTCCGGCGGTCTCGGTGACGCCTTCAGCGATCGGGGCATCGAATACGGCATTCGTGATTGCGGCGGCCAGCGGATGCGTACTGTTGCCTTCCAGGCTCGCCGCCCAAGCTAGCGCGTCTTCTTCGGTCACGCCCGCGGCGGTCACGACGCGAGTCACGGTGGGCTCGTTGCGGGTCAGGGTGCCAGTCTTGTCGACGGCAAGGTGACGTATGCCGCCGAACCGTTCGAACGCAGCCCCGGACTTCACGACCACCCCGAACTTCGAAGCAGCGCCGATCGCAGAGACGACCGTAACCGGGACGGCGATCGCCAACGCGCACGGCGACGCGGCGACCAGCACCACCAGGGCGCGGGTGATCCACAGCTCCCAGTCGCCGGTCAGCAGCGACCCGAGCACGCCGACTAGCACGGCGAGGATCATCACGCCGGGCACCAGCGGTCGGGCGATCCGGTCGGCCAGGCGGGCACGGTCGCCCTTCTCAGCCTGCGCCTGTTCGACCAGCTCCACGATGGTGGTGAGCGAGTTGTCGGTGCCTGCGGCGGTAGCCTCGACCTCGAGAACGCCGGTGGTGTTGATCGACCCGGCCGACACGTCGGTGCCCGGTTCGACCTCGACCGGGATCGACTCGCCCGTGATCGCGGACGTGTCCAGGCTGCTCCGCCCGGCGCGCACGGTGCCGTCGGTGGCGATCCGTTCGCCCGGCCGGACCACGAGGAAATCCCCGACGCGCAGCTCCTTCGCCTCGACCTCGGCCGTGGCGTCGCCGCGTTTGACGAGTGCGGTGTCGGGCACGAGCTTCAACAGTGCCCGCAACCCGGCGCGGGCACGGTCCATCGCCTTGTCTTCCAGCGCCTCCGCGATGGAGTACAAGAACGCCAGCGCGGCGGCCTCCTCGACGTAGCCGAGGATCACCGCACCGGTGGCGCTGATCGTCATCAGCAGCCCGATGCCGAGCTTGCCCTTCGTGAACAGCTTGCGCAGCGCACCCGGTACAAACGTGGACGCGCCCAGCAGCAAGCCAATCCAAAACAGCACCAGACCCGCGGTCTCGGCGCCGGTCCACTCGCACACCAGACCGGCGGCGAACGCGACACCCGAAGCGATCGGGATCAGAACGCTGGGGCTCCGATACCACGGCCGATCATCGTCATCATCGTCGTCGAGGTCGACGTGCTCGACCTGCGAACCCGTGAAGGCGCTCACGCCCGAGCCTCCCCCGCCACGCAGCCCTCGACTCCGCAGTCGGGGTCCATGCACGGCACGCTCTCGTCGACCGCAAGCGTCACGTCCACCAGCGCTGTCAGCGCACGGGCGAGGTGCGGGTCTGCGACCTCGTAGCGGGTCTGCCGACCCTCGGGCTCGGCCACCACGATCCCGCACCCGCGCAGACACGTCAGGTGGTTTGACACGTTCGAGCGTGAAAGCCCCAAATCGCGAGACAGCACCGCCGGGTAGCTCGGGCCAGCCAGGAGGGTCAGGAGGATGCGAGAGCGGGTCGGGTCGGCCATCGCCCGACCGAGCCGGTTCATCACGTCGATTCGATCCGTAAGAGTCAGCATCCAATGACTATACATCATCTGATGTACTTCAGCGTACCCGGTAACTTGACGCTGGTCTCGGCTGCCAAAACGTCTTGATGGACTTCGCATCAACAACTCAAACGCAAACGGCCAAAGCGAAAAGATCGCGACAACACCATGTCATGGTCAAGGCCAGCAGCACTGCTACAGCTGCCCACCGACGTCGATGAGCCAGTTCACCCAGGTAACGCCACCACCGGCGAGGATCGCGGCGCCGAGTGCGACGAAGACCCCGGCGCGCGCCTTCGCGGCGACACCAGGGTTGCCCGTCGACGTGGCGATGGCCCAGGTGATCGCGCTGATGATGATCATGAGTACCGCGACGATTAGGATGATGGTGAGCATCGCGCCGATCACGACTCTGAGGTCACCGATACCGCTGAGGCTGCCGAAGTCAGGAAACACGTTCATCAGAGGCCGCCTCCAAGCGCGGAACATCCGGCTGCTGCCGTGGCTTCGGGGAGATCTGCTGCATTGTGATCATTGAGCCATTTCGCAGCATCCACTGCTTCGCCGTTCGTTCCACCTGGTCGAACCTCGAAGTGCAGATGTGGGCCCGTTGAGCGCCCGGATGACCCCACATCGCCGATGTGTTGCCCGGCGACAACGCGCTCGCCGACGATGACGTGGATGCCGTGCTGCCACATGTGCGCATAGCCGGTCGCGACCGTCACGCCACCGAGGCGGTGCTCGATTACGATTAGGCCGCCGTAGCCTCCAGAGAACTCGGCAACCGTCACGACACCGTCAGCCGCGGCGAGGATCGGCGTCCCATCCGGCGCTGCGAAGTCTGTGCCGCTGTGGAAGGCGCTCTCGCCGGTGAGGGGATCGGTTCGTGGGCCGAAGTCACTGGTGTGCACCCAGGTTCCCTCCGGCAACGGGAACACGACGCGCGAGGCCTCCGCAACGTCGACGACAGGCGATGCAGGGGTCGTCGTCGGTGCTGTTGCGGCCGATGTGCCGCGAGTGAGCGTCGCGAGGATCGTCGCGGCGACGGGCTCGTAGTTGTTGTATCGGTCGGGATACGCCGACACTTCGACGGCTTGCGCGACTTCGCCCTTGCCCATGCTCTGCCAGCCGGGGATGTCCAGAAGACCACGGGGCGAGGGGTAGTTGGGGCCGGTCGGGCCGCCGAAAAATGCTTTGGCTTGGTATTCGGGATCCATCAGCTCGGCGACCGAGCCCCAGCCCGATTGTGGTCGCATCTGGAACAGGCCGAGTGAGTCGTGATCGGAGCCGTTCCCATCGTTCGGATAGCTGCCGGACTCGGGGTAGGTGCCGGTGTTCGCGAGCTGTCGAAGCGTTGACTCGGTCAGCGCTGCCATCAGTGCAATCTGGATGGCGTCCCTCGTCACACCGTCGATGCTCGATCCGACGGTGATGATCGTCGCAGCGTGCGTGAGCTGTTGCTTGTTCAGGGTGAATGTCTCACCGTTTGCGGTCGTGACCACGAGAGAGTCCGGCACGTTTCCGACGGTGAGTCCCGACGAGGCAAGGCACGCGACGGCGGTGGGGTTCACCACCAGTCCGACAGTGACGAGTCCGAGGGTCGGTGCGAGCAACATCAAGGCGACCACTGCGATGGCGAGTTTCTTCATCATGAGCCAGTCGTCCTAACGCAGCGGATTGTTCAATTGCGAGAGCCGCAGGACGTAGCAAGGGTCCTCGGCTGGGCACGCGATGAAGATCGTGAACGCGACCGGATGCTCTGCGGCGACCGGGTCGCCGTTCCACACGCCGGATCGCTGGCGGATGCCCTCGATCGTGTATGCCGCGGCGCCGTCGGGGAGCTGCCCCGGGCGAGCCTGCGCGAGCGCATCAGCCCAGGCATCCGGCACGAACACTGAGGTGATCTCCAACCGCTGCGTCGTTGCGTACGGTCGCAGCTGCGCCCACGCGCTCGACGTGGGCAGGTAAGTGGCGATGTCGGCTGCGAGTCCCGACTGTTCGAAGCCGGTCGGGTCGGCGACGTCGAGCATGACTGCGGTGTAGTCGAGCGGCAGGAACCCACTGCCGGTGTCCCAGGTGAACAGTGCCGCGGCGACGCTGCGCGCGAACGCCTCGGCGTCGGTGGTCGGTGGGATCGACGGGATCCGAGGTGGTGAGGTCGGCTCACGAGAGGGTTCTGCGCTCGGAGCAGCACTCGACAATGGAGGATCAGTTGACTCGGTGGGTTGCTCGGATCCGATGACGAGTCCGTAGACGCCGATTCCGGCGACAAGGATCGCCAGCGACAGAGCCGCGATGAGGACGATCAGAGTGCGGCGTGCGCGGGGAGCGGTAGGAAGCTTCATGCGGGACAGGTGCGCCGCATTAGTCTCGGATCAGAGGGCGCGAAGGTTCCCCACCTGGGTCGGGGACTCGGCGTCCGCCCGATCAATGTCTCGCGCGGCACGGAGTCGCTCCGCAACCTGAACGGTGGCTTCAACAACGTGCAGGAACATCTCGATCTCGGCGTCACTCAGTTGGCGAGCCAGTTCGTCGACGTCGAAGTGGCGCCACCAGCCGTCGAGTTCCGTCCACGTGACGACGAATGCGCGAATCGGCCACGGCTCGTCGCCGTCGACGCGCGAGGTCAGCGCGCTTGGCGAAGGTCGGCGTTTGGGCTTCGGAGCGTTCTTGATGCGCGCGAGTGCTTCTTCAGCCAGCTTCGCCACATCCACAGCGTCACCATCGGGTTGTGCCGCGGTCACGAGCTGCCGAGCACGCTGGAAGCCCGGGTGCACGGGAGCGCCCGATCCGATGAGTTCCAGCTCGGCTCCGATGCCTTCTCGCACGGAGTCGGGCTGACTTTCGTCGTCCGCCATCTGCTGCAGGTAGTTGATCTTCTCCAGCGTCGTGTGAGAGGCGCCCTCCGGGATCATGGCGGCAGCCTGCTCGCGTGTGTCTCCGACAGAGTCTGACGGTGCCGCAAAATTTGCGGCACCGTCATTTCCCGGCTGATTCTCGGTGCTGAATCGGGTTGCTTCTTGGCGACGGGCGGCATCCTCAGCCATCAACGTCTTGATCTCCCGGTACAGCGCGGCATTCTCCAGTTGGGTGAGCGACTTGTGCAGCGCGTTGTCATCCTGCTCAGCAAGCAGGTGCGCAAGTTCTCCCGAGATCCCCGAGCGCACCCAGACCTTGACGTGCATCCACCCCAGTCGCTTGATCGCGGCCAGACGACGGGCACCGCACACGAGATTGCCCTCCGGCGTCACAGTGATCGGTTGCAGCAATCCATCCCGTTCGATCGACGCGGCGAGGAGAGCGAGTTCCCCGAGATCTCTGCGGTGACGATGGCCAACGTGGATTGAGTCGACAGCTCGCTCCAGCTCAATGTGCCCGTCGTGCGTACTCATCGTCCGCTCCCGTGTTTGGGCGCAGACGTCACGATGATCGACACGAGGTCGTCATCGAGCAGCAGGTCAGGAAGAGTCTCGCCGACAAGGATGCGAAGGAGGATGCCGCGGCCGGTGCTCGTTGCGCGATACGCGGGGTTTGGGTGTCCGAGAAGTGCGTGCAGCAGGGCCGACCACGCATCGCCGGGCAGATCGAGCAGAGCGCGAGCATGCTTGTCGCGGCGCAACACTTCGTAGGCGCTCTGCCGAGACCCTGCCCGTGCGATCGCGCCACACACGTGCTCGACCGCTGCGCGGGTTGTGCTCTCCGGCCAACCCAACGTCGCGAACAACGCGATTGAGACCTCGATCGCCTGTTCCGCGGTGCCTACCTCGTCATTCTTGTCGACGGCGTCAGCCTCAGTTTCGAGGTACTTGTCGACCACATGGAACGCGGGATGGTAGTCGGCCAGTGGATTCTCGCGGTCGGCGAATCGTTCAGGGTCATGGAAGGCGGAGACGTGCGGGCGGCGAGCTTGGTGCGTCGCGCACAGCAGCCCCTGCCCGCGCTCTTCGGCGATGCACGTGATCTGCACGCCGCGAGTGACGACGGCCCAGGGGTCGTCAGCCTCGCGCGCCGAACGAGTTCGCATCACGTCGAAGGCTGCGGACGCGGCCTCCCACGGGTCGAGGCCGTGTTTGCGAGCGAGCGCGGCGTATTTCTCGGCAGCGAACGTGGCGAGTTCAGCGGCTACGCGGTCGTGTTTCCAGGCGCGGGCTCCCCGGTATTTGTCAAGGTGAATGAGGCCGGTGGGTGTTAGGCAGCTAATTCGATCTCGTCGACAGATGGCGGGTTGATCCACGCCGCCGGTTCCCGCTCAAGAATCTTCGGACGGGCCTGTGCTCGGGTACCGAAGCGTTCCGGATGCGCTCGACGAGCAGCGTCCAGGGTCGCGTCACGGTCTCGATCAACCATGTCAGCAAGCCCGTAATGCACATCCGCAGGCGTATGCATCCCGATCCCGGAATGCCGGTGATGATGGTTATAGGCATGCACGAACTCGTCCAGGAACTGCCGCGCATGGACCAGTGACGAGAACCGGTCAGGGAACTCCGGCAGGTATTTCATCGTCTTGAAGAGCGCTTCCGAATACGGATTATCATTCGACACGTGCGGGCGGGAACGCGACCGCACCACCCCAAGATCGGCCAGCAGCGTCTGCACCGTTTTCGAAGTCATCGATGGGCCACCATCAGAATGCACGACCTGCGGGGTGCCGTGGATCCCGAACGCGTCCAGCATCATCTCTTTGGCGAGGACCCCGTCCTCGCAGGAATGCACGATCGCGCCCACGATATAGCGGGAGAAAATATCGATCATCACGTACGCGTCGTAATACGTGCCCTTCACCGGCCCCGGGAGCTTCGTAATATCCCACGAGAAAACTTCCCCAGGCGCGGTCGCGATCAACTCCGGCACCTTCCGTGGCGGATGCGTCGCAAGCCGGCGACGTTCCCGCACCAAGGAGTTCTCGCCCAGCACGCGATACATCGTGGACACCGACCCGACATACTCGCCCCGCTCCAGCAGGATCGCGTACACCTGTAACGGCGGCTTATCCACGAACTCCTCGCTATTCAACACCGCCAAGATCCGGGCTCGTTCCGCGAGCGAGAGCTTGTTCACCGGGACCGGGCGCGGGCCAGCAGGCGCCGGGTCAGGACGCCTCGCGCGGGCGATCGCCCGCGCCGCGGTCGCCCGCGACACACCAGTCAAGGTCGCAGCCTGCCGGGTCGGGATCCCGGCATCGGTGAGTTCGAGGTAGGTGTTCATGAGCGCTTCTTGTGCTTCGGGTCGGGGTCCGCGCTCTCGGAGAGTTGTTCCAAGAGCGCGTGTGCTTTTCCCATGATGTCTAACGCCGTTTCCGTGGTCGCAAGCTTCCGCTCGGCTTTGGCGAGTTCTCGCCGTAACCGCGCGATCTCGGCTTGCTCCCGCGAGGGTGCCCCGACCGTGTCGCCGGGCTGTTTGCCCTCGAGGAGGCCCGCGTCACGTTGACGTCGCCATTCCGACATCAATGACGAGTAGAGGCCATGCCGACGCAGGAACGCGCCGCCTTGCCCGGTTTCGCAAGCGGTCTCGTACTCGGACAGGTACTGGAGTTTCTGGGCAGGGGTGAACGACCGACGACGGGTCGGGCCAGTTGGATTCGAGGGAGCGGACACTCTTCCATTGTCCACATCGATCGTGGTGATTGGGGCATTGCTACTCATCAGGTTGGTGGATCCTTCAACACGCCCTACGAGGCGGATTTGCTATGAACCGGTGGACTCACTCAACCCTGGCACGTAGGGGACATCCCTCCGCACACTCGCGCCCGCCTGCTCAGGCGGCAGGATCTTGATTCCGACACCGAGATCGCTGCGGAGTCCCTCGCGGACCGGCTTGCCGCAGGGATCCGAGGGTCCGCTTCTGCGGAGTCGCGCTACTTCGAGGTCTTCGGATGATCCAGACGCTCGTTGCGATCCTCATGTGGGTTCTCGTAGCGAGCCTGCTGGTCTTGCGACGCGGGCGCCCTGATCGCAGTATTACCTACGCATCCCTGACGATCGCGATCGCAATGACGCTCAACGTGGATGCGATCTACCTGGCCGTCGATCCGGTCTTCGGAGGAACGAACATCACGACTCTGCTTTCCGATGCGCTCTTGATGATTGGGCTGTTCTTCCTGGGCCGCGCGGCAATGAAGGCAGGTGAGTATCGTCCCCGGCTGGTGCGAGCCGCCGTTGGGCGCCCCGCGCTGATCCTTGCCCTGGTCACGACGACGGTGTTGTTCTTCTTCATTGACCGAGGCGCGTCGACCGCGACATTCATGCTTGACCTCGGTGAGCAACCGGTGACGGCTGCCTACTCAATGATCGGCTTCACGTACTGCGGCATCGTTCTTGCTGCCATGCTCGCGTTGGCGAGCCGTCAGTTCCGCGTCGCTACCGGGATCCAGCGCATCCCCGCACTTCTCCTACTCCTTGGCTCGACGTGCGGCGTGGGCTTGGCCGTCGTGGTCCTCGTAATGGATGTCGCACACGTCGCGGGTCACCTGGAACTGATGCGCACGTTCGGCGAAGCATACGGGCCGCTCTCGCTGCTCACTTTCCTGTTCTTGTGCGCCGGGTTCGCGGGGCAACCAGTGGTCAGGTCGTTGCGTGAACGCACCCGGCGCGCGCAGATAGCGCAGATCACGGGGGAGCTGGAACCGCTCTGGCAGCGGGCCACGAGCGTTCGCCCCGGGCTCAGCAGTACCGATGCCCTCGGCGCCAGTCTTGACGATCCTGAAGGACGATTGCATCGCGAAGTGGTTGAGATTCGTGACGCCATGATCGATCCACGCGTGACATTCGAGGTGACGCCTGCTGAAGAAACTCTCCTAGGACGCTGCTGATTATTGGGGGTTCAGGAGTCCCCGCGAGTCGCTGAGGGCGATTTTTTGCTCTGCGACGGGGCGTCTTGTCGACTGCTGAACTGCCGGAATCGGATCTCGGTTCCGGCCCGATGGTCCGCCCAGGCCACCCGTGCCCGGCCGTGGCCGGTGGGAGGCAGCAGCCCTCCCTTCGCGGTGTTATCCAAGAACCCAGACCCCGTTCTGACTACTCAAGCCGAGAGTGAGGAGCCGTTTGAGGTTGATACCAGCCGCCCGGTTCAGCCACCAGGCGTTGTTCTTCACAACACCCCGGTAAGGAACCCGGCGGGCCCCGCGTGTCATCCACGCGATCGAGCGTTCAACCATGGGCCTGTGTTGTCGATAGACGGATTGAAAGTCAGGATGCAGGGCGCGCGCCCGGTGTTCACGTTGAATTTCTTGCTGTGGATGCAACACCATTTTGCGGCCGCGGGCGGCGGTCGTGCACTGGGCTCTCAGCGGGCAACCCGCGCAAGCCGCCCCGAAAGTGACCGTGCGTTTTGAGGTGATCGATCGAGTGATTCCCGCCGGGCAAATGACGGCGCGGTTGGCCTCGTCGATGGTGAAGTCATCAATGGTGAACCCGCCCGGGACGGCTCTGCTCAACGGCATCGGCTTGATGATCGGAACATGCCCAGCAGCGGTGACCTGCGCGAGGAGGTCACCACTGCCATAAGCAGAATCGCCGAGGACCTCCACCATGTCAGATCCAATGCTGGTGTCCGCGGCCACGAGCTCGACGCCGCGGACCGCGTCACTGTTCTGCGCCCCCGATGCTTTCGTCAACGCGGCCGCGGTCACCAGGCCGGTGTCGGGCTCGATCGCAATGTGGGCTTTGAAGCCGTCTTGTTTCTTCTCCCGGCTCTTGTGTGCGTGGCGAGTGTCGGGGTCAACGGTCGAGATCACCCTGTCGGGTGCGACCTTCCGGGCGATCCGCCAGCGCCCGTCCGTGCCGTCCGATCCCTCGGCCGGTTCAACGTCTTGACCTGCGACGAGAGCGAGGAGCGCGACCGTCTCCTGCTGCGGCTCCGTCAGCATGGTCGTGTCGATCGCCGCGAGCAATGCCAGCGCGTCGGTTACGAGTCGGGAGACAAGGTCGTCCCTGGCCGCTTTGTCATCCCAAGCGATGTCGGGTTTCCCCGGCTGGGCATAGTCATGGCCAGGCAGACCGGCCACGATCGTATCGGCTCCCGGGATCTCCCGACCGACCCGCCGGATCTGCGCAACCAACTGCGTCACCGTGTCCTGGCGGGCAACGGCATCATCCAGAATCGTCGAGTCCAACGCCCGACGCTTACGACCAGAGAGCGCCCCAGACCGCGCAATGACCTCAGCCACCGCCTCGAAAATACGGTGCGGGCGTGTGCTCGCGGCCAGGCGGCGGCGCCAATAGGTCAACACCGTCGGATGGAACGACGTTTCCGTCAATCCGAAACCACACGCCGCTTTCCAACGCAAATCAAACGTCACTGCTTCCGCTGTCTCCCGGTCCGACAACGAGTGCAACGTCTGCAACACCATCACCGAAGCGATCACGTCCGCCGGCGTCGACGGGCGTCCACGGCCCGAGGGAAACAAGTCCGCGAACGCGTCATCGGGGAACAACTCGTGCCGGTGCTCGGCCAGGAACGCGAACACCGACCCAACCGGCAACATGTGACCGGCGAACGCACCGACATCCAACAACTGACGCTGACCATCATCACGACCCTGCATAAATCCAGTCTTAAACACCGGCGCCAGGAACGACAGAGGCGCGCCTTAAACCGCCAAGATAAATCAGCAGTCTCCTAGAGCGGGCTGAGGCGCAACTTCTGGGGCTCGACTCGGGCGTGGCGCGCACAGGTTTGCGCGCGGATCGTGGCGACAGCAGCAGGGAGCACGCATGAAGCGGCGGCTCGCGATCGGCGGTGCTATGGTCGGTGCTGCTGGTGCAGCCCTGGGATGGACGATCGCGCGGAAGCTAACAACACCAGTCGGGCCACGCCGTTTCAAGCTGACCTTGCGCAGCGTTGAGGTCAATGGTGATCGCCAACTTCTTCTGCTCGACCGTACTTGCGATACCGAAGCGCCCGGCACCTACAATCTCTGGTTTGAACGCGGCGGATGGGCGCAACTCGGCAACGAAGTCGAGGATCGTGGTCAGAACCAAGTCGCGCGCGCCCTCGTGGGAGTGTCACCAGGGCTCACGCCGCGAGCTGGTGATCGAGTCTCGTGGAGCGGCATCTACTACGCCACACCCGCCGATGCCGGGCTCGATGCCCGCGACATCTCGATCGTGACGCCGGTGGGCTCGGCGCCTGCATGGCGCGTCGACGGTGATCTGTCCACCTGGGCGATTCACGTCCACGGACTTGGCAGCCCCCGAGCGGGCACACTCCGTGGCGTACAGGTCGCGACGGAACTAGGACTCACGTCACTCGTGGTGAGTTACCACAACGATGGGGAAGGGCCCACCGCGGGACGTGGTCGGTCCACACTTGGCGCCACCGAAGTCGAAGACATTGAGGCAGCGATCGGATACGCGGTTCGCCGTGGAGCAGAACGGATCGTGCTGTTCGGCTGGTCTATGGGAGCTGCGATCGCACTGCAGGTTGCGCATCGGTCTGACTATGCACCACTGGTAGTGGGACTTGTCCTCGATTCGCCGGTGCTCGACTGGGTGGAGGTCATCAAGGCAAACTGCAAGCGCGCTGGGCTCCCGGGTGGCGCTGGTCTGCTTGCCGTTCCGTGGCTCACCCTCGGCACGCTCGCCCGACTACTGGGGTTGCCTGTTCGCATCCCGCTACGAGAATTCGACTGGGTGACCCGCGCCGAGGAACTCGCCGTGCCGAAACTCATCCTTCACGGCAGTCACGATGACTCGGTACCGATCAGATTGTCGTCGGTGCTCGCAGAACGTCGTAAGGACCTGGTGCAGTTGGAAGTATTCGACGCCGGGCACACGCTGGCCTGGAACTCGGACTCTCAGCGATGGAAATCTTCTGTCTCGACTTGGTTGTCCGAGGGGCCACTGGCCGGAATCAGACGTCCGGAGCGCTGAGCTGCTTCGCCTGCTCGACCTGCTCGGTGGCCAGATAGCGGAAACTTTGCGAGGGTTCGATACCGAGTACCGTCCTGAGTGAATTGAGCGGCACCGGTTGTTCCCAGGAGTCTGGGCAGTCAACCTCCAAGAGCGTCGATTCGTCGGCGCCTTCGAGGTACGCGTTGAGGTCGCTCTCGCTAATACCAATGTCCGATCCATGCAATCCCCACACGCAATCAGGGTTCACCTTGATCGTTCGCCGAAGACGCACGGTGCCGAGGACCGCTTTCTCAGGGGAACTTGAATACAGAACGACTGTGGTTCCCGGATTCCGTGCGTCGCCCTTTGCAGTCTCGCCGCGTGGTGGAAGCACCTGCACTTTCGAGCCGCGGCGCACCGGCTGGCCAGGCAGCTCGACCGCTTCAGGCTGGTGGCGTTCGAAGACCAGACCGAAGCTGCGTCGCTTCGTCAGAGCGGTGATCTCCTTTTCGAGATCCGCCCCAAGCTGGGGGTCAGCACTGCGGAGTTGACGGAGTAGATCCGTGAGGCGTGACATCGGCTATTCGTTCTCCTGTGTCGAGGCGCCGCCTTGGCGCACCCACTCGTCAACTTCGCTTGCCTGAAACTTCCAGAGGCGTCCGACCTTGTGGGTGGGCATGTTCTGGGTGCTGATCCATGCGTACACTGTGTCTTTGGAGACGCCGAGATGGGAGGCAATCTCATCGGCAGAGATCCATGGCTCAGTCATATCGCCTCCGCGGCGTTTCGGTGGAACAGACGGTACTAAACCCAATACCGTTCAGTTAGCAGCGACTGACGCTGATCGTCGTCTGCTTAGCAGGCTGGGGCCAGTCGGCGTGCTCGGCACGTTTGACGTGCCACTTCACGTACTTCCGTTTCACCACCCGGGGAGCAGAACGGCGTCGACGCACGGGATTGAGCCGCGCAAGGAGCCGGCGAAGGAACCCGAGCCAGCCGGGACCGTCGCGGTCATGCTGGTCAGGGGAAAAAAGCGCCCGGATGGGCGAGGGTTTGACGAGTGATCCGCAACGCAGCAACAAAACTCACCCGGTCCGGATCATGCCCTTGATGGGCGGCAGCCTCGCCCATCAAGGACCGGATCGCGAAGTGGCAGCACAAGTGTCCCCAGATCTCCTGCAACACCAGATCCGGAGACTTGGAACGCAGCACCGTACGCGGCCCTCGTTGGTGGGTCTTGAGCTCGTCGAAGGCCAGCTCGATCTCCCACCGCTGGGAATAACCGGCGGCCAGCTGCGTGGCAGACACCTCATCCGGATCAAGCAGGGTTGTGAACAGACGGTATCGCTCGGGATGTTCGCGGCCGTCATCGATCGTGTAGTCGATCACGCGCACGCGCATCGGCTCGGCCCGCCGGGCTGCGGCCGAGTGCGTCTGGCGCAGGTCAGCCAGCCACGACCCGTCGGGTAGATCCGCGACGTGGACCGGCTTCGGTGCGCTCTTGTCGGTGCGGATCCGCCACAACAAGTCCGCGCCGGTCGCGGTAGCCTTCCGCCACAGGGCGTAGGAGAAGAACCCGCGGTCGGCGGTGAGCACCATCCCCCGTTGCAGCTTCGGCACAAGCCGCGCAGCGAGGGTCGCTTCGGATTCGCGGTAGGGGCCGATCTCAGCAGCGAAGATGGCGTGGGTGCCACACTCCGCCAACGCCACGACCCGGGCTTGGGGGAACGCGGACTGCTCGCCCTTGCTGGTCGCAGGTCGACCGAAGTGCGCGTGGTTCACCGCAGTGTCGGCAACATCGAGGCACATTCCATCGATCGCGACCAGCCGACGGCCCGCCAACCAGACACCCGGCGTGCTCGCGTCACCGATCGGGTTCGCGACTCGCTCGAACAGCGCAGCCAACGGTTCGAACCCCAACCGGGCCCGAGCTTGGAAGATCGCAGACTTGCTCGGTGGTGTGTAGGTTTCGGTCCAGCCAGAGGCCCAGGACAGGCCATCGGTCAATTGCGACCAGATGTCCTCGTACGACCCCTCCGAGTACAGCGCCATTCCGATGGAGAAATACGCCATCACCCGCGCCGGTAGCGAGCGATGACGTTGCTCGGTACGACCTGTCTCGGCGATCACGTCATCGACCACGCCGGGCGGGAACACCCGCGTCAGCACACCGACCGACACCAAATCCGACAACCGACGTTCGGACTCCGACTTCTTCCACCCAGCTCTTGGCATACCACCAAACTACACCGCTGTAACCCTAACTGAACGGTATTGGTACTAAACCGGATCTTATCCGCTACAGGCCAGTTATCTCGGAATGAGTACGGCCTTTCGGTCGCAGCCATGCATCGCGGCAGCATCCGCCCGGGTGGCACGACGAAATCCAGCACGAACGATGACAACCCGGCGTCGCCCCGTTCGGTATGTCGATGTTCATCCACTTACTCATGCCGCGACCGAGTACTGATGATCTGCCCGTCGTTCGGGTGTACTCGGCCGCGGCAACAGGACCGTCGCGTTATCGCGCGCGGCCCGGGTTGATTCGATTCGTCTTCTGACTCAATGGGTCAGGGCGGATTCGCGTTTCGTCGGTTGGAGTGGTGCCAGCTTCTCTGGGTCCAGCTCATGACGACGGAGCAGTTGAGCGTTCAGAGCGACCATGATCGTGGAGAGCGACATCAGCACGGCGGCTGCGGCCGGTGGGAGCGTGAATCCGATCGGCGCGAGCACACCCGCGGCCAGCGGCACAGAGATCACGTTGTAGGCGGTTGCCCACACCAGGTTCTGCACCATCTTCCGGTAGGAGGCATGTGAAAGCTCGATCGCACTCAACACGGCGCGCGGGTCGCTCGATACCAGAACGATGCCTGCCGACTCGATCGCGACGTCGGTACCCGCACCGATCGCGATACCCACGTCCGCGCGGGCAAGAGCAGGTGCGTCATTCACGCCGTCGCCAACCATCGCGACCTTGTAACCGCGGTTCTGCAACGCGGCAACTTTGTCAGACTTGTCACCGGGCAGAACCCCAGCGAAGACCTCATCGATGCCGAGGTCAGCTGCAACCGCGTCCGCCACCTGCTGGGCGTCGCCGGTGATCATGCCCACGCGTATGCCTCGTCGATGCAGTTCATCGATGGCAGCCCGAGACTCGGGACGAATCACATCTTGCAGGGCGAATGCACCTTCGATGCGACCGTCGATAACCGCGAAGAGGACGCTCGATCCAAGCGACTCCCATTCGGAGACCTTCGCTTGAATGCCCTCGGGGATGGACAGACCAAGTGAATCGAGCAGGCGCGGTCCACCGACCCGCACTTCGACGCCATCCACAGTTGCTGTGACCCCTACGCCCGGCTCGGAACGGAACGCGTCCACCGATGGCATTGCCGATCCGGCAGCGTGTTCCTGCGCCCATGCGCCGATGGCGCGGGCGACCGGGTGCTCGCTGGGGGATTCTGCGGCGGCAGCCAGCAGGAACGCGCGCTCCGGGTCGGCGCCCGGGACGATGGTTGCCGCCGTGACCGCGTGGCGACCTTCGGTGAGGGTTCCGGTCTTGTCGAACATGACGACGTCGACGCTGCGCATGCGCTCAAGCGCCAGACGGTCCTTGACGAGAACGCCAGCGCTAGCGGCGCGCTCGGTTGCGATGGAGATCACGAGCGGGATGGCAAGACCCAGAGCATGCGGGCACGCGATGATCAGCACCGTCACGGCGCGGGTGATGGCATCGGCGGGGCTACCGACAATGAGCCACACGATCACCGTGATGATGGCCGCGGTGACTGCGAAGTAGAACAGCAAGGCCGCTGCACGGTCGGCGAGTGCCTGCGCACGGGTGGACGATGCTTGCGCATCAGCAACCAGTCGACGAATGCCAGCCAGCGCGGTGTTCTCGCCAACGGCGGTCACACGAACTTGGATTGCGGAGTCAGTGGCGATGGTGCCCGCTGTGACCGCGTCTCCAGCGGTGCGGGTAACGGTCGTTGATTCACCGGTGACCATGGACTCATCCATGTCGGCGAACCCTGTTTCTACAGTGCCGTCGGCTGGCACGCGCCCTCCGGCTCGCACGAGGACGAGGTCACCCGTTGCGACATCGGTGCTCGGCACTTGCTCCACGGTTCCGTCTTCGCGGACCAGCTCGGCGGTATCGGGCAGCAATGCAGCAAGGGCATCAAGAGCGCTTGATGCCCCACCGAGCGCGCGCATTTCCAGCCAGTGCCCGAGGAGCATGATGACCACGAGCAAGGCGAGTTCCCACCAGAAGTCGAGGTCAAGCCCAGCGCCCAGCGACGTGGCCCAGGACGCGAGGAACGCGACGGTGATGGCCATCGCGATCAGCAGCATCATGCCTGGTTGCCGAAGCCGGATCTCCCGGAGCGCGCCCTTCAAGAACGGCATGCCGCCGTAGAAGAAGATAACCGTGCCAAGGACCGGGGCGATCCATGTCGTCCAGCCGGTTTCAGGTATGTGGTAGCCGAAAATCATCGCGACCATCGGACTAAAGATGACCACCGGAATCGACAGCACAAGCGTCACCCAGAACCGGTTGCGGAACATCGCGACGCTGTGTCCGGCATGCGCACCCGTGTCATGATCCGCGTGGGCGTCGTGGTTCGCTGCCCCGTGGGCATGGCCCGCATGAGCGTCGTGGGCGGCAGGCTGATCCAGACGCGCGTCGGTAGCGGTTTCAGCGTGCGCGTGGTGATCAGGATGCGCCTGTGCCTGATGATGGTTGTGGTGGCCGGATGCGTTGTCCCTAGTTAGCGCCTCCGGCGGGTGATCACCGTGACCTCCCGAGTGGTCGTGGTGCTCATGGGCTGGATCTCGATGCATGGTGAAGTCCTTTCTATCGGCGGGTGCATCGGGCTCGATGCCCCGCTGTTGTCGGGTGGGAGTCGCCGTGTCTCATCGGGCGGCTCCCGAAAATCACGTGAGTTGGAGCGTGGTGATGCAGGTCGCCGCGTCGTTCGCGGTCGAGAACGGGGTTTCGCCGGTCTTCCCGTCGTAGGTCACCTCGATCGTCCCGCTCAGGTTGCGGGGGAGCCAGAACCCAGCGAACCCGTTGTCGAACGTGGTCGTGGTTTCTTCGAGAATCACGTCACCGGTCGCATCGTCGATGAACCGCACCTCGATTTGCTGCGCAGAGAGTTCTCCTCGGCAGGTCGTGAGGCTGTGGTAAAAGCACTCGTGTGTTTGCGAAACGAAGGGGGCAACAGAGACATAGGTCACGTCATCCGGCATGTCCAGGGAGACTTCGGTGACGTTGTCGGTCAGGACGAGGGCATTGGGCTGTACGGATGCGATCAAGTCGGTAGGCCGGTCGCTCACGTTCATCCGGTCGAGCGTGTCGACGATCTCCCTCGCCGACATGTCGGTCAGGTTGTGAGAGGCGAGCAGGTCGGCACTGGGTGTGTTGGGCACCGCAGCATCCGGGGCGGAGCACCCAGCCAGCGTAAGGGAGAGGATTGCCGCAGCTGCCGCGGCAAGGGTTGTGAATCGCTTCATAGCGTCGTCGTCTTTCAGTCGAGGCCCGGCTGTGGCCCTGGGTAGCCAAGGGTGCGCAACCGGTGCTGTGTGTTGGTGTTGCTGGGGTCGGCGCGCAAGTAGTTTCGCGCCGACCCCAGGGGGATGGGTGGTTAGAGGCGCAGCAAGATGTCGCGCATGGTCTCGATCTCACCGTTCTGGGTGTCGATGATCGACTGTGCCATCGAGACGGCATCCGGATTCACCCCGGAATCGACCTGAGCTTGCGCCATCTCCACGGCACCCTCGTGATGCACGATCATCTGCTCCAGGAACAGTCGGCTCGCGTCGGGTCCAGTTGCGGCTTCGAGTGCCTGCATGTCTTCCTCGGTCATCATGCCGTCCATGTGGCCGCCGTGGCCCATGCCCATACCATCGGTTGCGGCCTGGGGCATGCCCCAGGCTTCGAGCATGGTGTTGAGCGTGTCGATCTCAGGCTGTTGTGCGGCTTTGATTTCTTCGGCGAGGGTGACAACACGAGGGTCGATGTCATCCTTCGCGAGAATCAGGTCGGACATATCGACGGCCTGCACATGGTGAGGGACCATCATCTGCGCGAACATCACGTCAGCAGAGTTGAAGTCCTCCGACACTGATGATGGTGCTGTCGAAGTAGCAGGTGCGGGTTCCGCTGGGCCAGTCGTGCAACCGGCAAGGACCAGTCCGGCGGCGAGAATGCCCGGAACAATAAACAAGGTTCGGAGTTTCATGAGTTATTCCAATACGTCGAAGAATTTGGGATCGGCAAAGCGAGGCCATGCGCACATGGCGCGGCCCCGGTAGACCGATCAAGTTCGACTAATGGAGAGTTCTTGCGGCGACGGCGTCATCGGACGGGGCGCACCCCGGGCATGAACAGCCATCTTCAATTCGTGCGCACCGAACCAGCGATCGGTGGCCAATCGCCGGGAGAGAACGAAGAGGAAGAACACACCCGCGGTCAGGAACACGAGCATGCAGATGACCTGGACCATGTCATGTTCGCCGCAGCCCGCTCCGCAGGCGACACCGGGATCCGAAAGTCCATCTGCGTGCGCGGCCGTTGGGTGCTCGCCATGCCCGGAGGTGACCGCCGTCGTGGGGCTTCCGGGCGCGGCTTCAGCGTGCATTACCGACGCCGTTGCAGGTGCGGCCTCGTGGCGCCCACCATGCCCGAAGGCGTGCATGAGTACGGCGCACAGGAGGAGAGCGCCGAGTGCGAATAGCGCAACGAGGAACCGGGGTGGGTGCGGGCTGACCGGACGCGAAGGGGCGGTATTCGCTATCGACATACCTCCACCTCCCGGGCCGGTAAGACTCAAATTGCCTCACCCATTCTATTTCAATACCACTCCGCATGATACCTCCCCGGGGTATTCAGCGGGAGTGTGGTTTCTGAGTGGCATGTGCCAAAGGACGGAACGAGCAGCTGCCCGAGGTCGGCACTCGCGGCGTTGACCTGCGCACTGAACCAAGGTATGCCGTGGAGGTTCTTGTCGCCTGGACTTGATCGATCACGCCGGTCGTTGACACAGGCCAGACCTTCGTCTGTAGCCCCACGCGTCTGGCAGATCGAGGAACGTCGCCTTCCGCGACGAGTTCGTGACGCCTCAGATGCCACATGTTCACCTCCTCCGTAACGGAGGATAGGTGGGCACGAATGACGGTGTCGATGAGGCTGATGTCGGCGGGCGATGGGTACAAGTACCTGTTGCGCACCGTCGCAGCCGGGGACGGTGACCGCGACCTCTCGACGCCGCTGACGCGCTACTACGGCGCCGACGGCACGCCACCCGGCAGGTGGATGGGTGATGGCGTGGCTGCGCTTGGAGGCGGACGACTCCTCGTGGGCGAAGAGGTCTCCGAGGCCCAGCTCCAGCTGCTCATCGGTATGGGCCGCGACCCCATCACGGGCGAACCACTCGGGCGGGCGTATCCGCAATACAAGCCCAGAGCCGATCGGATCGCCGAGCGAGTCGCTGCGCTCGCGCCCGATCTAAGCGCTGCGGCGCGCGGTCGCGAGGTGGCTGCGATCGAAGCTGAAGAGTCAGCGCGGGGCACCCGTCGAGCGGTCGCAGGATATGACTACACGTTCTCGATCCCGAAGTCCGCCTCCGTGCTCTGGGGGGTCGCCGACGCTGGGACGCAATCGCTCATCGTTGATGCCCACCATGCGGCGGTTGCAGAGGTGGTTGCGTTCATGGAGCGCGAAGTTGCAGCCACTCGCGCCGGTGCAACCCCCGGCGACGGTGCCGTTGCGCAGGTCGACGTACGCGGGTTGATCGCGACGGCATACGACCACTACGACTCACGGGCTGGTGACCCACACCTACACACCCACGTCGTCATCAGCAACAAGGTCCAGACCGTGCTCGACAACAAATGGCGCAGCCTCGACAGCCGCCCGATGCACGCCGCAACGGTCGCGCTCTCCGAGCTTCATGAAGCCGTGTTCGCCGACCACCTCACACGCACACTGGGCGTCGAATGGGAAGCCCGCGAGCGAGGTCGCGACCGAAACCCGGCGTGGAGCATTGCCTCAGTTCCGCAGGCCCTGGTCGATGCGTTTTCATCGCGTTCGAGACACATTGATGAGGAGAAGGATCGTCTCATCGCGGCGTACGTCGATAAGCACGGCAGGCAGCCATCCAGTGCGAGGATCATCAAGCTGCGTGCTCAGGCGACACTCGCGACGCGGCCGGAGAAGGAGATCCATTCGCTCGCTGACCTCACTGACCGCTGGCGGCAACGCGCTGGGGCGATCCTGGAGGAAGGCGCGACGAGCTGGGCGCGAACGGTTGTCGCCAACGATGCGCCAATGTTGTTACGTACAGACGATATGCCAGTGGACGTCATCGCGAACCTCGGTTCGAGCGTGGTCGCGACTGTAGGGGAGAAGCGCTCCACCTGGCGACGCTGGAACCTCACCGCCGAGGCGGCCCGCCAGACAATGGGGTATCGCTTTGCGAGCACGCGCGACCGCGAGGCGGTGATCGGCATGGTCGTGGATGCTGCCGAGAGTGCATCATTCCGGTTGACGCCGCCCGAGCTGGCATCCAGTCCCGCAGTCTTCCGACGTGCCGATGAGTCGTCGGTGTTCCGCCCGAAGCATTCCACCGTCTTCTCATCAGGGGAACTGCTCGACGCCGAGGACCGATTGCTGCAGCTCTCACGGACGACGTCGGGCCCCACAATTCCGCTGGCGACCATCGAACGAGTTTCGCGGAAGCCGGACGGTGAGCGACGGATGCTCGGCGTTGATCAAGCATCCGCGCTGGCGGCGATCGCCGTGTCTGGACGCGTGGTCGACGTGCTGGTCGGCCCCGCCGGAGCAGGAAAGACGACAGCGATGAGCGCGCTCCGCCGGGCGTGGGAGAAGGAGCACGGCCCAGGCTCTGTTGTCGGACTCGCGCCCTCGTCGGGCGCGGCCGAGGTGCTCGGCGAAGACCTCGGGATCGTGACTGAGAACACCGCGAAGTGGTGGCAGACACACCTCCAAACCGGTGAGACGTTCACCGCGAATCAGCTCGTCATCATCGACGAGGCATCCCTTGCCGGAACGCTGTCACTTGACCGCATCGTCGGGCTCGCGGCGGACACTGGAGCGAAGGTGTTGCTCGTTGGTGACTACGCGCAGCTCCAAGCTGTGGACGCGGGCGGTGCGTTCGGGCTTCTCGCTCACGACCGTGACGACGTCGCCGAACTCGTCGACGTGCACCGTTTCACACACGACTGGGAGAAGCGCGCCTCCCTCGACCTCCGCCACGGTCGCGCCGAAGTGCTCGACACCTACGCGGAGCGCGGCCGCATCGTTGAGGGTGACACCGAAGCCATGATCGAGGCCGCGTACGCTGCATGGCGGACCGACCAACTCGTCGGGCGGGCGACCGTGCTCGTCTCTGACTCGAACAAATCGGTCACTGCGCTCAACACTCGTGCACGTACAGCCCTGATCCTCGATGGTGTCGTGCGCGGCCCGCGCGAAGTTGACCTGCACGACGGCACCCAAGCGGCGAACGGCGACGTCGTGATCACGCGTAAGAACGATCGGCGACTTCGGGCAGCTGGAAGCTGGGTACGCAATGGTGACCGGTGGCACGTTCTCGATGTTCGCACGGATGGTTCGATGCTCATTCGACGGGAAGGACGCTCACGAGGAGCCAACCTGCTGCTCCCGGCAGACTACGTCGCCGAGCACGTCGATCTCGGCTACGCTGTCACCTCCTTCCGCGCCCAAGGCCTGACCACTGACACAGCGCATGTACTTGTGGATGCTTCGCTGACGCGCGAGAGCCTGTACGTCGCAACGACCCGGGGTCGCGACGCGAACATCGCCTACGTCGCAGTCGACAAGCCCGATGACTCCCACGTAGGTCCGCACCCCGGCGACCATGGGGAGGCCACCGCACAGAGCGTTCTGAGTGGTGTGCTCCAGCACGTGGGCGCCGAGCTGTCTGCGCACGAAACCCTCGCCGCCGAGCAAGAGCTCTGGGGAACCATCGCCCAGCTCGCCGCCGAGTACGAGACGATCGCCGCTGCCGCGCAGCGCGACCGGTGGGCGTCGCTGATCAGGTCCTCCGGGCTGAGCGCCGAGCAAGCGGAGAGTGTGGTCGATTCTGATGCGTTCGGGCCGCTTACCGCTGAGCTACGCCGGGCTGAGGCTAACAACCACGACGTCGAGCGACTGCTGCCTCGTCTCGTGCCTGCGCGTGACTTCGGTGACGCCGACGACATCGCCGCGGTGCTGCGTCACCGTGTGGCTACTGCAACCACACGACCCGCCGGATCGGGGCGCATCAAGAAGCCCGCGAGGCTCATCGCTGGGCTCATTCCCGAAGCGACCGGTGCGATGAACGAGGAGATGCAACGCTCACTCACGGAGCGTGCGGAGCTGATCGAAGAGCGGGCAGACGCACTCCTCAGCGCGGCAATTACTGATTCAGCGCCATGGTTGACGGCAGTCACCGCCGAGCCTGGCGATCTGCGCAGCCTCAACGTCTGGCGCCGCAACGCTCGCGTGGTCGCCGCTTATCGCGATCGGTACGGAGTCACGGCAGCGACACCTCTCGGGCCCACTCCCGATGCCACAACCCAGAAGGTTGACCGTGCACGCGCTGAGGGTGCGCTTCGCTCGATCGAAGGACTGGCACGATCGTCGTGGGAGGGGTCACGATCAAGCGCCAGACCGGCTGAGGTCCCGAGGCTTTGACCCCGAGACCGTCTCGATGTCGGTGCTGCCCAGTATCCTGGGCGTAACCTTCTCGAACTCCGATCGCTTGCTCGGTCTGCGGAGTACGCGTAGGATTGGGCCTGGACGCGCATTTGCGCTCCACTTCCGAGGCCCGTGTTTCTGACACGGGCCTTCGTGTTTCCTGGAGGAATGATTGTACATCGGCTACTTCGACGAGTTCGGTCACAACGGCCTCTACGTCAGCAGGGAGCACGAGTCGTACAAGACCCATCCAGTATTCGGTCTCGGGGGCTTCATCATCCCGGTGGACAACGTGCGTGAACTCTCCGGCGCGTTCCGATACATCAAAGAGTCCGGACTCAAAGAAGAGATCGACGTCAAGGTGATCTCGCAAGGGAAGAAGGTTGAGCACTGGGAGAAGAAGGGATCGGCCCTCCTCACCACGCAGAACGTTGAGAAGTACCGCGAGGTACGCCGCATCATTGGACGTGTACTCACGAAGCTCGAACAGTTGGACGCAAAGGTCGTCTTCTACGGTCAGGAGAAGCCGCGCGGAGGCCCCGAGGCGATCTCAGAGACCAATGCTAAACGGTACGACCACGCCATGAAGCAGCTCATCCAGCGGATCCACTGGAATCTCCCCGATGGAGAGAATCTCATGATGATCCTCGATAAGCAGGGTGACCGGGAACGTCTCGAAGTGTTCGCGGGTGCGGCCTCGTTCATGTTCTCCCACGAGAACGCCACACGGTTGCTGGAGCCCCCGATGGAGGTTGAGAGCCACCTCTACCAAACAGTGCAGTGCGCAGATTGGATCTGTGCATTGCTGGGCCGCATCGCTGCCTACAAGTTCGACCCTGATTTCGAAGAGTTCAAGTGGGCGCCCAAGTACTTCGGCGATCGTCTTGCACGAGTCACGAGTGACAGCAGCAAAGTCCGTGCTGAAAGCGGCGGCAAGGACCTCTACCCGAGATACATGGGCAACTTCACCACCTGCTATGACCCAGTGCGTGTGCCAGCATCGAGAGGTTCCCTGCAAGCGCTGAAGGATCGCTTCTCAAACCAGTAGCGGACCGGCGCGATTTTCGCTCAGCGAGTAGAATCGAGGTGTGCCACGCACCGCTGGACAGCAGTGGACACACAGCCTGTTTCAGAGTGGCACGCAGAGGGCACGGCCCCGCTGCGGGCCCCGAAGTTCCGCGTGATCACGCGGCCCATGACGAGTACTGGGACTTCTAGGGGTCCTCGATCCTTGAGTCTGTCGAAAGGTTCTTGAGCCTGTCGAAAGGCGGTCCTTGAGCTTGTCGAAAGGCGGTCCTTGAGCTTGTCGAAAGGCGGTCCTTGAGCTTGGCAGTTAACAACGAAAGTGGCTAGCATGGTTTCCGGTAGCGGAGAATGAAATAGGTCTCTGAGCGCCGATTCGGAAAGCCCGCGCGAGAGCGCGGGCTTTCGTGTCGGAGGCTGCGGACAAGATGGATGCATGCTTCTGGCGTATCTTGACGAGGTTGGCGAGACCGGCGCGTTCGTGTCGAAGGATCATTCCCGATTTAACACCAGTCCTGCCTTCGGCTATGCGGGATTCGTCGTGCCAGCTCCCGAAGCTCGACGTTTCGGTAGTTGGTTTGCCGAGGAGAAGCGGAAGGTCTACGCCACCGAAATCGCCGCCAGCGACCGACCCGCACAATGGGAGAAGAAAGGCTCTGCGATCTTCCGTAGGGTAACTCTCGACAAGTATCCTCAGCAGATCCGCGTTTTTAGCGCACTGGTGCGGCGGCTCCGCTCGGTCGGTGGAAACCTCTTCTACTACATCGATGAGAAACCACTTGGGACGCCGAACCAGACTCACCTAGACACGGATGCCCGCGAGGCCATGGCCATGAAGGAGACGCTGAACCGTCTTGCGCGCCACGCTGAGAGTCGTCACAATCATCTGCTTGTGATGATGGATCAGGTAAACGAGAAACAGCGCATTGAACGGATGCCGACGATGTACGCCCACATGTTTAGTCGTTCGGGTGAGTTCGAGGAGATGCGGCGGATCGTCGAGCCGCCGATGCATCTAGATAGTGCCGTAAGTGCGAATATCCAGTTTGCCGATTGGGTTGCAGCTTGCGTATCCCGGGCGGTCGAATATCAGCTCATCGAGCATTCTGATTTTGGATGGATTACGGGTGGCGCAATCGATGCGGTTCGGGGCTCGTTCACCCATGAATCGAAGTTGCATCTCTGGAACAAGGGTGTGCCGGATATGCATCACTCCACAATCTTCAGTCGGGATCGGCCGCTCTATCCGAAACTGGGTGGTCAGCGGCTTGTTTCTGTGACGCCACCTGAAGTTCAGCGAAGGCTTCGCGCGATGGCGCAGCAGAAGTCGAAGCGCACAGAGTAGCTATGTGAGGTCGCGATATTCTAGGGGGAACCTGTTGGCGGGATCACAAGCTGGCGGTTTCAAAAAGTTGCACACGCCAGTTGACGCCACCACATTGCTCTAGAACTGTCGTTCGAGCTGCTGCGCTATCGCCTTCCCCAGGGGGATGGGTACGGCGTTGCCGATCTGCCGCGCAATCGCAGTCTTCGACCCCACGAATCGGTGGTTGTCTGGGAACCCTTGAAGCAGAGCCGCCTCATAGTGCGTGATCGCTCGGTTCTCAGTGGGGTGGAGGTACCGACCCTTCTCGGGCTTGAAGAATTCGGTCCGAATCGTCACTGATGGTCGATCGGCATGAAGCCTGCCCATGACATCGCCAGAGCCCGATGTGTGCTTTCGCCAGCACGGTGCTTTCAGCTCGTCCGGCAGGTCAAAGCGATTCCCGCCGGGAGGGATGCTCGCGAAACGCTTGAGCGAGAGGTCCTGATAGCTTCTGCTCCAGTGAAGTTCGCGGGGTGCAAATTCCCCGGGAAAAACTTTGCCGTGGTGCTCTACAGATCTGGCCGAGAAAACCGAGTCACGGTCTGGAAGCGCGGGAACACCGGCAAACCATTCCGAGACGGTACTGTGCCTCTTCTTGCCATCTTCTCCAGTAGCCGAGTGCGTGGCACCGGGAAAACCGGGAATCCGTAAGTCGTTGTGATGGCCAATCGGAGGACGTGAAGAAGTTCCTCGACTACAACGCGAACAAGGCGCTGATGAACCTCGGCTACGAGCCGATGTTCCCGTCGTCGGTGACGGATGTGAACCCGTCGATCCTGTCGGCGCTGTCGCCGGGCTCAGACGAGAACCACGACTTTTTCTCGGGGTCCGGGTCGTCGTGTGTGATTGGTGTCGCCGAGAACACCCATGACGAGGACTGGGACTTCTAGGGGTCCTGTAGCCAGTCAACCCGCGCGCCGCTACCCGGCCGGGGGCACGTGATCGGGGGAGAGCTCGGCGGCGATCGAAGTCCAGATCTCGATCGCATGGTTTTGCGTCGAATCACTTTCCTTGCCGCTCACGGCGACTACCGCGACCGTGAGATCCTCTGGAGGCAAATAGGCGTGCACCACCCCGGTGCCCGCGAAGAGCGGGGTCTGGTGGATCCATCCCGCGCGAACGATCACGCCCATTCCGTAGTACTGATCCTCGGTGAACTGCCTGCAAGCCGTGCAGGATGCCGGAGGTGCCGGGAGCTCCGCGGTCTCCGGGGCGATCATGGCGTCGAACGAGGCATCCGAGAGCAGCGATCCTGTGCCTATGGCCTGCGCGGACTCGGCGAGGTCGCAGATGTTCGTGGCAACCACTGAACCGGGGGCAGTCTGCCACGAGGGGTTCCAGTAGGTCGTGTCCTCGAAGACCTCGCGCTCGCTGCTGAAGGAGTGGAGCACAGGCTCGGGAACCGCGCTCGTGAGCACCGGCGTCGTCGAGGCGAGCCCCATCGGGGTGATGACCCGTTCCGTCAGGAGGTCGGCGAGCGGTTGCCCGCCAGCGGCCGCGAGCACCTCGCCCAGGATCACATAGCTGGTGTGTGCGTAGTTCCAGGCCGTGCCGGGTTCGTACAAGGGGGGAGTCGTGAACGCGTAGTCGAGCAGGTCGTCCGCGTCGAACTGCTGGAAGGGGTTCTGCAGGAAGCGCTCGCCGAAGGCGGGGTCCCGCACGTAGTCGGGGTAGCCAGAGGTGTTCTGCACAAGCATCTTGAGCGTCACCTCGTCCGCGCGGGGAACGTCGAGGTCGGGCAGCCATTGCGAGATCGTGTCGTCGAGGGTCAGGGTGCCATCCTCAGCCATCAAGAGCAGCAGGGTCCCCATGTAAGCGAACGCCACATTCCCGTTGCGGAAGTGCATGTCCAGCTCGGCGGGCACCCCGTGGATCGAGTCGCCGATCGCTCCGGTGGCGATCACCTCATCGCCGCGGGTCACGCGATACAGCGCGGAGGTGAGCCCCGAGCCGTCCACCGCCTGCTGCACGATGTCCGCGACCGTGCTCCCGTCCTCTCCGACCGCAATCTCCTCGTTCGCACAGACCGTGCTGTCGACCGGCGGGCCCCCGTCCTCCGAAGCGCCGTTTGACACGGACACCGTGCTGCAACCAGTCACTCCGAGTATCACCGCGAGGCACGCCAAGAAGGTTTTGCGCATGGGCTCACCGTAGCAGTGGAGCCGTGCTTTTCGATGGTGATATTTCTTCCACGCCGACACCCTGCGGTCTGCTGATCGCAGCAGGGAGAGGAACGTCTGATTGGCAATTTGACGTTTTGGTATTCGATTGGGGGAGTGGCCCGCTGGGGCCCATTCGCGTGGCCTCAAAAAGGTGCTGGCTCCAGCTGAGCCAAACACATTGCGCTAGAAATGCCGTTCGAGCTGCTGCGCTATCGCCTTCCCCAGGGGGATGGGTACGGCGTTGCCGATCTGCCGCGCAATCGCAGTCTTCGACCCCACGAATCGGTGGTTGTCTGGGAACCCTTGAAGCAGAGCCGCCTCATAGTGCGTGATCGCTCGGTTCTCAGTGGGGTGGAGGTACCGACCCTTCTCGGGCTTGAAGAATTCGGTCCGAATCGTCACTGATGGTCGATCGGCATGAAGCCTGCCCATGACATCGCCAGAGCCCGATGTGTGCTTTCGCCAGCACGGTGCTTTCAGCTCGTCCGGCAGGTCAAAGCGATTCCCGCCGGGAGGGATGCTCGCGAAACGCTTGAGCGAGAGGTCCTGATAGCTTCTGCTCCAGTGAAGTTCGCGGGGTGCAAATTCCCCGGGAAAAACTTTGCCGTGGTGCTCTACAGATCTGGCCGAGAAAACCGAGTCACGGTCTGGAAGCGCGGGAACACCGGCAAACCATTCCGAGACGGTACTGTGCCTCTTCTTGCCATCTTCTCCAGTAGCCGAGTGCGTGGCACCGGGAAAACCGGGAAACGGCAAGTCTTTGTGATGACCAATGAGTACGGCCCGCTTCCGAGCTTGCGGAGCCCCGTAGTCCGCGGCGTTCAGGACAGCGTGCCGGAACGCGTAATCCTCAAGCCAACCACCAGGTTGAGTCGCTGCCACGAATTGCTCGAACTGCGTCGACTTTGCAAATGCTGCGACGTTCTCCACCACGAAGTACCGCGGTTTGACGAGATTGAGCGTCTTCGCATACTGAACCCAGAGGGAATTGCGCTCATCCTCTACATCTTGCTTCCCAAGAGTCGAAAAGCCCTGGCATGGTGGGCCTCCGACGACGACGTCGACGTCACGCGGCATCCGATCTGAAGACAACCAGTCCTGGATCGAGCCGGTATAGACGATGCCTCGTCCAAACGTTGCTTCGAACGATGCCGCAGCCGCGGGATCCATCTCGACAGCAGACACCGTCTCGAAACGCTCGGATGATTCGTGGAAGCCAGCAGTCAGCCCTCCCGCGCCCGCAAAGAGATCAAGAACGCGAATCGTGCTGCTGGTCATAGGTCGTAAGCCTAGTTGGCGCCAGCGACATGCGCGGTCGGCGCGCCAGCCGCGACGATTGCGGGTCGAGTTCAGAATGTCGCTGGCCGATAGGCTTGGGTCAACGATCAAGGTGAGGTTTCCTGCACACTGGCGAATAGACGTCGATTGTGAGGTGGATGAAAGTATGACGGAGTGAGCTTGTCGAAGAAGAAGCTGATAGAGGTGGCTCTGCCGCTCGACGCGATCAATGCGCAGTCGGCGCGTGAAAAATCGATTCGTCATGGCCACCCCTCAACGCTTCACCTGTGGTGGGCACGCCGCCCACTCGCGACGGCGAGGGCGGTGCTCTTCGCTCAGCTCGTGGACGACCCATCTTGCCGAGAGGAGGAGTTTCGAGCTGAAGGGACGGCACGAGGCGAAACTGATGCGGATGCATTCGCTGAGCAGCGCGTGGAATCCGAGCGCGAGCGGCTCTTCGACCTCATTACACGCATGGTCGACTGGGACAACCTCGGCGACGAGGCGCTATTCGACGAGGTGCGCGCGGAAATCGATCATTCGACGGGCGGCAAACCGCCCGCAATCCTTGACCCGTTTGCAGGTGGCGGCACGATTCCGTTGGAGGCGCAGCGGCTTGGGCTCGAGGCTCATGCTTCTGACCTCAACCCCGTCGCAGTATTGATCAATAAGGCGCTCATCGAGATTCCGTCGAAGTTTGCGAATCGACCGCCGGTATATCCCGATGCCGCGGGCGAGAGAATTGGTTGGCCGAAGGCAACGGGTCTGGCCGAGGATGTTCGCCGCTACGGTGCGTGGATGCGTGATGAGGCGGAACGCAGGATAGGTCACCTGTACCCGAAAGCGAAGCTTGAGGACGGCAGCGAGGCGAACGTTATTGCCTGGATCTGGGCTCGCACCGTGACGTGCCCGAACCCGGCTTGTGGTATAGAAATGCCGCTTGTGCGTTCGTGGTGGTTGGGAAAGAAGAAAGGCAAAGAAGCATACGTCGTGCCGTCGGTCGTGGACGGGCGGGTTGAGTATTCGATTGGGCATGACAAAGCCGGGGCGCCGACCAAAGAAAACGACGGCACGATGTCAGGACGGAAGGGGGCAATTTGTGTGTCTTGTTCCTCTGCTGTCTCTGTGGACTACATTAAAGATCAAGGAGTCCACGGCGGCCTCGGTGCAACGCTTATTGCCATCGTGGCAGAGGGCAGACGCCAACGAATTTATATGGAGCCGAATTCTGAGCACATTAGTGCTGCCTCCGTACCAGCGCCGCAAGACGTGCCAACCCAAAAACTAGGTATAGACCCTAGGAATATTTGGACGCCTTCCTATGGACTGAAAACCTACGCGTCGTTATTCACGAACCGGCAGCTGACGGCATTGACGACGTTCAGTGATCTTGTTGGTGAAGCGCGGGAACAGGTGATGCATGATGCGCTTGACAAGGGTATACCAGAAGGCGAGCGACTCGAAGAAGGTGGTGCGGGTGCTGCGGCTTATGCGGATGCGGTTAGTACTTACCTTGCCCAAGCAATTAGTCGAGTCACCAACAAGCTGTCTTCAATATGTACTTGGGACTCGAGTCCGAAAATGGAATCAGTGAGGGGAGTGTTTGCGAGGCAAGCAATCCCGATGGCCTGGGATTTCGCCGAGGCGAACCCTTTTGGAGGCTCCGGTGGAGATTACTTAGAAGACCTCGCGTGGGTTACTCGGGTACTCGACCGTTTGCCAGCGGCTGGATATGGAGTGGTGGAATCTGCTGACGCGGCCTCGAGGGACTATGAAAATGTGGTCTTATCGACAGATCCACCGTATTACGACAACATCGGTTATTCGGATCTTTCGGATTATTTCTATGTGTGGCTCCGCCGATCCCTGCGGGCTATTCACCAGGACTTGTTTAGCACTATGTTGGTTCCGAAGGCAGAAGAGCTTGTAGCAAATCCGTACCGCCACGGTGGCAGAGAAGGTGCGCGGGATTTTTTCGAACACGGATTCGAGGACGTATTCGCACGTGCGCGCGAGAGCGCAAACTCTGCCTATCCGATCACCGTTTACTACGCATTCAAACAGTCGGAGATCGACGCTGAGGGGACGGCCTCCACGGGGTGGGAAACCATACTCGGAAGCATGATCCGTGCTGGCTGGTCGATAACCGCAACTTGGCCCGTTCGATCGGAGCTCGGTAACAGGATGATTGCCAGCGGAACCAACGCGCTTGCTTCATCAATCGTCCTTGCACTTCGCCCGCGACCCGAGACCGCGCCACCTATTGATAGACGGAGTTTTTCCGCTGAATTGCGGGCAACGTTGCCGGACGCATTGCGTGCTCTGCAGCAAGGGAGTGTTGCGCCCGTGGACCTGGCACAAGCAGCGATTGGCCCGGGCATGGCCGTGTTTTCGAAGTACTCGGAGGTCATCGAGTCTGACGGGTCGAGCATGCGTGTTAGGGAGGCGCTCCGCCAGATTAACGCGGTGCTCGACGAAGTCGTGTCGGAACAAGAGGGCGAGTTCGACGCCGACACCCGGTGGTGCATCGCCTGGTACGAAGGGCACGGTTTTGACGAGGCGCCGTACGGCGAGGCCGAGACGCTGGCGAACGCGAAGAATGCCTCGATAGATGCTCTGCGAAGAGCGGGAGTTCTGCGGTCCGGTGGCGGCAAGGTTTCGCTCTTCAGCCCGGACGAGCTGCCCGAGGGATACGACCCGGCCAAGGACTACCGCATCAGCCTTTGGGAGATCACGCTGCATCTGGCACGCGCGCTCAACGACGACAGTGGCGGACTCGACGTTGCCGGGCGCATCCTCAACCGCGCGGAGGCGCGCGGAATTAACGGATCAGCAGTGCATCAACTTTCATATTTACTGCACCAAATCAGCGAAAAGAAGGGTCGCACTTCCGCGCAGATCCTTTTCAACGACGTCGCGGCTTCGTGGCCGGAAATCCGTGCCGCGGCCCGGGCGGACGAACAGACGAGCACATCCCGCGCGGTATCTACGCAACTTGATTTTGACTCGCTCGGGGAGATCTGACCATGGCCATCAGCAACAGAGAACGTGTGGGTCGAGCGCTGGAGCAACTCAGCGCTGGGCTCGAACCCTTTGTAGAAGACACTTTGCGACCGCACGTTCCCGAAGGGCTTGACTGGACTGCGATCCTACGGGTCAAAGACGGCGAAACGCGCGCACCTCGTGACTACGACCCCACCGACGTGCAGATCCAGCTGCGCGCGGTGACGGAACGCCTCGGGGCGCTTGGGTTTGTCTTCAACGATCGCTTGTCTCGCGCCGAACAAAACCTCGCGGGGGAGATGCGCGAAGTGCGCAATCGCTGGGCTCATGACAACAGACCCTTTAGCGCAGACGACACCTATCGAGCGCTCGACACGTGTGAGCGACTTCTCCGCGCGATCGGTGCGCCAAAGCAGGCCGACGTTGTGCGACGCATGCGAGTCGACGCTCAACGAGCGACATACGCCGAGGAGACAAGGCGCGACGTGCGAGCCGCATCTGCTGCGATGCCCGAGCTCGCAGACGCCGAGCTGACTCCGTGGCGAGAAGTGCTCTCACCGCATCCCGACATCGCCGAGGGTAACTTCGCGCGCGCTGAGTTCGCGGCCGACCTTCACCAGGTTGCGGTTGGGGAAGCCTCACCGGAGTACGGTGACCCGATTCAGTTCTTCGAACGCACCTACCTCACTGAGGGACTGAAGACACTGCTCAAGATGAGTGCGAAGCGTATTGCTGGCGATGCAAACGCGCAGTCGGTCGTTAACCTGCAGACGACCTTCGGAGGCGGCAAGACGCACTCGATGCTCGCAGCGTGGCACCTATTCAGCGAGGAGGGCCTCGACGCGTATCCCCAGCAGTTGCAGGATTTGTTCAGTGACAAAGACTCAACGGCATTCGATCGAGCGGTCCATCGCGTCGCGATCGTCGGCAACGAGATGGCGCCGGGACAACCCACGATTAAACCGGATGGCACCGTCGTCAACACGATTTGGGGTGAGCTCGCCTGGCAACTGGGAGGCACGGATGGGTTTGCGATGGTTGCGGAGGCCGACCGAACTGGTACGAACCCGGGTGAGGCATTGCGAACGCTTATTGCGCGCTATTCGCCCGCGCTGATCCTGATCGACGAATGGGTCGCCTACGCCCGTGGGCTCTATGGTCGCGATGATCTCGTCGGCGGGACTTTTGACACTCAATTCACGTTCGCGCAGCAGCTCACGGCGGCCGTGCAGTCTGTTCCTGGTGCGCTATTGCTCGTCTCGATTCCATCTTCCGACGTGCGGTTAGACGAGCCGGATGCACCGACAGCGGGTTCGGAGTTAGAGATTGGTGGGGCGAACGGCCGTGCAGCGCTGCAGCGGTTGCAGCATGTGGTTGCTCGAGTGGCTCACAATTGGACTCCTGCTTCGAGCGGAGAGTCTTTCGAAATCGTGCGGCGTCGACTGTTCACCGAGCCGGACGCCGAAGGAAGAAGAAAGATCGACGCTACTGTGCGTCGATTTACCGAGTACTACCGTGGTCAGGTCGGTGAGTTGCCGACGGAAACGCGCCAGGTGGAATACGAGGCACGGTTGCGGGCGGCGTACCCGATCCATCCGGAACTCTTTGACAGACTTTACGGCGACTGGTCGACGCTTGAGCGATTCCAGCGCACGCGTGGCGTGCTGCGGCTGATGAGTGCGGTGGTGCACTCGCTCCATGCATCCGGTGACGACTCGCCACTTATTATGCCGGGATCGCTCCCACTCGATGACTTGGCTGTGCGCGACGAGGTGACCGCCTACCTCGACGACGCGTGGCGCAGCATTATCGAGACTGACATCGATGGGGAGAATGCCGCCCCGCTGCAGATCGATAGAGAGCGGCCATTGTTTGGCCGGCGAGCCCTCACCCGACGAATCGCGCGAGCACTGTTCCTTGGATCTGCCGCGACGCTGGACAGTGGGCACAAGGGCATCGAGCGCCAACGGGTGTTCCTGGGCGTCGCGATGCCGGGTGACAGCCTTGGCAACTTTGGCTCCGCACTGCAGATGCTTGCCGACCGTGCCACCTACCTCTACTCCGAGGGCACGCGCTATTGGTACGACCGTCAACCCTCCGTGAACCGGATGGTCGCGGAACGTGCTCAGGCAATCGACGTCGAGGATGTATATAGCAAAGCCGTGTCGCTGCTGCGCGGAACCACCGGCACAGCCCCGGAATTCGCATCCGTCGTCCTTGCTCCCGAAGCGACCTCTGATGTGACCGAAGCCGAATCCGTGCGGCTGGTGGTCTTGCATCCGAGGCATAGCTTTGCTTCGAAAGGTAAGGACGGCCCGGGGAGAGAATTCGCCGGGGAACTTCTTCGGCATCGCGGAAGTGCGGCGCGACAATTCGCGAACACGATCGTCATGCTAGGTGCGGATCAAAACCGTTGGGCTGAAGCTGAGGATGCCCTGCGGCAACACATCGCCTGGGCCGACATCGCGTCATCCGTGCGAGAGCTCGACCTCACCCAAAGTCAGGCCGAGCATGCTCGGCGGCGCGAAAGTGAGACGCGTGCCGTTGTCGATCAACGACTCACGTCTGCGTGGATATGGGCGACGTTCCCGGAGCAGGCCGACGGTTCGCAGCCAGCCACACTGACGACCATGAAGGTGGAGGGTCACGAATACAGGCTCGCGGTTCGCGCAGGCCTGCGCCTCGGGCGGGACGATGTTATCTACACGAACACGTCGCCCCTTGCGCTTTGGCTCGTGCTGAACGGACACCTTCGCAGCCGATGGAATCGGGGATACATCTCGGTTGGTGAGCTGTGGCAATACCACCTGCAGTATCCGTACATGCCGAGGCTCAGAGACAAAGACGTGCTGCTGGGAGCGATCCACGCGGTCATGGCTGAAGCGACATGGACCGAGCGAGGATTTGCGCTCGCGGACGACTATGACGAAGCAACTGGCGACTTCATAGGCTTGCGGATCCCGTTTGAGTCGAGCTCGGCGGGCACCGTTGACGACTCAACGCTGCTCGTGGCGCCTCGGCTCGCCGAAGAACAGGTCGCGCGTGAACGCGCCGACGCTGCAGCGAATGCGCAGTCGACGGTCGCTGTAGGTGCGGCGGGACCGACGGGCGGCACGTCCGCTGGCTCCGCGACAACACCTCGGGTGGGCGAGACTTCCGTTCGGGAACGTCAAATCGTGAAGAACGCTCGCTACCACGGTGAGATCGAGCTGAACCCGGGAACGGATCTCCGAAACCAGATGATGCTCCTAGCTGAAGAGCTTCTGGAGCACCTCCGGCGCGCTGGCCCGGACAAGCTCGAGATTCGTATCGAGATTGATGCAGACAAGTCATCGGGATTTGACGACGCCACGGTGCGAACCGTACGAGAGAACGGTAGCCAACTCGGCGTGTACCCGAATTCGTTCGAGGACCTCTGATGTCAAATATTGCGAGAGTCGTCAGAACGCGAGAGGTGCCGCCCCACGCCTCAATTGCAGAGGCCGTCGGGCGACACCACACGTTCGAAACTGCTGTTGCCGACATCGTTGACAACAGTATCGATGCGGGTGCGGAACACGTGCTAGTCAGATTCCTCCAACGGGATGGAGCGGTAACCGGGCTGCAGGTCATCGATGACGGATCAGGAATGGACAGTGCGAGCCTCGACAACGCGATGGAGTTTGCGCGGCAGCGAGAGTACGGTGCATCCGAGCTCGGTCACTTTGGGCTCGGCCTGAAAGCAGCATCGCTTAGCCAAGCGAACATACTGAATGTTTATTCTCAGCGGTACGGAGCGGTACCGGCGGGGCGAAGCATCCACGATCGAAATCGCACTAGCATTCATGAACTAGTGTGTTGCACCGTTAATTCGTTGCTAGTTTTGTAGAATGGAGTATGGCAACACGTGGACCTTCTCTTCCCGAACTGAAGCTCTCTGAAACTGAGCGTGACCAACTGGAACGGTGGGTGCGTCGCCGGAAGTCAGCGCAGGATCTCGCGTTGCGTTCTCGGATCGTGTTGGAATGCGCGACTGGGGCTTCGAATTCCGAGGTGGCCAATCGTATGGCGGTGTCGTTACCGACGGTGCGCAAGTGGCGTTCGCGGTTTCTGGAGCGGCGGCTGGACGGGCTCGTTGACGATCCGCGGCCGGGTCGCCCCGCGCTGATCAGTGTGGACCGTGTGGAACAGGTGGTCATCGACACGCTGGAATCGACGCCGCAGAACGCGACGCACTGGTCACGGGCGAAGATGGCGGAAAAGTCGGGGCTGTCGAAATCGACAGTGGGGCGGATCTGGAAGGCATTCGGGTTGAAGCCCCACCTGGAGGAAGGGTTCAAGCTCTCCAACGACCCGCTGTTTACTGAGAAGGTCTACGACATTGTTGGCCTCTATCTGAACCCACCCGAGTCGGCGGTGGTGCTCAGTGTGGATGAGAAAAGTCAGGTGCAGGCTTTGGCCCGCTCGCAACCGGCGTTCCCGATGATGCCGGGAGTCCCCGAACGGCGCTCACACGACTATGTCCGGCATGGCACCACGAGTTTGTTTGCCGCGCTGAACGTCGCTGACGGGACGGTGATCTCCTCAATTCATCGTAAGCATCGCTCGATCGAGTTCAAGAAGTTCCTCCAGAAGATCGACAAGAACGTCCCCGAACACCTCGACGTGCATGTGATCTGCGATAACTACTCCACACACAAGCACCCCACCGTTAAGGCGTGGCTTGCCAAGCACCCTCGGTTTCACATGCACTTCACGCCGACTTACTCGTCATGGATCAACCAGGTTGAACGGCTCTTCGCCGAAGTTACTCGTGATCTTTTACAGCGTTCCGATCATCGCAGCGTGCAAGCGCTCGAGAGAGACCTCCGCGGTTGGGTGAAGGCGTGGAACGAGAACCCGAAGCCGTTCATCTGGACCAAGACCGCCGAGGAAATCCTCGAATCCATCGCCAAATACCTGAAACGAATTAACGGATCAGGACACTAGCGGACACCGACGTCGACTCGATTCTGAAAAACCTCCGAGTTGATTTCGCAATTTCCACGGGCACCGTCGTGGAATGGAAAAAACCCCGAACGTTTCTGTCCAGCACCGATACCAGTGACCGTGAGCGTTGGCTTGATGACCGAATCAGCTCACTGATGACTCACCTCGGAATCGTCTTCCACCGGCACCTCGAACTACTGAAAGTTCGCGTGACAGTCGATGTATTTGACATCGGTTATGAAGAGTCGGGTGCACCGCGCAAGGTGGCACCAATTGATCCGTTCGGGTACACGTCTTTGCCCAATGACAAGTTTCCGGCCGAGATGAGTTTTTCGATCGACGGCAAGGATTGTTCTGCCACGGCGCACATATGGCCAGCGAATCAATCTGGGCGCCCCGAGTTTCGGCTCGGAGGTAATCCCGGGTCACGAGCGCAAGGCTTTTATTTTTATCGCAATGATCGATTGCTACAAATCGGGGGCTGGAACACACTCACTATAGAACGTCCCGAACTGGAATACGTGCGGATTGCGATGGATATTGGCGAGGCACTGCAGCCGCACATCACCATCAACCCGGAAAAGGCGGGGCTCGAGCTCGATTCCGACCTGCGTGAAGCACTTAGCAATGCGGTGATTCGGCCCGACGGAGCATCATTCTTTGACATGCTCTCGGTGGCTGAAGGGCGGCGAAGCGAGAGCCGACGCTACGTCAAGCGACCGGTCACGCTGGTGAGCCCAGGCCGAGGACTGAGCGCATCCCTTCGTCAAGCCTTCGCCGAGTCGGTGGAACCATCGGAAGCTGGTCCGGTCGATATTCGCTGGCAATTCGATCCTGATTCCGAATCGCTCGTTCGCGTAGACCTCGAAACGCGAACGCTTTGGCTGAATACTGTATACAGGGAAATGTTGTCGCGTGTCGACCCCAGCGACAATCACGACGCATCCGTGATCAAGACGCTTCTCCTCATCGTGTATTCGAAGTATTTTGAAGGCGCTTATCTCGGCCCACGTGAGAAAGCAGAAATTGCGGCATGGGATCAGCTTCTGCTGGCAGCAGTGCGTGACGAATCGAGCCGTCGAGAGAAAGACTTGCGGGATGACGGAGAACGCTGACCAAGACCCAACTCACCTTGATCCGAGCACCATAGAAGAATATTTCAAGTTCGGCGAGAGCACTGCATTTCCGGTGTTCCCCTCGGCCGAAATTCGAATGCGAATCGTTCCGGCCGAGGAAGCGATTGAACTGACAGTTCCCGCGGTGGGGGCTGAACCTGAGGTGACTCGCTTCGAGAAGCTAACTATCGGGCGTTACACCCAATCGGGGCGCGAGTGGTTTCGGCTCACTGTTGATGCGACGGGCATGCATTATGAGGCGTATGTCTTGGTCGAAGCCATCGTCGAACAGATGCGGGCGGGCGCGACATTTCGGCTCTCCGTCTCGGAAGCGCTCTCTTCCTTTAAAGACTTGCTCTCGAACCGGCAACGACTGACCGATGAGAAGGAGCTCGGGCTCATTGGAGAGCTGCTCGTGCTCCAACACGTGCTCGCAGAAATCGGTGAAGAAGAGGCCTTGGTGTCGTGGCTAGGCCCTCGTGCCGAGGAGCACGATTTCGGGTTCGCGGACTTTGACGCCGAGATAAAAACGACAAAGTCGGAGTCCCGTACACATCTCATCGGCTCGGAGTCACAGCTCGAACCGTCGAGGGATCGACCGCTCTTCCTCGTATCGATACAGCTGACATTGGCTGGCGGCGCATCGAGGGCGATCACGCTTCCGTCGCTGATCGCGGATATTCGATCCCGACTCGAATTCGGGTTACGTTCGTTCGACGCCACGATGGAATGCATCGGGTGGCGACAAGCCGATGCCGATCTCTATCCGCGAAGATTTCAACTGCGCTCCGAACCCAGGGCGTATCTCGTCGACGACCAGTTCCCAGCGATCACGTCAGGTCGGCTCGACCAAGTCGTGCCGAACCGCGCCAATGTCGTAGGTGTGACTTACCGTGTGAATGTTTCGAATCTCAACTACAGCGCGGTTCATTCACCGCTTGACACGTTCTGCGAGGCACCAGCTTGATTCACGAAGAAGATGATCGGATCTCGAGGTCAGTCCGGAAAGTCCTCGGTCAAATCCGCGATACCGGACCGGAGAATCTCGTCGAACTTGTGGAATTTGATCTACGCAAGTCTTCCGTGAACCCAACCGAGGCGGACATCATTGCCTCAACGACGGTGGCCGAATTCAATGATCCAACTCGGCGTGCCATGCACCTCGCGCTCGCAGCCTGGGACGCATCAACCGACCCGGATTGGGGCGGTTCCACGAAGCAGGGGAGTCCCGAGCGCCGCGAGCTGATTTACAACCTTCTCGAGATTTCTCCAACCGTGCGCGAACGACTCGATGCGGAATTCCCGAGCGCCTCACAAATGGATGCGATGATCGTCGACCCGAACAACTGGACGCCGTGGTATGACGCAGATCGCAGGGCTTCGCATGACTTTTACTGGCGTGCGTATCGAGGCGTCCTTGAGCGAAAGGGTTGGGACGTCGACGCTCTGACGACTCTCGATCGCTCGACCACTGAGATTGTCCAACGATTGGCGGACCCAAGCGCAGCCCTCGGTTATCAGACGAAGGGACTCGTCGTCGGGCACGTTCAAAGCGGCAAGACGGCGAACTTTACTGGCATCGTTGCGAAGGCTATCGACGCGGGCTACCGACTCATCATCGTGCTTACCGGCACCATCGAGCTGTTGCGTGGGCAGACTCAACGGCGACTCGATATGGAGCTTGTCGGTGAAGAAAACATTCTTGACGGCGCCGACGTCGACGATCCGGATTCGATTCGCGAGATTGACTACATCGGGACACAAGATTCCGACTGGTATTCCGGGAAATTCCTGCGCCACGGGCAGGACGTACATTCGCTGCCCGAAGTGCCCGCAATTAAGCGGCTAACGACCGCGAAGCAGGACTATAAGAAGCTAAGACTCGGCAAAGACACATTGGATTTCCGCCGAACCGGCGAACTCCAGGACATGGCCAAGCCGGTCTACGCGTCAGAGAACATCCACTCGGTTGATGTGCGACTCGCGGTCATGAAGAAGAACACGACCGCGCTGAAGAACCTCCTCCACGATCTCAAGAACATCCGCGCTGATGGCAAGGAGATTCCGGCGCTCATCATCGACGATGAAGCGGATCAGGCATCCGTCAACACCGTAAATCCGCGCTCGACGAAGGAGAGTCGGGCGGACGCAAAGAAGCGCTCGACGATCAATAAGCTCATCGCTCAGTTGTTGCAAGAGCTCCCTCGTGCCCAGTACGTCGGATACACTGCGACGCCATTCGCGAACGTGTTCATATCTCCGGACGACTCGGAAGACCTCTTCCCGAAGGACTTCCTCGTGAGCCTCGAACCGTCATCCCAGTACGCGGGTGGCCGCTATTTCCATGACCTTGGTGTTATCGATGACGATGCAAAGAATGATTCTGGGCGTTCTAACGAAGCCGCATTTGTGAGGGATCTGATCGCCGACGGCGAGAGCGATCCTCAGGCAGAGGACCAAGAGATTCGAGATGCATTGGATGCGTTCGTCCTCAGTGGTGCGATCAAGAAATGGCGACAAGCGAACCTCGAGGGCTTTGAATACCGGCACCACACAATGCTCGTCCATGAGTCCGTCCGGACTTCGGAACATTCCGAGCTTGCGGACCGCTTCCGAGACGTCTGGGCTCAGGCTGGCTACAGCACGCCTGCAGGGATGGCTCGGTTGAGGTCGTTGTATGACAGTGATTTTCGTCGCGTGCACGATTCTCGTGCCGAGTGGGAGAACCTTCCAATGCCGGAGCGTTTCGACGAGTTGAAGATGGCTATTGGAGAAGCTGTAAACGACATTACCGCGGATACTGACCCGGTGGTCGTCGTCAATGGCACTAAGGACAGTGACTATGACGCAATGGATTTTCAGCTGCGTCCGTATTGGCGCGTGATGGTTGGCGGTGCGAAGCTGAGCCGGGGTTTTACTGTCGAGGGGCTGACGGTTTCGTACTATCGCCGGCGTGCGACGGCAGCAGATACATTGATGCAGATGGGGCGATGGTTCGGTTACCGACCGGGGTACGGCGACCTCGTGCGGCTGTATATCGCTCGAGATGTGGTGGATTCGAAAGGTAAGTCGTACGACCTCTACGACGCATTTACCTCCATCATCGAGGATGAAGAGGAATTTCGGGATCAGCTGCGGAAGTTCTCTGAGTTGAAGGAAGATGGTCGGCCCGTTGTGAGACCGATCCATGTTCCGCCTCTCGTGTTTCAACAGCTCCCCTGGCTTCGGCCGACGGGAACTAACAAGATGTATAACGCTGTTCTGCAGTATGAAGGGGATGGAGGCGTTGCCAAGGACTTCAATTCGCTTGCCGATAGGGGTGACGGTTCGCGCAACAGGACGCACCTGGAAGCTATCGCGCCGCTGCTCCAGGGCCTTTCTGCACCGGCAACCTTTTGGGGCGCCAACGGCAGAGACTTTACGGCACGAACTCGAGTCGCTAGCGCTCAAGAGGTATTGACCGCACTCCGGCAAATCGAACTTGTTTCGAAGGATCAGCTCAGCCCGACCGTCGCGATGATGGAAAGAGCCATTCGCGAGGGCACACTCGACGATTGGGCGATCATTGTTCCCCAAGTGGGGGAGTCGTATCGGCGTGCGGTTAATGGATCGGAGATCTCGATCGGAGAGCGTCAACGACGAAAAGATAGGCCGGGTTATGCAGGTAGTGAGCCGAGGCACCGTACTGTCCTTGAAGTGGTCGCTGGTAAGCCAGGCATGGAACGTAAGGCCGGTGATGCTGCGGACGCGTCGGCCACGAGCACGCGCGGAGCGCTCCTGCTCACCTTCGCGTTTGACCCGGTTGTGACCAAGGAAGAAGCTGCCGCTGACGGCCGTCCCGAAAAGTCACGGTTGAAGCGCTCCGCTTGGCCAGACAAAATCCAACCCGAGGACGTCGCTACGCTGATCTCGCTCGCGATGCCCTACGGGTCCGCGCCGCGCGGTCGAATCGGGTTTGGCGTCAGGCGCGAGGACGAGCCAGACATGGCGATTGTGGATTCGGACTAGGCACAGGGGAGGAAGATGGGGCAACCCCCGCAGCTATTCTGCTCAACCGCCGACGTGTCGGAATTGCCCAAGCAGCCCAACGCCTAACGCCTGCGGACCGCACGAATCCCGCCTTTCACAACGATGAGGCTGGCGACTAATGGCCCCACCTGACTTGGACCTCTCTTAGTGTGTTTTGAATGCCCCGAGTATTTCGGCGACTTCGGCCGGGATTTCTGGTTTCGCGAGGAGCTCATGCCCGTTGATATTCACCGTGACCTCGCGCAGCGGACGTAGCAGTTGCACGAACTTCTTGATCGACACCCCAGTCACGGTCTGAATGTGCCGAGCGACCGCGAGGGCACAATACACAACCGTGAGGTGCGCTTCGATGCTGTCGCGGGTGTGCGCAAAGATCGGCCGGGCACGTAGGTCGCTTTTCGACATGCGGAAAGACTGCTCAACGTGCCAGAGATCGTGATAAGCAGCGATCACACCGGCACCATCAAGCCGTTCGATCGACATGTTCGTCACGTAACCTTTGAGCCCAGCGACTTGCTGCGCCCGCTCGTACGAGGCCTCATCGAAGGATTTCTTCCCGCCGTTGGTTTTCACGAACCTGGCTTTGTGGACGGGCTTTTCGCCCGCGATCTGCGCAAGGGCACGGTTACGTTGCTGGTTCAGGGTCTGGTTATCGCGCACGAACCGTTTCCGGGACCATTGATACACCGCCCGCCATTTGGTGCGCTGCTGCCCGAGGGTGGTGATGGTTTCAGTGATCTCTCCATCGGTGAATGCGTCACCACGACGGGTGAACCGTTCCGCAAGATCGAGTGGTGCTTTCGCGGAGCGGGATCCGACGATGAATTTGTAGCCGGCGTCTTCGAGGTCGAGGAGGTTCTTGTTGGAGAGCATGCCGGCGTCGGCGACCACGACAATGTCATCGAGTTCATGCCGTTCTTGGAACTGTCGCAAGATGGGCACGATGGTGCGGGTTTCGGCGTGATTGCCTTCGAAGCACCCAATTTCCAGGGGATACCCGTACTGGTCGACGAGGAGGCCGACCACGATTTGTGGGTCGACGCGGCGTTCTTTGGAGAACCCGACTTTGCGCAGCTCGTCTTCGTATTCCGCTTCAAAATATAAGGTCGTCACGTCGTAGAGCACTAGCGCGAGCCCACCGGCGGCTGCAGCGTATTCGAAACAGGCTTCCGAGGCGGTGTCGCGGTAATCACGTTGCTGTATCCGTGCCAGGCAGCGTTTGATCGTCGACAGGTGTACTGGGGTGATGCCGAGGTCGTCGAGGACCCTGCCGGTGCCGGTTTTCGACATCGGTTCCACGATCCGGGCGAGGACGAGTTGTTCGAACGCGTCGTCCTTGATGCGCGCGAATCCGCAGGCCCGGTACGCCTGCTGCAGGCAGTCCCACAGCAAACGTGAGGCATGACCCGCAACGACAGCACCGTCGGCGCGCGATCCACTAGATCCCTGATCGGGTGGGGTTTCTGGGGCGAGGTCGAGGTCGAATTCGCCTTGGCCAGGATCGAGTCGTTGGCGCGCGATTTCCAACAGCACCGCGAGTTCTTGGTCGGTGTGAGCGGACCCGAGGTGCTTGATGATTTTGTCGCGTCCGTCCACGCGGCGAGCGAGTTGGACCGCGGTCGCGCCGGACGCGGTCTTCACTTTCCGGATGAACGGGGACATACCAGCGAGAATACCCGCCGGTTTAGTGTGTCAAAATCCGCAGAAATAGGAGTGACTTCCGCGTGTTTATGCGGAAGTCACTCCCTGACTCCTAAACAGAGGTCCAAGTCAGGTCGAGCGATTGCACGAGCACCTCTCCGCCCAGGGAACCGTGCTGACAGTCGACCTGCCGGGCTTTGGCGGCACCCCGAAGCCAAAGGGATCGATCAACATCGGCGACATGGCCGAGGTGCTCGGAGACACCATCGACGAATTGGGTGCAACCAACGTGGTACTCGTCGGGCACTCCATGGGCGCGCAGTGGGTAACTGAACTTGCGAACAAGCGCCCCGAACTGGCATCCGCACTCGTGTTGATCGGCCCGGTCGTCAACGACCGCCGCCGAAATTTCTTCGTCCAAGCGACCCGGCTGCTCAGGGATGCTCTCCGAGAATCCCCAAAAACGAACTGGATCGCCATCACCGACTTCTGGCGCTGCGGCCTGCCCTGGTACCTGCGCCAGACTCGCTACATGCTGTCCTACCCGATCGAACAGCGCCTTGCCAAGGTGCGCGTACCCGTGCTCGTCCTGCGCGGTGCGCGTGACCCGATCGCCAACATGCAGTGGTGTCAGCGGCTCACCGGTCACGCGCACGACGGGTCGCTCGCGGTCGTGCCGGGGCACGCGCACGTCGTGCAGCACACGGCACCCGTTGAGGTCGCCGAGCGCATCCTCGCCTTCGTCGCGCGTTGCAGCACCAGGGACGCGACGACATGAAACGGGAGCTCGTTCGTCGCCTGAGGTGGTGGATGCTCGACTACGAGTACGCCGCCCGGTGGCAGCTTCGAGCCGCGCTGAGCAGAGACCGGTCAGATATGTATCTCGAGGGCACCAAGGCGCCCGTCGTCATCGTGCCCGGGGTCTACGAACCCTGGCGATTCATGACCCCGCTGGTCGAGAGCATCCACGCCAGCGGGCATCCCGTGCACGTCCTCGACCCGCTCGGGTTCAACCACAGACCCGTGCCAGAGGTGGGCGCGCAGGTCGAGCGGTACCTCAACGCACACGACCTCAAAAACGTGCTCCTCGTCACCCACAGCAAAGGTGGCCTCGTTGGGAAGTACGTGATGTCGGGTGATGAGGCGGGCGACCGCGTCGCGGCGATGCTGGCGATCGCCACACCGTTCAGCGGCTCGAAGTACGCCCGGTCAATGCGGATGCGGAGCCTGCGAATATTCGCTCCCGACGACACCACGATCATCACCCTGGCGGGGCAGCTGCCGGTGAACAGCAGAATCGTGTCGGTTTACTCGAAATTCGACCCGCATATCCCCGAGGGGAGCGCGCTCCCGGGCGCGCGGAATGTCGAGCTGCCGGGCGGCCGACACTTCAGAATTCTTGAGCGGCCGGAGGTCGTTCGAGAGTTCACGATGATGGCACGGACGTACAGCTAACGACGTTGCCTAACGCCGTTGTCACGGGGCTAGCGGCGACGTGTTCGCGGTCACTCCGGTGAATCGTTGCGCGTGAGGTAGGGGTCGTTCATGAACCCGTCGATGAACTGATCGATTTCCTTGGCAGGCCAATCTAGTTCGCCACGCAGAAGCGCATCGGCAGTGTCAGCAAACGGCCGGGTGCCGGTCGAAGCGATCAACTGCAGTTGCTGCCGTGTTTCGTCGTTCACGCTCACATTGTGTCGCGAAGAGAGCGACGCGCACAAGATGCGCGCACGGTTCGCAGCCCCGACAGCGTCATGGTGACGCTCAGCGCCTTCCGGCGGACGATCCGTTCCGGCGGCAACGCGCGGGAGGTCCAACTGGAGCCGTTTCAGGCTCGGTGGCTCGACGAGCAAGACCATTCGGGGCAGAACACCGGTGACTCCGAGACACACGCGATCTTCGTCGAGCTCAAGGAGCCCGCGCCGCAGCCGACCCACGACGCCAGGCTCGGTCCATCCGAGTCGTAGCCGCGAGAGGCAGGGCGTGCGCGTGGTGCGTTGGCCATGACCCTGTAGACTCGATACCCGCTGTGCGTGCCATTCTTGCCGCCAGCGAAGGTGTGCCGGGAAGTCTGGTCGGCGAAGACCTCACACCCGACCCCAAAGGAATTCAGTGGCCTCGTCCAAGAACCGCATTTTCCCGCGTTATGGCACCTACAACGAAGCGCTCCGAGTCGGTGCGCTGCTTCGCAAAGAGACGGTCGGCGGCTTGCTGCTGGTCGTCGCCGCCGCAATCGCAATCATCTGGGCGAACTCGCCGCTGTCGGACTCCTACTTCGCGCTCCGCGACTTCGAGATTGGCTACGAGCCGTGGCACCTCAAGCTGAGCCTCGGCGCCTGGGCTGCAGACGGCCTGCTGGCGATCTTCTTCTTCCTCGTGGGGCTTGAGCTCAAGCGCGAGTTCGTGGCGGGAGACCTGCGCAATATCCGCACCGCAATCGTGCCGATCTCGGCCGCTGCCGGCGGCGTGCTCGTACCGGCGCTGATCTACACGTGGGTCGCGTGGTCGCATCCCGAACTTCGCCACGGCTGGGCGATTCCCACCGCGACCGACATCGCATTCGCGGTCGCCGTGCTGGCGATCATCGGCTCCCACCTGCCCGCAGCCTTGCGCATCTTCCTGCTCACGCTGGCGGTGGTCGATGACCTGCTCGCGATCACCATCATCGCCGTGTTCTACACCGACCAGATCGACTTCATCCCGCTGCTGATTTCGCTCGCGCTCATCGCGGTCTACGGGTTCATCGCGCAGCGCTACCGGAAATTCTTCGGGCTGCAGCCGTTCGCGGCCTGGCTGATCCTGCTGCCCATCGGAATCATCGCGTGGGCGTTCATGCACGCATCCGGGGTGCACGCGACGATCGCCGGAGTCTTGCTCGGATTCATGATTCCCGTCGTTCACAGCAGTCAAACTGCGTCGGCAATTCGCGACAAGGCCGGCCTCGCGCAGGAGTTCGAGCACCGCTTCCGCCCGCTCTCGGCTGGGTTCGCGGTCCCGATCTTCGCGTTCTTCGCGGCAGGGGTGAACATCGGCGGGATCGAGGGCATCGTCGAAGCCGCGACGCACCCGCTAACGCTCGCGATTGTTGCCGCACTCGTGCTCGGCAAGCCCGTCGGCATCGTTGCGACGACGTGGCTCGTGACCACCGTCACCCGAACCCGGCTCGCACCCGGCCTGCAGTGGATCGACCTGATCGGAGTCGGCCTGCTCGCAGGCATCGGATTCACGGTCTCGCTGCTCATCGCAGACCTGAGCTTCGCGCCCGGCGCCGAAGAGCAGGACATCGCCAAGGTCGCGATCCTGTCGGCGTCGCTCATCGCCGCGATCATCGCCTCCGTGCTGCTGAGCTTGCGAAATCGCAAATACCGCGCCATTCAGGCTCGTGAGAGCGTGGATGCGAACCGCGACGGCATCCCTGACGTGTACCAGGGAGAGCAGGGGTAACCCCGGTCTAGCCGCCGTCTAGCGAGGATTCGTCTCCCGCAGCCTGACGATGGCGGCGATGGCGGAGACTAGCGACAGCGCCGCTGCACCCCACACGGCGAAGGTCAGGCCGAGGGTGCTCGCGATGAGCCCGCCCACGAGCGCGCCGAACGCGTAGCCGAGATCGCGCCACACCCGATAGATTCCGATTGCCCGTCCGCGCCAGGCCGGGTGAGCGACATCCCCGACCACCGCAAGCAACGCGGGATACACCATCGCCGTGCCCGCGCCGAGTAGGATCGCGCCGAACGCCCAGCCGAGAAACTCGCCGGACAGCGCGATCACGGCCATCCCGACCGCCTGGGTCAGCATCCCGGTCGTAATGAGTCGCTTGCGACCCCAGCGGTCCGAAAGCCAGCCGGTGAGGAGCTGCCCGGCACCCCACACGGCCGGGTAGAGGGCGATGAGGATGCCGATCTGAGCGATCTCGAGGCCGCGGCTCGCGAAGAGGAGCGGGAAGACGCCCCATGAGAGACCGAAATTGAGGTTGTTGACGAGGCCAACCTGGCTCGCGGAGGAGAGCGACGGGTCACGCCAGGTCGTGAGGCCGAAGACCTGCGCACTGGTCAGGTCGGCCGCTTGGTTTGCATGCGCCTGTGCCTCGAGATTCGCGTGGCCTCGCGTTTCTCGAACGAAGAAGAGAACGAGCGCGAGGGCGAGGATGGTGTAGGCAACGCCGAGCAAGAAGGGCGCAGGCCGAAGCCCGAACTGATCCGCGAGCCACCCCGCGGCAAGCGACGTGACAGCGACTGCGCCGTAGCCCGCGGCCTCGTTGAACCCCATGGCCAGCCCGCGCTGTTTTGGCCCGACGAGGTCGACCTTCATGGTCACCGTCGTCGACCACGCGAGGCCCTGATTGATGCCCAGCAGCACGTTGGCGAGGATGATCCAGCCCCAGTTGGGTGCCCAGATGATGAGCAACGGCACGGGAAGCGCGAAGAGCCACCCGGCCAAGAGGACTCGCTTTCGCCCGATGCGGTCCGACAGGGTGCCTGCCACGTAGTTTGCGGCCGCCTTGGTTACGCCGAAGGCGGCAATGTACGTGAAGATGAAGGCGTAGCCGTCGAGGCCGAACTCTTGCGTCGCGAGCAGCGGGAGCGTCGTCTGCTGCTGGCCGACCATGCCGCCGACGAGCGCGTTCACGGCGACCAGCAGTGCGAATTGGCCCGCGTTCTCACGCAGCCCGAGCCGTGCGGCAGACGGTGTGGTCGTGCGTCGTGTCATCGGAGTGCTCCTATGGGCGTGTTAGCGCGAGGGGGTTTCGATTCTCGCTGCTCGCACCGTGGACAGCGCCAACGCGACCGCGGTGAGACCGACAATAGCGGCGGCGGCGAAGCTCATTTGAAGGCCAGAGATCTCGATTTCTCCGACTGAGTTCACGACCGAGGCCGAGTCGAACAGCAGCGCCGCAGTGCCGGTTCCCGTAACGAATCCCAGGTTGCGTGTGAGGTTCAAGAGCCCCGACACCACGCCCTGCTGGCCCTCTTTCGCGCGCATCATCGTCGCAGTGTTGTTGCCGGCCATGAACAGCTGATTGCCCGGGGTGAGCAGCAGCGCCGAGACCAAGAAGCCGACGAGCCCGAATGCTGCCGGCAGAAGCACGAACGACACGGCGGACACCGTCATCAGCGCGAGCCCGAACACCGTCACTACTCTCGCATCCGTGCGGTCGACGATTCGCCCGGCGGGAACGCCAGCCGCGATCGCTGCCAGAGGCCCCACGGCCAGCGCGACACCCATCCACGCATCGCTGAGACCGAGGTCTCGCGTCAGGTAGAACGGGGGAACGACCGTGAAGGTCATCATGATGTATGCCGCGAGAAATGCGACGGCAAAGGACGGCAGCACGCGGGCCTCGCGAAGCATCCGGATGTTGACGAGCGGGTGTGTGCGACGAAGCTCTACGACCACGAACAGCACTAAGAGAAGCACCGCGAACGCGACGAGAGTGAGCGCGCCCAACCAGCCACCTGGGCGCATGGTGATCGCTATTGAGAAGACGCTCAGTGCCGACACGAGTAGCAGCGCGCCGAAGTAATCGAAGCGGGTTTGCTGGCGCGGTACGACGGGCTCTAACCTGACGAAGGCGCGAGCGAGCACAAAGACGAGGCCACCGAGCAGCGCGAGCACCAGGAAGACGCCGCGCCAGCCGAAGAACGACACGATGAAGCCGCCAGCGGCGGGGCCAAGTGCCATGCCAGTTGCCATCGACGATCCCAGGAGGCCCATGGCGCGTCCCACGCGTTCCGGGCTCACGACCTGTCGGATCGTCGCCATCGGCAGCGCTGCCATTGCCGCGGCGCCGACACCCTGCACGGCGCGTGCGATCACGAGCGTGGCGAAATTTGGGGCGAATGCGGATGCGAGTGCGGCTGCAACAAAGAGCGCGATTCCCAGCCCCAAGACTGTGGAGCGGCCGTACCGATCGGACACATTGCCGACCAGGACGACCGAAACGGTCGTGCTGAGCAGATACGCGAGCGTTGCCCACTGGACCGCGGACATCGACATGGCGAACTCGGTAGCCACCGAGGGAAGTGCGACGTTCGCGATGCTCGTCCCGAGGGCCGAGACGGCAGTCGCGAGCGAGAGAGTCAGGAGTACGCCGCGATTATTCCGCGGAGTTGCGGCGGCTTTTTCGGCAGCGCCTCGAGCCTGACGAGCAGAAGTGACCACGACTCGGCCTTCCCGGTTCAGAATTCAGTTTGCGATATACGGCGATCGCGGTGCGTTCGCTCACACTCGAGCGCACGCACCGCGACTTTAGTCTGGACTATCGAACGATTGAAATACCGGTCGCTGCCGCGGCCTGGTCGAGCGAGCCGAGGTTCGTCAGGTTGGAGAACCCGGCCTGCTCGAGCAGTGCAATAGCCTGGGCGGAGCGGTTGCCCGAGCGGCAGTACACGAAGTACTCGGCTTCAGGGTCGAGATTCGGGATGGCCGCGGCAACCTCGCCACCGTTGAAGTCGAGCAGCTGGGCACCTTCGAGGTGACCGCCCGCGTACTCCTCGGGGGTTCGCACGTCGAGGATGACGGCGTCCGGCCCCACTTCAACGTCGCCGGAGGAACCGGCCGAATTAGGCGCGGTCGCGCACGCGGCGAGGCCGAACAACAGAGTGACAGCGGAAAGGGTGGCGGCGATGGTTCGGCGCATGGTGGATTCCTTGTGAATGAGATGGGTTGTTGGATGGTGGGGGATTAGCGGCCGGTGCCGACCGCGCATTTTCCGCCCGGGCAGTACATGGGCGCCTGCTTGCCGAAGCGGGCCTGAAGAAGGCAGCCGACGCAGATGCCGAAGGCGGTTTCGAGGAAGAGGAGGGTGAGGCACAGCCCGCAGAGCGCGAGCGTGACTGCGAGTGGAGCCGCGAGGAAGCCCATCCCCCCGCATGACACGGCGGCCAGCCCGAAGCCAAGCCACCAGGCAAATTTCTTCTGCGGCGCCCCGACCCATTCGGGTTGCTGTCCACGCACGGCGAGCCGCCCGAGTGCCATAGTCGGTGACCAGCGGTCACCCGCGACCACGCGAGTGAGCATGTCGATCATGAAGAACATGCCGAATGGCTGCAGGGGTTGGGTTGACCCCGTGAACGCCGCCGTGGCGAACGCGGCGCCTCCCAGCAGGAAGAGGATTCCTGCCGCGGCCCGGACTGCCCTCTCGTCGATGACGGGGATTTCGTATCCGGCGACGTACTGGCCGATCGTTGGACTTTCGGGGGAAGTTTCGGTCTCGGTGACGGGGGATTGACCGGGCACGGCGAACCTTTCGATCGGTGCGAGGGGAGCCTACGCGGGGAAGAGGGAAGCGATGAGGGGAGGAAGTTCTTGGAAGAGGACGAACGCGCCCATGACGAGGACAAAGATGCCGAATGCCTTGCGGAGGGCCTTCTCTGGAATGCGGCCCGCGAGCGCGACGCCCACGAACGATCCGAGGATGGCGATGCCGGTGAAGGCGAGCACGATCGGCCACTGGACTTGGGTGGACAGGAGATAGCCACCGAGACCAGCGAACGATTTCATCGCGATCACGAGGAGCGATGTGCCAATAGCGATGGCCATCGGCAGGCCACCGAGAAGATTGAGCGCGGGAACTACGAGGAACCCTCCGCCCGCGCCCACCAGGCCGGTGGCGATGCCGACGCCGAACCCATCGAGCAGGATTCGCAGGACCGCAGGCTTGTGCTCGGCCGGCTCGTCGCCGGGCTGCGTGGCCTTCGTTTTCCGACCGCGAATCATCGCCGTAGCGGTGACGATCATCATTACCGCGAAGAGGATCATGAGGATGGCGCCGGGGATGTATCCACCGATGACACCGCCGGCAAACGCCCCGGCCATGCCCGCCAGACCGAAGATCAGACCAGTTCGCCACCGGACTCGTCCGGCGCGAGCGTGGCTGATCATCCCCACGAGGCTCGTGACGCCCACGATGAAGAGTGACGCCGCAATGGCCTCGCGAGGGTCCATGCCGAGGACATAGGTGAGGATCGGGACGGTGAGGATCGAGCCCCCACCGCCAAGAAGTCCGAGCGAAACACCCACTAGGGCCGCAAGCGCGAGAGCGATTATGACCAGCTGAGGTTCCACTCGGACTCCTTAGATTTGTTGGTGAGGGGGGGACTACTTCGTTGCGAGAGCCGGCGTGTTACCGGAGTGGGAGAGCCAGCCCAGGTAGCTGCCCTCGAGCTCGGCGATGTCGTAGCCTTCGCGACGCAGCGCGCTCGCGGCAACGCTGTTGCGCACGCCACTCTGGCAGTACGTCACGATCGTGCCAGCGTCGGGCGACGGCAACTCGTCGAGGTGCCACATCACGCGGCCGCCGGAGAGCTGCTCGGCACCGGGAACGTGGCCGTCCGAGTACTCGGTCTTGTTGCGGACATCCAGCAGCATGACGCGCTCGAAGCCGTCGAGTTCCGCAGGCGTGACCAGCTTGGGCTTGACCAGGTCGAGCCCGTCGAGCGACGTGATGAAACCGCGAACGGTGTCGATGCCGACTCGAATGAGGTGATCGCGGAACGCTTCTGCCTCTTCCTGCGACTCAGCGAGCAGAACGAGCGGGCGCTGCTCCTCATCCGGGTTCACGACCCAGGCACCGTAGCTTGCCGCCTTGGCGACGCCGGGAACGTTGAGCGAGTCTTCGACCGTGCCTTCGTGGACCTCGCGGTTGCCGCGGGTGTCGATGAAGATCACCTGGTCGTCGGCGAGCTCACTGGCCAACTGCTCGGCCGAGTACTCGACGAGCTCAGGCGCCTCACCGATAACGGCGGGGCCGACCTTGTTCTGGTGCTTCATGCGTCCGAAGTAGGCGTGAGCATCCGGCTGACCACTGAGCAGTTCGTCAATGAAGCCCTGCTCGTCGCCATTCTTGAGGTAGGCGCTCCACCACGAGAAGTTGCGCTCGTAGCCGACTGTCGAAGCAGCGATCGCGCCGAGTGCCTTACCGCAGGCGGACCCGGAACCGTGCGCAGGGTGAACCTGGACATAGTCAGGCAGCGTCAGGAAGTGGTCCCGCAGGCTTGCGAAGAGGTCCTTGGCGCCCTGGAATCGGGTGTCGACGAAGCCGGCTGCTTCGTCGAGCAGGTCCGGGCGGCCTACGTCGCCCACGAAGACGAAGTCACCCGTGAGCATGAACCCTGGTTCGCTCGACTGTGCTCCGTCAGTGACGAGGAACGACATGTGCTCGGGCGTGTGGCCCGGCGTGTGGACAGCCTCGACGGTGATGTTGCCGAGCTGGATCTGGTGCCCGTGCTTCATGCGAACTGCGCCGTCGAATGCGTCGGAGTAGGTCCAGTCGGGTCCGCCCTCGTCCGAGACGTACATGGGCGCGCCCGTCTCGGCTGCGAGCTCCCGGGTTCCGGAGAGATAGTCGGCGTGGATGTGGGTTTCGGTGACGGCAACGATCCGCATGCCGTTCTTGGCGGCGAGGTCGAGGTAGGGCTTGAGGTCTCGGCGGGGGTCCACGACAATCGCTTCGCCCTTTGCCTGGCAGCCGATGAAGTAGCTCGCGTGTGCGAGGTCTTCATCGTAGATGCGTTCGAGCAGCATAGTCAGTTCCTTAAAGGTCGGAGGAGATTTAGAGGGTTGGGCGCCTCGAGATTAGGGGCACTTGCAGCGGTCAGCAACGGGTACGCCCTCGAGTGCCATTTCAATGTGCTGGCCGCAGCCAGCCCAGGTTGGTTTTCCGCAGGAGGGGCAGGTGATTCGTGCGCACATGAGGGGGTCATTTCTAGCCATGTACTGGAGATTTGTTGGATTTTATGAAGGTTGGTTTGCCGTGCGCTCGGCCACTTGCATGCGCACATCATCCATGTCGAGGTCGCGTGCACCCTGAATGAGCTGATCAAGTTGGGGCCGCGCGAGCGCTCCGGGCTGGGCATACACCAGGATTCCGTCTCGGAATACCATCAGTGTCGGGATGGAGGTAATGCGGAACTCGCTCGCGAGTCCTCGCTCCGCTTCGGTGTCCACTTTGCCGAAGACAATGTCAGGGTGCTGTTCGGAGGCGCTTTCGAAAATCGGCGCAAACGCCCGACACGGGCCGCACCAGGCTGCCCAGAAGTCGACGAAGACGATTCCTTCAGCGTTCACGATCTCTGCGAACGTGTCTTGCTTCAAGTCCGTGGTTGCCATAATTCGATCCGTTCCGAGTTTCGGTTAGCGACCAAAGAGGCGTGAGAAAAAACCGCCGCTTTCGGCCTTTGCTGCGTCAATTTCCGCCTGGGTGTGCTTTCCGTTGCACCACTGCGACGAAGGCACGCTCGCCTTTACCGACGCGATGTGCTGACCGCATCCGGCCCAGGTCGTTTTTCCGCAAGTTCGGCAAGTAACCGCTCGACACATTTGATACCTCTTTCGCTCCCCGGATGGATACCCCAGGGGGTATTTCGTTTGGTGTGTCAAATATACCCTCGGGGTATATCGCTTGTCAAGCGCTGAGCCGAAAAATCTTGGCAGCGCATTCCCGAAGTCGCTCACTACGATGCAGAGAGCGCGACCCAAGGGCCTCGACTGAGAGCGAGGCGGGTCTCTCAACGAGGAGGACACGAATGAATGAGTCGGCAACAGTTCCCCAGCTGGTTTCGCGAGAGGCGTTGAACTGCGCGGTTGTGCGCGATAACGTGCCAATGAATGCGCTTCAGCCGTTTTTGGGCGCGCTTTTGAGGCCACGATGGACGCAGCCAATCGACAAGGTCGGCAAGTCGTTGGACCACCATTTGGTGTCTACTTTGGGATGCCCAGCGACACTGTCGACGTCGCAGCGGGATTCCCAACTGATGGACTGTCAAGCCCCGGGTTTGGTAGAGAGTTCCTTTTCTTGGTTTTCTATGCGGCAAGCACCATTGGTTGATGCTGTGCGTGGACCTCGTTCGGGGTGAGATAACCGATGCCGGAGTGGAGGCGGCGCTGGTTGTACCAGCCCACCCATTCCGAGGTCGCTGCCATCACTTCAATCAGACCCGACCATTGCTGTCGGTCGATCAGCTCGGCCTTGAACTCGGAATTCAGTGCCTCGGCCATCGCGTTATCGATAGGAATCGCCTTTCGATCCGACGGACGCGACCACATCGTTTTCCGCGAGGGTTTCGGCATAGCGAATCGCACGATAGTGCACTCCACGATCGCTGTGATGGGTGAGGCCGGTCACGGATTCTCCGGCACATAACCGCGCCGCTAACGCCATGTGCAGCGCATCGGCAGCCAACGATGCCCGTAAGTGGTTCGTGACTTGCCAGCCCACGATCTCCCGGGTGCACACGTCCAGAACGAATGCCGCGTAGACCCAGCCTGCACTCGTCTGAATATACGTAATATCGGCGACCCAGAGGGTATTCGGTTCGGTCGCCGTGAACTCGCGCTCCACCAGATCTGTGGGACACGCTTCCGGGTCTGCAGACTTCGTCGCGGGCCGTTTCCTGCGCCGCTGTACCCCGCGGATCCCCATCTCGCGCATCAGTCGTTCCACGGTGCAGCGCGCGACGGGTTCGACGCCAGGTTCGCGATTGATCGCGTGCCAGAGCTTGCGGGCGCCGTAGCAGGAGTAGTTCTCTTCCCAGATCCGCCGCAGAATCACTTTCAACCGCGCGTCACGGTGCTTGCGGGCGCTTTCGGGGCGCTTCTTGAATGCGTAGTAGGAACTGGCGGCAATGCGTGCGGGCGTGGTTTGGAGCGCGCGGACGATTGGCTCGACACCATATTCCTGGCGGTGTTCGTCAATGAAACGGACGATCACTTCGAAGGGCGGCCTGGCTCCGCCGCGAAAAAAGCCGAGGCCTTCTTCAGGATCTCGTTCGCGCGTTTGGTTTCCGCAAGCTCTGCCCGAAGCCTACGGTTCTCGGCGGCGAGGTCGACGGTTTCGGCGGGAGTCTTGTTCCCGGAGCGTTTGTGGGCGCCGACCCAACCCCGCAGGGTCTCGCTGTTGAGCCCGAGTTCTTCCGCGATGCGGCGCACCGCGCCCGACGCGGTCGCGGGATCGGCTTGGGCGTGAAGGACGAGTTCGACCGCGCGGGCCTTCAGCTCGTCAGAGTATTTCGCGGGCATGAGAGAGAGTTCCTCGTTTTCCTGTTTCCTACTCTCTATTTAACCCGGGGCAATTCAGGCTGCGATTTTCAGCGCAGTGAATGAAAGCTATTGGGAGCACATCAAGATTGCGGTCTGGCCGACGATGCTCCTTCAGGTGATTTTGTTTGTGGCCGGTGGTTATCAGTATCCAGCCTTCATTCCGGCAGCGACTATCGCCCTGTATTCACTGCCGATAAGTATGGTGGGGTTGGTGTTTCTCTACAAGATGATCACGAAGCGCAATGTTCTTTGGTTGGATATCGGCGTGTTCTTCGTAATCATTGCCCTTGCGCAGACGCTTTTCGTCTTGGTGCTCGAGCAACTGGCGGCGACGTCAGCCACCATCGTTTTGGCAGCGCTGTTTCTCGCGGGGCTGATCGCCGCATTTTTTCGGTTCACTTTGCGGCCGCCACAAGAGCCTGACGTCTTCATCGACCCGATTACCCAGAAGTACGGAATCCGCGCACACCCGGATATCGGGTCGGATTCCAGCCCATCGTAGGAGTCACTTCGTCAGTTCACGAGAGCGTGAGCTCCCAAGCGCCCGTCGACCATCTCGAAGATACGGTCACAATGTTCTAGTACCTCGCGATCGTGTGTGACCATGACCACGGCGACGTTGGCGTTGTGCGCGCGGTCGGCGAGTAACGCCACGACCTCGTGGCCGCGTTGGCGGTCAAGTGCGGCAGTGGGTTCGTCGACGAGGAGCAGGCTGGGTGTGTTGACGAGTGCGCGGGCGATGCCGACCCGCTGACGCTCACCGCCGGACAGTTGGCCCGGGCGATGCTTAGCGCGATGGGCCATCCCCACAGAGTCGAGGAGTGTTTCGACGTCCACATGCCGGTCACCGGCGAGTCGACCGGCGAGGCGCAACTGGTCTGCTGCGGTCAGGGACGGGATGAGATTTCCGGACTGGAAGACGAAGCCGATATTGCGGAGGCGGAAACGGGTCGTTGCGCTCTTGGAGAGTTTGCTGACGTCGGTGCCGTGCACTCGCACCGTGCCGCGGTCAGGCCGCGCCATGGCCCCGGCGATCGCCAGCAGCGAGGACTTGCCCGAGCCGGAGGGGCCGACGATGGCAGCGAACTCTCCGGGCATCACCGTGAGGGATACTTCATCGAGTGCCCTGACCAGAGATTCGCCATCACCGAGTTCCAAGACGGCGTCGGTGATTTCTAGGCTCGGAGTCGTGTAGTCGTTCATCGTTGCCCTCCCAGGGCGCGCAGCGGATCGATGCGGGTGATGCGTAGCACGGCGATGGTTGCACCGAGCATGCCGAGCAGAATCGTCAGTCCGGAGGCGATGGCGATGGGCTCGAACTCGAGATCGAACGGCATCGTATCCGGCATCGCGGCGCCCATTCCGATCCCGGCCGCGACGCCGGCCACGGTGAAGCCGACGAGGAGGATCGCCGCCTGGATGAGGCTGTCGCGCACCAGGTAGCGGCTGGAGGCCCCCATCGCGCGAAGGACAGCGATGTCGTGGCTGCGCTGAATGGTCCAGACCATGAAGAACGCTCCGACCACCAGCGCGCAGATGGCGTACAGGAAGAACTGAATCATGCTCAATGTCAGCGTTTCCGCTTCGTACCCCGGGGAGGCATTGAACGACTCCGTCAGAGTCATCGTGGTCGTCTCGGCTGTCACGTCGATGGTGGCAAAGTCGATGTTGGCGCCTTCCTCGGCCAGGATCGCGACGACACTCGCGTAACCAAAGTCCATCTCGTCGATCTGATCCGGAGTCGGCGCTCCAGGTTCTGCGAGCCCTGCGGCCATGAGGCGCCAGGTATCAATCGGGAGGTAAGCGACGTCGACATGCCCGAAGGTTGCCTGACCCTCTGTGAATCCGATCACGGTCAATTCAAGATCAAGCCGATCCAGAATCACCACCGTGCCGAGTTCGATACCCTCATCGCGCAGCGGCTCCGAGACGATGATCCCCGCCACTGCACCAAGTTGCTCACCGGTTGACACGACAGGCGAGAGGAAACCGCCTGGTTCGACACCGAACAGCGTCAAATCAATCTGAGTTCCGTCGTCAGTCACGCCGTTGACGATGTTGACTCCCATCGGCTCGGCGGCGGCAACATCGTCGGCGTTCTGCCAGGTTTTGAGTTGCTCATCGTCGATGACGGATCGGCTGAAGGCATTGTCCTTCATTGTGCCTTCGTCAAACGCGAAGGCCGTCGCGGGCATGGCCTTGAGGCCGGAAACACCGTCATTGACGAGGCCGGAGGAGAGACCGGAAAGGAGGACGACGAGCACGGAGATCAGTGCGATCACTGTACCCATGAGCGCGAATCGGCCACGCGCAAAACGCAGCTCGCGCAGAGCAAGAAACATGGGAGACCTTTGATCGGGATTTTACCGACACACTGTCGGAACTTTCGGTCGCAAGTATTTCATCTCGATCCCGCTGTGCCAAATCGGCACCACACAGCAGGCAGTTCCTCAACTCAGGTGATGAGCCCCTGTGTGAGGAGCCGAAAAACGTCGGCGGCAACTTGCTCGTGGTCGACGCCGTGCGCGACCAGTTGGACCCCAGCGTTGAGGACGCCGTGGATGAGGATGATTGAGGTTTGCGAGGAGTCCATGCCGAGGCCGGTGAGTACGCGGATCACCGGCCTGAATAGCGCGTCGTGGAGGGCCATGAGCTCGTCGACCTTGCTCGGAGTGAGATCGGCCTCTCTCACGATCGCCGCAATCTCATGCTCGCCGTCAGCAGTCATGCGCATCGTTGCAGCGACGAAGGCCTGAAGCTTGGCAGTCCCGGGCTCAACGGCATGCAACTCCTCTTCAATCTCGGCATCCCAGCGCTCCATTGCGCTGATGGCGATCGAGACCAGGAGGTCATCCTTGGAGGGAAAATAGTCGTAGAAGCTCGAACGTGCGATGCCAGCGCGTTCGCTCACACTGGTCGGCGAGAACTTCGCCAAGCCACCGGATCGCAGGATGTTTTCGCCGGCAATTATGAGAGCTTCGCGTTGCGAGGCGCGGTGCTCGGCGACGGTGGGAGCGGTGATCTTAGGCATTGGTCACCAATCTTCTTTCGTTCGAATCGCGACTGCACGCTGATCCGGCGCGTAGTCGCCCTATGGTCTCACTACCGCCAAACCGTCGCCAAGAGGACGTTGACAACGGTGAGCACGCCGATCGTGGGCAAGACCCACGCCGCAACCGACTCCTTCTTCCTGTTCATCAGAGCGATGACAATGATCGCTACAAGCAACAGCAGCTTCGCGCTGATCTTCATGTTATTCACGTCGTTGCCCAGCGGATACTGCAATCCGACAAGCACGATGCCCGTTACCAGCATCGTCCACGCACCATGCATCATCGCCGGGAGCACGCGAGCCGTGTGCTCCCGCATTGGCTTCACTTGATAGACGACACCGCCAAGAAGTGCGACGACACCGATGATGTGCACTGCAAGGACAACATTCTTGAGAATTTCCATGCACTCATCTTACCGACAGTGCGTCGGCAAGAGCGCCTTGGCGGACCCCGTCCATGCGACGCGATGCGCGGTGTAGGTGACTCAAGGCACCGTATACCGTAGCCGTATGACCGTCGACGATTCGTCACAACATTTGGATGAGCCGCACCGTGCGGGCCTGGCGCAGCGCCTGAACTGGCTTCGCGCAGGTGTCCTTGGGGCAAACGACGGTATCGTTTCGACGGCGGCCGTGGTCGTCGGTGTCGCTAGCGCGACGGCGGGAGCACTCCCGGTCTTGCTGGCCGGATCGGCAGCCTTGGTGGGTGGTGCGATCTCGATGGCGCTTGGCGAGTACGTCTCTGTGTCAAGCCAGCGCGATACTGAGCATGCGTTGATCGAGAAGGAACGCGGAGAGTTAGCCACAGATCCAGACGCTGAGTTCATCGAACTTGTCGGTCTGTTCGAAGCCCGAGGGTTGAGTCGGGAGACGGCGACGCTCGCGGCATCCGAGCTGACCGAAAAGGATGCACTAGCGGCACACCTGGCCGTCGAGCTGAATATCGATCAGGACGACGTCGTCAGCCCGTGGCATGCGGCGCTTGCGTCGGCGGTCGCCTTCATTCTCGGTGCGTTACTGCCAATGGCTACGATCCTCTTCTTGCCGCACCCGGAACGGATCATCTGGACGTTTGCCGCGACAATTTTCGCGTTGGCGATCACCGGCTATGTTGCGGCATGGATCGGCGGCGCACGACGGTGGCGTGCGGTACTTCGCACGGTGATCGGTGGCGCTTTGGCGCTCGGCGCGACCTTCTTGGTTGGCTCTCTCTTTGGTGCCACTGTCCTGTAGCGAGTTGCGAACGCCGTGTGCTCCGCATCGACGGGGCCCACTAGCGGGCGCACCGGGAAACGCAGAGGTTGCCTTCACGATGGGAATGGAGGGCGATGATGGGCAGTGAGGGCACCACCGTTGCCGCTCTCGCCGTGGATGGCTACCCTAGAAACGTGCCACACGCGGGAAAGACCTCAGAAAACTCAAAGTGGCACGCAGAGGGCACGGCCCCGCTGCAATCCCTGAGATTCCGCATGATCACGCGACCAACGACGAGAACTGGGACTTCTAAGGGGCCTCGATCCTTGAGCCTGTCGATCCTTGAGTCTGTCGAAAGGCGGTCCTTGAGCTCGAGATGCCTCATGTCAATATGCCCGCGAAATGATCTCCATGCCTCACTTGTGAATGCCCGCGAAATCGTGCCCAACCCGGGCCAGGGTTTCGCGGGCACGGGTTAGCTCGCTTTGCGACGCACCCCACGACTGGTGTCAGGCAGTGGCTTCACGGTCGCGGCTTCCAACTCCAGCGTCGGGCGCTGCGCGAGGCCGGTCAACCGGCGTTGGAGGGACACGATCCGGCGGGCGAGTTCGGCGGGGTTCAGGCTGTCGCGGTACGCGGTCAATTCCGCGATCTGCGCGGGAGCGAGCACTTCCGCGTCCAGGAGCCGATCGAACGGGGTTCGCGGGTCGTCGTACACCCGTTTGCGGCGGCCGACGCGGTCGGTGCTGTAGCCGGTGGGTTTGATCGTGGGTGTGAAATAGTTCAACCGGTCATTGACCAGCGGCCACAGCTGGTTCAGTAGCGTCAGCGCTTCGGGGGTGTCATACCGCCAGTAGAAGCCGTAGTGCCGCACGAGATGGTTGTTCTTCGACTCGATCGTGGCCTGATCGTTTTTCTTATACGGGCGTGAGCGGGTGAAGAAAATCTTCCGGTCCGCGGCCCAACCGATCACTTCGTGGTTGATGAACTCGCTGCCGTTATCGAAGTCTAAGCCGGTGACTTCGAACGGGATGCTGGTGACACCTGCGTCGAGCGCGGCGAGGATGTGGATAGTCGCGTTGTTCCGGATCGAGCGGGTGAACCCCCACCCCGTGCGCATGTCGGTCAGGTTCAATGTCCGTGCGAACTCGCCCTTCAGCGTGGGGCCGCAGTGCGCGACGGTGTCGCCCTCGAAGAACCCGGGCTCGTCCTCGACTTCGTCACCGGCTTTGCGGATCTGGATCGAGGAACGCAGCAAGGGTGAGGGTTTTGTGGTGCTGATCCCGCGCAGCGGGTCGCTGGCGCGGGCCGGGGCGAGGTACCGGTCGATCGTGGCCGCGCTCATCGCGAGCAACTCTTCGCGTACGTCGGGCGAGTACCGCTGCTGGCCGTGAACGAGTTCGTGGTGGCGTTCGAGGGCATCGAGCTGTAGTGGCATGGAGACGGCGAGGTATTTGCCGCACTGGCCGCCGGTCGCGGCCCACACCCGCTGCAGTACCTTGGTCGCGTCGTAGGAATACTTCCGTGGCCGTGGTTTGCGTTCGGTCGTAACGGCCCGTGGTCCTGGTTTGGAGGCTTTCGCGAGTCGGCGTCGGGCGTTATCGCGGGACCAGCCCGTGACCGCGACGACCTCGTCCAACAGCCGGCCACGGTCCTTTTTCGAGGCGTTGGCGTACTGCCGGGCATACTTCCGGGTGATCTCTATTCGGGCGGCCATTGACAACTCACTTCCCATGCCTTGAGCGTCACCGTTTCACGGGCCTTTTTATGTGAGGCATCGAGGGTGTTTCGCGGGCACTTGAAGTGAGTCTTGTCGGAGCTTGGCGGTTAACAACGAAAGTGGCTAGCATGGTTTCCGGTAGCGGAGAATGAAATAGGTCTCTGAGCGCCGATTCGGAAAGCCCGCGCGAGAGCGCGGGCTTTCGTGTCGGAGGCTGCGGACAAGATGGATGCATGCTTCTGGCGTATCTTGACGAGGTTGGCGAGACCGGCGCGTTCGTGTCGAAGGATCATTCCCGATTTAATACCAGTCCTGCCTTCGGCTATGCGGGATTCGTCGTGCCAGCTCCCGAAGCTCGACGTTTCGGTAGTTGGTTTGCCGAGGAGAAGCGGAAGGTCTACGCCACCGAAATCGCCGCCAGCGACCGACCCGCACAATGGGAGAAGAAAGGCTCTGCGATCTTCCGTAGGGTAACTCTCGACAAGTATCCTCAGCAGATCCGCGTTTTTAGCGCACTGGTGCGGCGGCTCCGCTCGGTCGGTGGAAACCTCTTCTACTACATCGATGAGAAACCACTTGGGACGCCGAACCAGACTCACCTAGACACGGATGCCCGTGAGGCCATGGCCATGAAGGAGACGCTGAACCGTCTTGCGCGCCACGCTGAGAGTCGTCACAATCATCTGCTTGTGATGATGGATCAGGTAAACGAGAAACAGCGTATTGAACGGATGCCCACGATGTACGCCCACATGTTTAGTCGTTCGGGTGAGTTCGAGGAGATGCTGCGGATCGTCGAGCCGCCGATGCATCTCGATAGTGCCGTAAGTGCGAATATCCAGTTTGCCGATTGGGTTGCAGCTTGCGTATCCCGGGCGGTCGAATATCAGCTCATCGAGCATTCTGATTTTGGATGGATTACGGGTGGCGCAATCGATGCGGTTCGGGGCTCGTTCACCCATGAATCGAAGCTGCATCTCTGGAATAAGGGTGTGCCGGATATGCATCACTCCACAATCTTCAGTCGGGATCGGCCACTCTATCCGAAACTGGATGGTCAGAGGCTTGTTTCTGTGACGCCACCTGAAGTTCAGCGAAGGCTTCGCGCGATGGCGCAGCAGAAGTCGAACAATGAAAATTAGATTGCGGTATCCCGACCCGGGCCAAACTCTCGCCACGGCCACGAAGACTGGACGTGAAATGTTCCGGCTATTCGGACCTTTAGCAAGTGACGTTCGATGGGGCTGCCCCCGAATGCTTTGGAGCACCGGGGCAACCATTCTGAGTATGCTCGAGCGGCACTGCCCGCTTGGTGTGCCGGCCGAGGAGATCAGGAACGTCCTAACAACTCCTTGTAGCGGCGATATTCGCGCGGGGTGAGCCCCCGATCGGCAAGCGCGCAAGCTCGCTCGGGGTAACCGAACACTTCGGGGAACGCCCCGGACTGTAGCTGCTGTAGCGATTCGTGGCGTAGCTGTGAGCCGGGGTGCACGAAGCCGTGTGGCTCATACTCGAAGAGGCTCCAGCACCACGCTCTCGCTTCGCCTCGGCTGAATCCAGCCCAGCGACCCTCGCTGATCGTTTCGTTTGCGTCGTCCGCGGTCAGCGCATCCTCTACTCGCTGCCAGCCGAGCCTGCGCTGCTCTTTGGCGGCCGCATCCCGCTCTTTGAGGAGCTCGCGCTCAGTTTGCTCACGTGCCTGCCCCATAAGCCCCGCTAGGTCCTCGGCGTTCAACGTCTGGCCCGCCTCGTCGCCACTGAATGCGATTGGCGGATGACTCCTCAGAACGTCGAGGGCTGCCTGGTGTGCTCGCGGGTCTAGTTGACCGGCCGTGATCATGCCTGTGTGGCGAAGCTCTAGCTGCCTCCACCATCCAGGCTCGATACCGAATGATTCCTGTTGTGTGGACATAAGAAATGCCCCTCTCCGGGGCATCGCCCCATCGAACCTTGCATCACGAGTACTCGTGAGCCCGTTCTTCCCCTGGGACACCCGGGAATCGATGGATTCGGGTTGTCGCGTGACTAGCCAGGTACTTAGCGTCACGACTCTTGAACGTGGGAGCGACTGTAGCACGTCCCGGTGCCTGGTTAGTGGTCCTTCACCACGCGATGGTGGGCGCAGACGAAGTCGCGGTTGCGAGCGACTTCGAGGAGTTCGAGCTTGAGCGGACGGGTGAACAGCGGTTGGCCTGAACCAAGAGTCACGGATGCGAACTGCACCCAGATCTCGTCGAGCAGTCCCGCTTCGGCGAATTGCCCAGCGAGGTCGCCGCCGCCCATTACCCAAATATCTTTACCCGGCGCTGACGTTTCGATGTCGTCAAACGCCTCGCGCGGTTTTCCGCTCGTGAAGCGCACGTCGGCGCCCTCCGGGACGGCGAGGTCACGGTGCGTGAATACCCATGTGGGTTGGGTGTACTCCCACGACTCCTGGTTGCGCAGTAGCCACTCGTAGGTTGACGCGCCCATGACGAGTGCACCGATGCGCTCGATGAACTTCGGATAGGCCATCGGGCCGTCCCTGTCGAAGTCTTGCTCGAATAGCCACTGCAGCGAGTGCTCTTCGGTGGCAATAAACCCATCGAGGGAAGAGGCGGTGTAGAAGTGCGTGGTCATGAGCCGAGTCTATGAGCGCATGCTTGCTGTCGGGAAAGTAAGGGCGCCGGGCCAGGGCTGTACCACGCCCTGGCCCGGCGCCTTTATTGAGATTCGGTGATCGGTTTAGTAGAGCGCGACGAGGCGGCCGCGGACCTCGCCTCGGTGCAGGCGGTCAACGCCCTCGGCGATGCCGTCGAAGTCGGTCTTCTCGATGGCCGGGGTGATATCGCCCGAGGCCATGTACTTCAACACATTCGCGATCGCGTCGCGCGAGCCGCCCGTGTTACCGACCAGCGTCACGTGCTTCATGATCAGCGGGTACGTGTCGATGGTCGACTCGAGCTTGCCCATGCCGATCTGCACGACGCGTCCTTCGTAACCGACCGCCTGGATCGCGCCAGCGGTGGTCGTACCAAAGCCCGCGAAGTCGACGATCAGATTCAGTCCGATGTCGCTGAGTTCCGTGATGTCCTTGACGACCTTGGTCGCACCGGCGGCGTAGGCCGCATCCCAGATGTTCTCGTTGACCTCGGCGACGTAGACCTCGGCGCCCTCGAGGAACGCGATGCGGGCACCGATCTGTCCGAGACCACCGAAGCCGATGATGCCGACCTTCTCGCCCTTCTGCAGCTTGCCGGCCTCGACGACCGCGCCGTACGAGGTCATGCCCGCGTCGGTCGCTGCGGCCGCGAGTTCGAACGAGACGCCTTCGGGGATGCGCAGGACGTCTTCGATGTCGGCGACGACGTACTCGCCCCAGCCGCCACCGCGAGAGTATCCGTAGGCCTTGCCCGCGGTACCCATCGGCCAGACGCAGACATTGTCGCCTTCGGCGTAGCCGGTGTTGTCGTCGCCCACGGCCACGACCGTGCCAGCGATCTCGTGGCCGGGGATCGCGGGGAGCTCCATGATGTCGAGCCACTTCTCGTCTTCAAGGATGCCCACGTCAGAGTGGCAGATGCCGGCTGCCTTGGTCTGGATCAGGATCTGGCCGGGGCCGGGAGTCGGCTGGTCGACCTCGACCTTGGTGAATGGCTGGTGGGTTCCGGTGAAGTGCCAAGCTTTCATGAGTGCTCCTAACTCTGCGAATGAGGCCGGAGGCAAGACTCACAGGACCGAATCCTGCTCCGCCGAGGGATGTGTTTTTTACCCTATCAGGCTAGTTGGCCACGGTTGCGCGAACTTGAGTTGCTGTGGGCGAGCTGCGTTGAATCTTTCCGCCGGGCGCGCAGTGCGTGATTGGCCGTTGAGCCTCTGCCTCGGGGAAAATCTTGAATTGTTTCACTTAGATAGATACAATTCAAGTATGAAGTATAGTGACGTGCTGAGATTGATCGCTGACGTCACCGCCTCGCAGTGGGGAATGGTGACGACGGCGCAGGCGGGCGCGCTCGGGATTCCCCGTCTCGCGCTGGCTCGCCTCGCGGCTGCGGGGCATCTGGAGCGGCTCGCGCATGGTGTCTATCGAGATGCCGGTGCCCCTAGTGACGAGTTTGAAGATCTTAGAGCAGCCTGGCTCAGTGCCGAACCCAAGCTTCTGGCTGAAGAGCGTCTGGGTGATCTGAAGGACGGCGTTGTGGTGGCGAGTTCGTCGGCGGCGCTGCTGCATGGTGTCGGAGATCTGTGGGCCAATCGTCATGAGTTTGTGACACGCCAACGTCGTCAGACACAACGCGCTGAGATTCGCTATCGGCAGCGCATCCTCGAAGACCGCGACGTCACCCTGGCCAAGGGGCTTCCGGTGATGACATTGGAACGAACCCTGGCGGACCTTCTTGAAGAAATGGGGGAGTTGAGTCTTGTCGCTGATGCGCTGGGTTCAGCGGTGAGGAAGCAACCGCTGGACTTTGATCGCCTGCGAGACCTGTTCAGCCCGCTTGCCGAACGCAACGGGTTCAAACGACATGACGGTGGTGCAGTGCTAGAGCATCTTATGGAGATTGCTGGCCTCGATCTTGACTCCGTCGCGCGAAGGATCTTGGATGATCCGAAACTGAGTGCGCTCGTCGTTGCCAAATACTTAGAAGCGGCAGGGTGATGGAGTCACCCGAGCCATACTCCTCCGCTCGCGGTGTGGAAGCAGCGATCAAGGAAGTCGCGAAGAAAGCGGCGCAAGTTGACTCATCGCTCGACACGAATAAGGTTTGCGCAACAATGGCTGACTATGACGGACGACCCTCTAGTCGCGAGAAGGATCTCGTCGACATCGTGGTCTTCGCTGTCACACAAGACATCGACGGAACAGCGCTGAGTCTCGCGATCGATACCGAACGTCGTCGCCGCAAGATGGAACCATTCGAACGATTTGCTGTTCCGTCGACTTGGGGAACCGGCTACGTCAAGCTGAGCAAACCCGTGGAGCATTGCGCCGACTATCCCACGGTGGCACTGGCTGCAGCGCTTGCGTCTCGGCTCATCGATCCCGCGCTCGTGCGTGAGGTCCACGGGAAGTCCTGGTCGGCGGATCGGATTGAATGGCTTTAAAGCCCGACTCCGACTGTTCAGCGGCGCTTGTTATTGCTGCCACCACGCCCCGCGATTCCCCTTGAAAAAGTGCCACAGTCCGAGAGACAGCAGAAGCAGAGCCTGGATCAGAGTGGCACGCAGAGGGCACGGCACCGCTGCAAACTCAAGAACCGCGTGATTCCGCGACCCGCGACGAGTGCTGTGTTCACTGACCCGACTGCGAGGCGCAATTCGATGAGCGCTGCACTGCCCGAATTCGGGTCGTGAGCGCCACCAAATCGGTGAGCGGCAAGCCCGTCACACCCCCGATGCCGCCAGGCTGAACGTCTCGTTCATGACGGGAAACGACTTCGCGCGCCACTGCCAATATCGGCGAACTGGCGCGACGCGGAGGTTTCTTCGAGGTGATCAAACTTGAGAGCAATTGATGCGGGTCAAGGTCATCCCGCCCGAACAGTCATATTTTGAAAACATCAAATGAAAGGGGATATCAGATGCCCAGCCATAGCCTCAAGAAAGCAGCACAACTCGCGCCTATCATCGAGCGCGTCCACGGCGAACACCATCCAGAACTCACCCGTGTGCGCGAGATAACGCAGGAACTCCAGAAAACCGACAACTCGGCCCGCACGTCTGCACTATTCGCGGAATTACGTGCGGTGACGAATAACTATGCGATTCCGCGCGGCGTCTGCGGCGGTTTCGAAGCGGCATATCAGGCGCTTGAACAATCCGATCGTGAGATGGCCGCCTAACTGCAGCCTCGGGTTGATACCACGCCGTCGAAGGGCTGGAGCCCGTGGCGAGTCTCACCGGTCGGGCTCGGGATGCGTACCCGTCTGTGGTGTTCCACCAAGGCTCAAAGGCCGACCGCTACCGACGTTGGTCGAGGGCTGGTGATTCGCTCACATCCGTTCCAGCCTTATGCAACTTTGCGCTGTCGCGAACACCAACGCTCCGTTGGCATGAAACACTGCTGTCACGCAACTCGCGCGAAGTGGGGACAAAGTTATGCAACTACAGCGTCTGCGCATTGGTCTACTCGGCCTTGGCGCAGCGGCCATGCTCCTGGTGCTGACCGCGTGCACGGCTGGTCCGGGCATCCCACCCGAGAGCGGTACTGAAGTCGCGGGGTTCTGGCCCGGGCTCTGGCATGGCCTCATTGCACCGATCACGTTCATCGTGTCGCTGTTCAACTCGAATGTTTCGATCTACGAAGTCCACAACAACGGCGGCTGGTACGACTTCGGATTCCTTTTCGGGCTCTCGATCGTCTTCGGCGGCATGGGCGGTGGCGGCTTCGCTGCACGCGGAGGCCGCTCGAAATAATGCGGCAGGTTCCGCGGAACGCCTAGCCGAGCACCTCGACACCGAACTGCGCCACCACAGCCCGCAGCTCATCCAAGTAAACCTGCGCCTGCTCGGTGAGGGGGATCGCGGAGTGGCTGATCCAGCCAATCTCGATGCGTTCGTCGCTCTCGAGCGGGATGGCGATGATTTCGGGGTCGAGGTCGTCGCTGATGATGCCGGTTGAGATCGTGTAGCCGTCGAGGCCGATCATGAGGTTGAAGATGGTGGCGCGGTCGGAGACGCGGATGTCCTGCTTGCTCGACAGTGTCGAGAGGATCTCCTCGGCGAAGTAGAACGAGTTGTTCGCGCCCTGGTCGAAGGTGAGTCGCGGCAGGTCGGCGAGATCGGCGAGGGTGACGCGCTCTCGGGATGCGAGCGGGTTCCGACGCGAGATAAAGATGTGCGGCTTGGCGAGAAAGAGCGGATGGAATGCGAGCTTCGAGTCTCGTAGCAGCTTGTTGATGACGTTCCGGTTGAAGTCGTTCTGGTACAGGATGCCGAGCTCGCTTCGCAGCGTCCGCACATCCTCGATGATGTCCGAGGTACGCGTCTCGCGCAGCGAGAACTCGAACTCGGGCGCCCCGGTGCGCTTGACCATCCGAACGAACGCGTCGACGGCGAACGAGTAGTGCTGCGTCGACACCCCGAGCAGGCGTCGCGACGGGGGTCGACCGAGGTAGCGCTGCTCGAGCAGGTCGACCTGCTCCATGACCTGCTTGGCGTAGCCGAGGAACTCCGCCCCATCCTCCGTGAGGGTCACCCCGCGGGGGGAGCGGAGCAGCAGCATACGTCCCACTCGGCCCTCGAGATCCTTCATTGCGGCGGACAGGGTCGGCTGCGCTACGTAGAGCAGGTCGGCGGCGGCGGTAATCGAACCCTCCGCCGCGACCTCGATGAAGTACTGCAGCTGCTGCAGCGTGATGCCTCTCGAGCCACTGGTCATAGCTAAAGACTATAGAGGGCTATAGACGCCTCGAGTTACCCGATAGCCAAGCGTTGCCCGCAAGATGGATGCACTGACTTCCGCAAGGCCGGGCCCGGCCGATCACCCACCAGATTGGACGGACATGACGAACGAAATCACGTTCCGGCTTTCCACCACGACCTTCGATGAGGACTACTCGCCGTCGGAGAACTCCCGGATCACCACGAACTTCGCGAACCTGGCACGAGGCGAGCACCGGCAGCAGAACCTCCGCAACGCGTTGACGACGATCGACCGCCGCTTCAACGACCTCGCGCACTGGGACAACCCGAACCGCGACCGCTACACCGTCGAGCTCGAGATCGTGTCCGCCGACCTGCAGTTCACCGAGGCCGGCCAGCAGCAGCAGTTCCCGTTCCTCGAGATCCTCGATGTGCGCATCCTCGACCGGCTTACCGGCGTGCGCACCCCCGGGATCGTGGGGAACAATTTTTCCTCGTTCATCCGCGACTACGACTTCAGCGTTCGGCTGCCGGCCGCGAACGAAGGGGCGACCGAGTTCACCGTCCCCGAGGACTTCGGCGACCTGCACGGCAAGCTCTTCCAGCACTTCCTCGACTCGGCGGCCTATCACGAGCGATTTCGCACGTCGCCGGTGATCTGCATTAGCGTCTCGACGAGCCGGACGTACCGCCGCACCGAGAACCACCACCCGATTCTCGGCGTCGAGTATGCGCAGAATGACTACTCGCTGACCGACGAGTACTTCGGCAAGATGGGGCTGCAGGTGCGGTATTTTATGCCGCGCGGCAGCGTCGCGCCGCTCGCGTTCTATTTCCGCGGCGACTTGCTCAATGACTATTCCGCGCTGCAACTCATCGGCACGATCAGCACGATGGAGACCTTCCAGAAGATCTACCGGCCCGAGATTTACAACGCGAACTCGGAAGCCGCGAGCGTGTACCGGCCCTCGCTGGAGGAGCAGAACTTCTCCAAGACATTGATTGACTACGACCGCGTCGAACGCACCGAGCTCGCAACCAAGCAGGGGAAGTACACCGAGGAACACCTCATGAACCCCCACGGGGCGACGCTCGAAGCATTCGCCGCCAACGACCTCGTTCTCGCCTAATGACCACCGGAGACCACTCGAACATGAACACGCTTTTGCCGACCTCGACGGTCGGGAGCCTGCCCAAACCATCCTGGCTCGCCGAACCGGAGCAGCTCTGGTCGCCGTGGAGCATCGAGGGGGATGCGCTGGCCGAGGGTAAGCAGGATGCGCTTCGTATCGCGGCGCACGAGCAGACTCGGCGGGGCATCGACATCGTCAGCGACGGGGAGCAGACTCGCCAGCACTTCGTGACGACGTTCATCGAGCATCTCAACGGGGTCGATTTCGAGAACCGCGAGACGGTGCGCATCCGCAACCGCTATGACGCGAGCGTGCCGACCGTCGTGGGCGCAGTGAGCCTCGATCGGCCCGTGTTCGCGGACGACGCGAAGTTCCTTCGCCAGCAGACCGACCGCCCCATCAAGTGGGCGCTGCCTGGCCCGATGACCATGATCGACACGCTGTCGGACCGTCATTACAAGAGCCGCGAGAAGCTCGCGTGGGAGTTCGCGACGATCCTCAACCAGGAGGCGAAGGCGCTCGAGGCGGCGGGGGTCGACATCATCCAGTTCGATGAGCCGGCCTTCAATGTCTTCTTCGACGAGGTCAAGGACTGGGGCGTCGCGGCGCTCGAGCGCGCAGCCGAGGGACTACGCGCGGAAACCGCGGTGCACATTTGTTACGGCTACGGGATTAAGGCGAACAACGATTGGAAGGCGACCCTCGGGTCGGAGTGGCGGCAGTACGAAGAATCGTTCCCGCTCCTGCAGCAGTCCACGATCGACATCATCTCGCTGGAAGCCCACAACTCCCATGTGCCGATGGATCTGATCGAGCTCATCCGCGGCAAGAAGGTCATGGTCGGGGCTATCGACGTGGCGAACGAGGCGATCGAGACCCCGGAAGAGGTCGCCGACACCCTCCGCAAGGCGCTCCAGTTCGTCGACGCCGACAAGCTCATCCCAAGCACAAACTGCGGCATGGCGCCCTTTGCCCGGGATGTTGCGCTCGAGAAGCTGAGCGCGCTCAGCGCGGGTGCGCGGATCGTTCGCGAGGAACTGGTCACGGTAACGGCCTAACCGCGCTCGTCTTCAAATCGACTGTCGAAGAACGTCAGGCCAGACTCGCCTCGGGGGAGCCTGGCCTGTTCACCGAACCGCACTACGCGAGCTCGGGGCACATCCTCGCCGATGCGCTGGTCGCCGACCCGGCGGTGCTCGACGAGCTGCTCGATCTGGCCTGGGAGCTCGCGGCGAACAAGCGCACGCGTCAGGCCCGCGAGGATGCGATTGGGTAGGTGTTCGAGTGAAACGCCCGCGCTACTTCCAACGAGAAGCGAGCGGGCGTAACGCGTGTTTTAGGCGGCGTGTGAATTGATGTAGCGCTCGAGTTGCTCGCGGGCGATCGCCGAGAGCGTGCGGCCCTCTTTTGCTGCGACTTCTTCCGCGCGCTCGCGGAGCTCGGCCGAAATGCGGAATGCCACGGACGGTGACGATCCCTTCTTACCGAGCGGCGGACGACCGCCGCGCCGCGCCGCCTCCGCGCGTTCGGCCGTATATTCCTGTGCCGCTGCCTCGGAAATACGCTCGCCATTGGCGTCGCTATACGACTCGACGTCGAGGTCGACGTCGGGCCCGAACTCAGTATTGTCGTCGACGGCGTATTGATTGGTGTTGATCTTGCGGTTCATTCCCAGTGTCCTTCCTTCCGATAGATCATTGGCATGACGTGGATGATGATGACGAGGTTTGGGTCTTCGGCGGCGACAAACCCGATGATCTCGAGTTCGCGATCGCGATCATCGACACCTATCCAGAGCAGTTTCTGTCCGTCGATCTCGCGTGGCACACCGGCGTTGGTCATTGCCGTAATCGCGGACGCGCGACCGACCTTGTGTTTACGCGACGATCGGGAGAACCGGATCTGCATGGTCTCAGTTTAGTCGCACAAAACTAGTTTTGTCACACAAAACCCTGTGTGCTCTTGGAGGGGTCGTCGGCTTCATCGACCCCAGAGTGCGGGTAGTGGTCGACAGGTCACGATCTGGGTCGCCAGCCTCGATCGCACTTAAACGAGGGACAATTGGCCAAGCGAAGTCGGCGCGCGTATCTCGTGAATCATGCGATGCCAGTTCGGAAATCGGTGATCGCCAAGATACAGAGGAGGAGGAATGAACGACAAGATTGCGCAGCCAGTAAACGGCTCGTACGGAGAGATAGACGGTGTTGAAATCACGGAAGAAGTGGTGGCCCGTCTTGCGAAGAACGCTGAGGAGGGATTTCCTGGTGCAACCTTTCGCACCCCTGGTCGCCCTGCGAGAAATTGCCGGCGGCGCGCTGCGAACCGCGAGCAAGGCGGTCGAATCCGCGGAACCCAGCGAGGGGAACGCGCGAGAAGCCTTGCAGCGCATCCTCGCCGAATACTTGCTCGATGAACAGCGCGAGATCCTCGGTCAGGCCTCGCTGCTCACGAACTTGGCCCTTCAATCAGTAGCCGGGGCGACTGTCCTGGGTGCCTCCGCCTCCGCTCCCGATGCCGGCCAGCCCATCCTGGGGAACGACGTGCCACGTGAGGGTCTGGCCGTCGAATGAGTCGGACAGGCCGTCGCCGTTGACCGAGCTGGATGAGTCGCTCGCGAAGGTATAGAGCGGCACCCCGTCGAGGGTGACCTGCTCGGTGCCGTCGGGCCTCGTCACGGTGCCGAGTTGGCCGTTGACGTTACCGGTTGGCGCTTCGCTGGGCGCCACCACAGGTGGCCAGAACTCGACGCAGCCGCTGCTGACACACAGCACGTCGCCCGAGGCCTGTTCTTCTTCGGTGATGTAGACGGGGAGCCCCTCGGTAGTGACGAGGACGCTTTGGCCTCCGACGTCGGCGACCGAGATGGTGTCGCTGCTGGATGTTGTGGTGTCGGTGGGTGCGGCGCCACCACCTCCGCCGGCGGCACAGGCGGCGAGCAGGAGCGCGGCGCCTGCGAGCGTGAGGGCGCTGAAGACTCGACGTGTCAGCGCATTGATACGGGTCATGATGGGATCTCCTTTGAACCCTAGGCGGTCTCGACGTGTGTGCCGCGGCCGTTGATTCGGCGTCGGTGCCGAACGAGAAGTGTGATGAGGAACGCGCCAAGCAGAACGACGGTGAGTACCTCGGTAATGCGCGCGAGCAGGATCATCCCGGGATGGAATCCTGGCTCCATGAACCCGAAGACGGGCTGCCGCTCGGCGATCGCGAGCATCACCAACGACATGAGCGACATGCCGATTCCGGCGATTGCGGAAAGCGTGACGAGGATCGTACCGTAGCGGTGCAGGATGCGCTCGGTGGGTAATAAGAGGACGACCGCGAGAACCACGGCCCCGAGAAAATTGAGCAGGAAGAGCAGGCCGATCACCGGAAGCTCGGCGTAGCCGTCGAAGTATTCCTTGAGGTGGACGAGTCCAGAGGCCAAAAGCGTGACCGCACCCAGGCGTCTCGAAATTTGAAGCGTCAGGTTCAACTCAATCACCGCCTTCATTGCGGGTGTCGTGTTAATCCTGTCGGCAATTTTACGGGGGATGCGGCCAGTGCGGCCGTGTAGCTGCTTTGGTTCTGCTGGCAACTAAGTGAAACTTGCGAACGCGTATCCGGCGCGGATGAGGTCGCGGAGCCAGCCGCTGTTGGCGATCTCCACAGATTTCGCCTCGACGTGGTGATTGCAGCGGAGCTTGCTCACGTAGTTCAGGCTGGAAGTTCGCCGAATGATTCGCACGCGCGTCAGGTAGCCTGACCACCAAAACACGGTGGGCGCGTCAGTTCCGTGGCAAGCGATGTGGGGCGCAAGTACCATCCTGCGGGCAGCTGCGGGCCGGGCTCACCGAGATTGGCAGAGCGTTATCTGCTCGCAGTTCTGCGGACAGCATTCACGAAGAAGACGCGGAGCGCCTTATTCCGCCAAGAAGGAGCAACCACCATGGATACCACCCTCCTCATTTGGATTATCGTCGCAGTAGTCGTCGTTGTTGCGATCATCGTGCTCGTCGGGGTTCTTACCTCTCGGCGCCGGACAGAAGAACGCAAACGCGCGCAGCACGAGCAAGCAGAGCGGTTGCGCGTCGAAGCGCGAGAGTCAGACCTGGCTGCCCGTGAGCAGGAGGCGAAGGCGGCCCAAGAGCGCGCTAATATCGCTGGTGCCGAGGCTGCGGCGCAGCAGGCGCGGGCCGAGGCCGCGCAAGCCGATGTCGAAGCTCGCCGTGCCGAGGACAACATTCGCGGTTACGAAGAGGCCGCACAGCAGAGCCGTGCGGAGCAGGAAGCCGCGATCCACAAAGCCGAAGATCTCGATCCCTATTCGCAGGAGGACCGGGCGCGAGACGACCGGATCCAGGATGACCGCGTGCAGGACGACCGGATCCAGGACGACCGGATCCAGGCGGACCGCGTGCAAGACGATCGGGCTCGGAATGACCGGGTGCGAGACGAGCAGAACTCCTCGCTGGCATCGGGGCCGGACGCAGACCCGGAGCTGCCAGGACACCATGATCACGATAATAATTTGGGCCACGGCGGGAAACACACCCGCGAATAGTCCCAGTCCTTCGCCAGTCGCTCCCGCTAGTCAGGCCCTGTGTAGGTGTGGTGTTCGCCGATATCGAAGAATGAGCCGCTTGCCCAATGTGACCGCGAGGCAAAGCGTGCCGTCGGCGAGGCCGTGTGGCCGCTCTGGTTCTGCTGGCAACTAAGTGACACTCGCGAACGCGTATCCGGCGCGGATGAGGTCGCGGAGCCAATCACTGTTGGCCATATCTGGGGATTTGACCTCGACGTGGTGATTCCAGCGGTGCTTGCTCACCTGGTTCACGGCATGGAAGTGCGGATCATCGATCCGCTTGTCCAACATGACATTGAGGTACAGCGTGCCGTCGGCCGTCTTCTCGTACGCCCAGAGCCAGAGGAATTTTCGGTTCACGGAGAAACTCACCTGTGCTTTCGCATCCTGCGTCACCGGCCCGAAGCTGGTGACGAACGCGACAATGTCCGTGTAGAAGGACTGCGTCTTCGGCTTGCTCGCGAAATCGCTAATCATCTTGTTGGAACCGGTGGCCATGGCAGTCCTCCAGGGATGGGCGGGGCCAGCACCGTCGTGGAGGTTCACCGCCCGAGCGGCGCCCCTTTGTCGGTACGTGTGTCTGCACGATACGGGGCGCACCGCCGAGCGGATTGGGAACACATGACGATTTGGAATTCGCGAGCTACTTTTTTGCGAGCAGCCGCTGCACGCGCGGCTTGACCTCCGTGGCGAGCAGCGAGACCGACTCGAGATAATGCTCCTGCGGGATGCCGCCAATATCCATTTGCAGGAAGTGGCGCATGTGACCCATGTGGCCGTGGAGCTCGACGATCCGCTCGGCGACCTCATCGGGATCGCCGATGTAGTACGCGCCGGGGAAATCGGCCTGGGCGAGAAACTGCCGTTTGTCGGGCTCCGGCCAGCCGCGGCGCTGTCCCATCTCGAGATTCATGTTGTACCAACCCTGGTAAAAGCGGTCGAGTGCCTCCTGCTTCGTCGGCGCGACGAAGCCGATCGCGGCAACCGAGACCGCGGTCTGCTCCTCGCTAACCCCGGCCTCAGCCGCAGCGGCACGATAGAGGTTGGCGAGCGGCGCGAAGCGCGCGGGAGCACCACCGATGATGCCGTAGGAGATCGGCAGGCCAAGCTGACCGGCGCGAGCCGACGAGCCCGGGTTGCCGCCGGTTGCCAACCAGATGGGCAGCGAGCCGTTTACGGGACGCGGCACCACATCCAGGTTCTTCATCGATGGCCGCGTCTTGCCGGACCACGAGACCTTGGTGCGATCGCTGTCGTTGATCTTCATCAGGAGGCCGAGCTTTTCGGCATACAAGCGGTCGTAGTCGCCGAGGTCGTAGCCGAAGAGCGGGAAAGTCTCGGTCGAGGAGCCGCGCCCTGCGGTAATTTCGATCCGACCACCACCCGAGATCGCGTCCGCCGTGGCGAACTGCTGGTACACACGCACCGGATCATCGGTGCTGATGATGCTCGCGGCACTGCCCAACTTGATCTGTGACGTTGCGGCGGCGGCCGCAGCGATGAGCGCGCCGGGGGAGGATGCGGGCATCGTGTCGGTGTGGTGTTCGCCGATGCCGAAGTAGTCGAGCCCGAGGGAGTCGCCAAGCTTGATTGCCTCGAACAGGTTCGCGATCGCCTCGGCGGTCGAGCCGGGCAGGCCGTCGGCACCGCGTTGCGTGTCGCCGAAGCTATATGCCCCGATTTCCATGGTGGTGTTGGTCAATTCTCTTCTCCGATGCTTCGGTGTGCTTTACGTAGGCCGAGTAGCCGCAGGCGTATCGAGGTCTGGCTCGTTTCGATACGGTGCTTCGCACCTACTCAACGTGCGTTTCGATACGGGCTTGAAGCCCTACTCGACCGGCTGGACGACGTTCTCGATCGCTTCCGCAAGCTCGGCCTTCGGCAGGTTGGCACCGAACGCGGGGTTGCCGGGCTGGAGGCTGCCGCCTTCGGCGAGGCCGCCAATCTTCAGCGCGTCGAAGCCGAGGTCGTCGACAAACTCGGCCACCGACTCCACGTCCGCGGTGTCGTCGCCAGCAATCGCGATCGCCTTGCGGCCCTCGACACCCGCGGGGCGCGCCTCCTCCTCGAGATCGTGGTAGCCCATGTGATTCAGCGCTTTGACCAGTCGAGCCTCGGGGAGGTGCTCGCGTACGAGTTCGCTGGTCGTCGTACGTGGATCGCTCAGGTCATCCCGAATACCGTCGGTCTCCCACCAGTAGTTCATCGTGTCAATGACGAGTTTGCCGGCTACGCCCTCGGGGTCGATTGCCTTGTACTTGCCGAGGGGGAGCGCCAGGATGACGATGTCGGCCTCACGCAGCGCATCCGCCGGCCAAACCGGCGTCGCGCCGGGCGTGAGCACCCGAGTCGTGAGCGCGATGCGCTCAGGGTCGCCGGAGCCGGAGATGAAGACCGGGTAGCCGGCGGCCATTGCGAGACGAGCGATTGCGGTGCCGACCTTGCCGGCGCCGAGGATTCCGAGAGTGGGATTGGTGCTCATGAGACTTCGCTTTCTATTTAGTTGACGTGTCAATTATGTAACCATATTATTGACATGTCAATTAGGAGGTGATCGCGTGGTGGCGCAGGAAAACAGGGCGGGTCGAAAGACCCCCACGCGCGAAGAGCTGCGCGTGTGGCGCTCGTATATGGAAACGACGGGGCGGCTGACGACGTTGCTCGGGAGTCGCCTACAGTCCACGTCGTCGATATCGGTGGCCGACTATGAGGTCATGTTGGCGCTCTCTGAGGCTCCGGAGGCGCGTTTCCGCTCCTCCGAATTGGCGAGCCAGATGGGTTGGGAACGTAGTCGGCTCTCGCATCACCTCGGCCGAATGGAGAAGCGCGGGCTCATCCAGCGGGTCGCGTGTGCCGACGACAGTCGGGGCTCTGAGATCCTGCTGACGCCCGAGGGGGCGGATGCATTCCGGCGATGTTCGGCCCCGCATCTTCGCGACATTCGCGAGCTATTCGTGGATGCGCTTACCCCCGAGCAACTAGCCGGGGTGGCCAAGACGGTGGATGCGCTGAGCGCCCATCTCGATCGGATAGAGAGCAAATAGTGGCGTCTTGACCCGCGTCAAGGATGCGCCACTCGCCCAATCATATTGTTCAGTAAGTAAGCGGTGTAGGAGTCGAAGCTCCAGCACCAGTTCGGAAAGAGGTTCAGAAATGTCAGAAACCACCCAGACATTAGTGTTCACCGAGTACGGCGGGCCCGAGGTTCAAAAGCTCATCGAGCAGCCGATCCCGGAGCCGGGTTCGGGGCAGATCGCGATTGCGGTGAAGGCAACGGGCGTGAACCCGGCCGACTGGAAACGCCGCGAAGGCTGGTTCGGCAACGCGCATCCGTTGCCCTCGCCCATGGGGATGGAAGCCTCGGGAATCGTCACCGCCGTCGGCGACGACGTGTCGGGCTTCGCGGTGGGGGATGCGGTGCTCGGCACTCCCGCGATCGGCTACGGCTCGTTTGCGCAGCACACGTTACTCAATGCGGCGCAATCAGTCTTGAAGCCGGAAGAGGTTTCGTTTGCTGATGCCGCGACGCTTCCCGTCGCCGGAGCAACCGCGTACATCGCCACCCACCAGATCGAACTCGAGGCGGGGCAGACGATGGTCATTCTCGGTGCTGGCGGGGGAGTGGGAAATATGTCCGCCCAGATCGGCAAGGTGCATAAGTTCAATGTCATCGGCATCGCGAGCGAGTCGAAGCGCGAATTTGTGGAGTCCGCCGGGGCGACGTTTGTGTTGAGTGGAGAGGGCGTTGCTGACCGTGTCCGGGCCGTAGCCCCTGAGGGTGCCGATGTCGTGATCGACCTTGTTGGTGGTCAGGCGCTGCGCGATGTCGCGCCGGTCGCGAAAGACCCGAAATTGGTCATTTCGGCGTCGGACGCGGCCACGGTCGAGGAGCTCGGCGGTTCCGCGCTCGTGCGAACCGCGGATGCGCTCGAGAAGATTACCGGTGTAGTCGAATACGGGCTGGTGGATCCGCACGTGGAGAAGCGATTCAGTCTCGAGCGCGCGGACGAGGCGATTGCCGAGGTCGAGGGTGGCCACAGCCTCGGCAAGGTGATCATCGAGCCGTAGCCTAGGCGAGAGCGAGAGCGAGGGCGGGAGCTGGCAAGTTTCCGCCCTTTTCTTGTACGCAAGAGGTTGCGCTTTCTTGTATGCAAGAAATTGCCGTTTTCACTCGTTAGTTATCGTGAATTGGTGCGATGCTGCCGGTAACTGGATTGACATGTATGCCACAGCTGACTAGTCTTGTCTCATTACGCCACTGTCAGCGATGCAGTGGCATGGCACAAGCGAGGTCAACACTGATGTCGAATTCATCTGCAGACACCGAGTCTGCATACGGCAGCTCCCTAACCAAGGTCGAGCCACACGGAACCGAAGCGATTCCCGACAGCGAGCGCCACGGTCACCCGCGCCAGCAGTTCACGCTGTGGTTCGCGGCGAACATGGTCCTGGCAGTGATGGTCTCGGGCTTCTTCTCCGCATCCTTCGGGCTCACCGTGATCGAGGGCCTGACCGCGGTCGCGGCGGGCTCGCTGCTCGGGGCGATCGTCATGGGCGTGCTCGCCGGTATCGGCGCGAAGCTCGGTGTTCCGCAGCAGGTACAGGGCCGTGGCCCGATGGGCTACTACGCCAACTACGTGCCGATCGCCCTGCTCACGATCGTGTCCGCGATGGGTTGGACCGCAGTCAACACCGTCTTCGCGGTCCTGGCGCTGCAGACTCTGGTCGACATCCCCTTCTGGACCGGCGCGGTCGTGATCTACGCCGTCCAGGCGATCTTCGCGGTGTGGGGCCACAACCTCATCCACCTCATCAACAAGATCGCGAGCGTCGTGCTCGCCATCCTCTTCGCGTTCATCACCTTCCTGTCGCTCTCGCAGATCGACCTCGGCGTTGAGCTGAACCGCGACGCGACCATCTTCCAGGGCGGCTTCGGCAGCTGGGTCACCTTCGCCGGCTTCTTCTTCGCGTACGTGATGACCTGGACGCCCTTCGCCTCCGACTTCTCGCGCTACCTGCCGCGCTCGGTCAGCCACACGAAGGTCGCGACCTACACGGCTGGCGGTAGCTTCGTCTCGCTCATGTGGCTCGGCGGCATCGGCGTACTCGTGTCGAGCTTCGCAGGCGAGCTCGGCGCGATCGAGGCGCTCAGCGAGCTGACCGGATCGTGGGCGCCACTCGCGATGGTCACCGTTGTGCTGTCGACCCTGCCCGTGAGCGCGATGAACCTCTACGGCGGCGCGCTGTCGCTGCTGACGATCGGCATCCCGGTTAACCGAGTCGTCGGCGTTGCCGTAACCGCGGTCATCAGCCTCGGCATCGCGCTGCTCATGGCGGGCGACCCATACGGCAGCTTCTACGACTTCCTCAACGTGCTCGCATACCTTGTCGTGCCGTTCAGCACCGTGCTGCTGCTCGACTACTACACGCGCTCGCGACACCTCGGGCAACAGGCGACGACCGAGCTCTTCGACAAGAGCCGCAAGATTGAGTGGGGCTTCTTCGCCTGGATCTTCGGTTGCCTCTTCTCGTCGCTGTTCTGGAACACGTCGTTCTGGGTTGGTCCGTTCTCGGAAGCAACGTCGGCGTTGGGTGACGTCTCATACGTCGCCGGTGTGATCGGTGCGGCAGTCGCATACTTCATCGTGCGCCAGTTCCCGCCGCTGTCGAAGCCGAAGGATCACCTGACCGCGACCGAAGCGGTTAGCCTGCACGAGACCACCGGACGTTAGGACATCACCGTGAAGCTCGTCATCATCGACATGCAGGAGGCGTTTCGCCGCGAGGGCGGCTGGCAGTGCGTGGGTTACGACGCCGCTGCCGAGCAGGTCGCCCGCCTCGCCGAGGCGCACTCCGGGGATGTGATCTGGACGAAATTCGTGCGGGATCCCCAGGAGAAGGGCGCGTGGGGTCCGTACTACGACCGCTGGAGCGAATTCCGCGTCGACGAGGACTCCGAGCTCTGGGACATCACCTTGCCCGTCCCGGCGTCGGATGCGGTGGTCACCTTGCCGACGTTCGGCAAGTGGGGCGACGAGCTCGCCTCACTCACCGAGGGTCACGACCTCGTGGTCTGCGGCGTCGCGACCGACTGCTGCGTGCTCTCGACGGTACTCCCGGCAGTGGACGCGGGTCGTACCGTGACCGTGGTGACGGATGCGTGCGCAGGCGCGACTGCCGAGGTGCACGACCAGGCGCTGAACCTCATGGGAATGCTCGCGCCGATGGTCGAGCTCACGACCACCGACGAGCTCCTCGCCGCGAAGGTCGTCGACTAGCGGCGCCCCCGCGCAAACCATGACCGCCCCGGCTCGAGACAGTTAGTTCTGTCTCGAGCCGGGGCGGTTCTTTTCGCGATGTCGTAGGCCAGCCCTACCTTGTCGAGTACGTGTGCATGGAAGGGGCAAAATGACCGCGGACCGTCAACCGAACTTCCATGCTTGGGTCGATGAGAGTATGCGGTCCTCGAGAGACAACTCAAGTGAGAACTTCTATTTGCTAGCGGCGACCTTGATCAGTCCCGAAGATGATGACCGTATAAGATCCCTGGTTCGTCGACTTCCTCACCGGGGCATCAAACTGCACTGGCGGGATCTCAATTTCAGAGAAAGAACCGCAGTCTCGGAATCGATTGCGCAGTTGGGACTCGAACAGTTGATCGTCGCATTTGGGCCCTTCGGAAGCGTCAACAAGCAGGAGCGAGCTCGAGCGAAATGCATTGAACGCGCCATTTGGGAAGCGAACTTGCTTACTGTTTCTCACTTCGTGATGGAACGCCGCGAAGAAAATTTGAACAAGCGAGATCGACGTCTAATCGATGCTCTTCGAGGGGCAGGGAAAATTCCGCGTGATGTATGGGTCGAACATGAAGACCCCGCCAACGAGCCGTTGTTGTGGATTCCTGATGTCGTTTTGGGCTCGCTCGGCCCTGCGATTATTCAGCACGAGGAAGGCGGTAATCCTTTCCTGCCCAATTCAACAATCGTCTGGGTTCCGGGCGGCGCGTGATGCGCGAAGGCCGGGTCCCGCTAAACGTCGGGGCCCCGGCCTTCACTTCTCTAACCCCCTGCGGGGGCGAGCTTCGACTATTTTAGCTCAGCAGCTTGAACGATGCCATGGCTCTCCACGGTGGCGGTCATTTACCTCAACACGCCGCTTCGTAGCTACTCGATCCACTTCGCAGCACCACGACTGCTATCCGCTCAGGCCGCCTACACCGGCTCGATGCCGAAGGCGCGGGCGAGGCCGTCGATGCGCTCGGCGCGGTGCAGACGTGGCAGGTCGCTGCCGTCGCGCACGACGCGTCCGCGCTCGTTGAACTCGTTGAGAAAGTCGCGCGCCCAGCCCACATCCGAAGCCGGCGGGCTGAAGGTCTCGTTAATCACGGGCAGCTGATTCGTGTCGAGGCACAGCTTGCCCGTTAGCCCGAGGCTCACCGCGGTCTCCGACTGCTCGCGCAGGATCGGGTGGCTCTTGCTCACCGTCGGGCCGTCGATCGGGCCGGTCAGCCCGGCGATTGCACTCGCAACCGTGAGGCGGGAGCGCGGGTACGCCATCGCAAGGGCCGTAGCAGACGTGCCGGTGTCGCGGCGGTAGTCGCCGCTGCCGAAGGCGAGGCGGAAGACGCCCTTCGCCTGCGCGATCGCGACGGCAGCCTCGATCCCGAGCGCCGACTCGATGAGCGGAATCACCGGCGTCTTGCCGCCGAGGCGCTCGAAGGTTTCGGTGACTTCCTCGGGCCGCTCGACCTTCGCGAGCATCACTCCCGAGAGCCCCTCGTTGCCGCGGAGCAGTTCGATGTCGTCCTCCCAGAACGACGTGCCGTGCACGTTGATGCGAACCCACGCGTCATTGCCGTCGGAGAACCACTTGAGCACCGACGCACGCGCGCTGTCCTTATGGGAAGGATCCACACCATCCTCAAGGTCGAGGATGAGCTGGTCGCTTCGCGAGGCTCGCGCCTTATCGAAGCGGTCCTCCTCGCGGGCCGATAAGAGCAGCCACGAGCGGGAAATTTCAGCGGGTACGTGATGTTTAGTCGAAATAGACGGAGTTGTCATTACTTGAGTCTTTCAGTAACGGGTGCGCGTTGCCACAATTGGCCGAACCCTCGCGTGGCAGCCCCGCAGATTTGGCCGTCACATGCGTTACCGAGACCGAGCGACTATCCCTCGTCGGGAACGAGCACCGGTGTCTCCCGGTTGAGGCTTTCGCCGCGGAAGAATGGCTTCGAGTTTGGGAACATCCACCAGATGCCCATGAGCACGAACCCGAGGGCGAGCGCGCCGACGCCGATCACGAACGCGCCGCCGATGCCGAGCAGCACCGTCATGCTGTAGTCGGTGCTGATCATGTCGATCGCCGACTGCACGAACGCATACGTCAACATGACGCCGCCGAGGAACGGGAGAAGACCCCGCATGAAGAAGTTCCGGGTGGTCGTGAAGAGCGTGTCGCGGTAGTACCAGACGCACGCGAACGCGGTGATCGCGTAGTAGAGCGCGACGGCGAGACCCATCGAGGTGAGCGAGTCGGCGAGGACGTTCTCGGAGATCAGCGACATCACCGCGTAGTACACAATTGCGGAGATTCCCATGACGGTGGTCGAGAACCACGGAGTCTTCCACTTCGGATGAATGGAAGCGAACTTCGCGGGCAGCGCGCGGTAGACGGCCATTGAGAGCGTGCCTCGAGCGGTCGGCAGAATCGTAGTCTGGGTCGAGGATGCGCCGGACACCAGCATCGCGAGGATCAGGAACCAACCCCAGGGGCCGAAGAGCGCATCCCGCAAAACGGTAAAGACGTCATCCAGATTTGCCTCGTTCGTGAGGCCGAAGCCGGTGGTGCCGAAACCCGCGTACATCATCACGGCAACCGAGATGCCGACGTAGGTGACGATCAGGATGACGATGGTCGCGAGGGCGGCGCGGCCGGGCGTCTTGCGTGGGTTCTTCGTTTCCTCGTTGAGCGCGAGGCACGTGTCCCAGCCCCAGTAGATAAAGAGGCACAGTAGGACCGCCTCGATAAACCCAGACCAGGATTCGACCGCCGCGGGGTTGAACCACTCGATGTCGAAGGGCACTGCCGAGGGGCTCGAGCCGTTGATCGCGCCGGCGAACGCGAGGATCCCGAACGCCGCGAGTGCGATGTATTGGATCACCATGAGCACCATCTGCAGCTTCTCGCCGATCTGCACGCCGATCGTGGAGATGAAGGTCATGACGGCGATGAACACACAGCCGGTGATCACGACGACCACCCGGTTATCTGCAAGGTCGTTTCGGCCGACGAGGTACCAGAGATACTTACCGGCGATCTCCGACACATTCGCGAGCACCATCACCGCCGACACGGCCACGGCCCAGCCGCCGATCCAGCCGACGACGGGCCCGAACGCTTTTGTGCCCCACACGAATGTCGTGCCGCAGTCCGGCATCTCGCGGTTGAGCTCCTGGTAGGCGAGCGCCGCGAAGACCATCGGGATGGCCGCGGCGAGGAACGCGACCGGGGCCTGGGCGCCGATCGCGAGGATCACGTATCCCAGCGTCGCCGCGAGCGAATAGAGCGGTGCGGTGGATGCGAGCCCGATGACCGTGCTGCCCACGACGCCGAGCGCGTTCGAGTTGAGACCCTTGCCGACATGGATGTGGCCGGTGTCTGTGACATTTTGTGGTGCGCTCATGAGGACCCTCGCCGTTGAAGGAATGCCCGCTATTCGGGCAAGCGGTTTGTCATAGAAGTTACCCTGCTGCAGGCCCGCTGTCGTGGTCGATCGAGCGAATGTCGTAAAAAAGTAGTGCTGATCGGGAACTTATTCTTGATTCTGCGGCCAGGGGGCGGCATTGTCGAGAGTGAGGCTCGCATCCACGAGACGGAGGCAACGGTGTCCACGAAGCGAATTCGGATGTCCTTTTGGCTTGACCACGCGCCCGGGCGGGTGCCGCATCCTGCCCTGGACCGCGATATAGAGACCGACCTGCTCGTCATTGGCGGGGGATTCACGGGGCTGTGGACCGCGCTGCACGCGAAGGAGCGCGAGCCCGATCGGCGCGTCGTGCTGCTTGAGGGCAAGCGCGTTGGCCACGCGGCGAGCGGCCGAAACGGCGGCTTCGTCGAGCCGAGCCTCACCCACGGGCTGCTCAACGGGCTCGACCGTTGGCCCAACGAGATCACCGAGCTGGTGCGCCTCGGCCACGAAAATGTGCGCGGGATGCGCGAGGCCATCGCGCGGTACGGCATCGACTGCGACTGGCGCGATGGCGGCGGCATCGCCTTCGCGCGTACCGACTGGGAGGCGGATGCGCTGCGCGACATGGCAGAGATTCTGCGGCAACACGAGGAAGGCGACGTCGAATTCTTTGGTGATGAGCGCATCCACGAGGTGACTGCGTCGCCCGCGTTTGTGGCCGCGCTGCGCGAGCCGCACACGAGCGTGATCGACCCGGTGAAACTTGCCCGCGGCCTGGCGGATGCGTGTGACGCGCTCGGCGTCGAGATCTACGAGGGCACGGTGGTCGCGGCGCTCGACGGGGGCGGCAGGCCGGACGGGGGTAGCTCCGGCGGCACGCGCGCTGGCGGGGCTCGAACTGGCGGCGCAGGAACTGGCGGAACAGGCACGACCACTGATCACTCCGGCGGCAGGCTCCGGGCCGTTACCAGCCAGCCCGGTGCGGTCGGCGCGCCAAACTTTGTGACCGCGTCGCAGGTCGCGCTCGCGACCAATGCCTACCCGACGCTTCTGCGGCGCCTGTCGCTTCTGACGATTCCCGTCTACGACATGGTGCTCGTGACCGAGCCGCTCACCGCCGAGCAGTTCGCGGCCATCGGTTGGACGGGTGACGAGGGGCTCTCCGATGCCGGCAACCAGTTCCACTACTTTCGCAAGACCGCTGATGGCCGCATCCTCTGGGGAGGCTACGACGCGATCTATCACTATGGCTCCCGACGCAGCGAGGCGCTGACCCAGCGGGAGGCCACTTTCGCGACGCTCGAACGCAACTTCCGAACGACCTATCCGCAGCTGCGCGACGTGCGCTTCACCCATCAATGGGGCGGGATGATTGACTCATCCACTCGATTCTCGCTCACCGCGGGACTTGCACGGGGCGGCCGCGTCGCCTACGCGCTCGGGTACACGGGGCTCGGGGTCGCGGCGACTCGATTTGGTGCGGACGTCATGCTCGATCTGCTCGCGGGCGAGGCGACTGAACGCACGCGGCTCGAGATGATTCGGAAGAAGCCGGTGCCGTTCCCGCCCGAGCCGGTTCGGGCGCTCGGTGTGAACCTCACGAGGTGGTCGATGGCAGCCGAGGATCGCACCGGGAAGCGTAACGCGTGGCTGCACCTGATGGATGCGCTCGGCCTCGGCTTCGACTCGTAGGTCGCTACGCCTCCAGCCTTTCGATCGCGGTGAGGGCGGCGCGGCGCCCGGCCCGCGTCGCACCGACTGTCGAGGCGGATGCTCCGTAGCCGACGAGCAGGATGCGCGGGTCGCGATTCACCTTCACGACGTCGGTGGTCTTCACCCCGCCGCCGGGCTCGCGTAGGTGGAGCGGTGCGAGGTGATCGAGATCGGGGCGGAACCCCGTCGCCCAGAGGATGACGTCGGTGTCGACGCGCTTACCCGACTCGAACACAACCGCATCCTTTTCGATGTGATCGATCGGACCGTCCGAGACGAGCCGACCGCGGTCGCGGGCAGCGACGTACTCGGGCCATGGCGGGATACCGGTGTTGCGCACCACGCTGTGGGGGACAAGTCCCTGGCTGGCCCGCGCATCCACCCGCTCTTCGACCGCGACGCCCCAGCGCTCGTCGAAGGGATCCTCGACCCAGTCGGGCTCGCGGCGCGTCGACCACGAGGTGGTCGCGCCCGCCTTCTCGAGCATCAGGATGAACTGCACGGCCGACATGCCGCCGCCGACGACGACCACGTGCTTTCCGGTGAAGTCGTCCGAGCACCAGTAGTCGACGGTGCGCAGCTGCAGGCCCTCGAACTGTTCGGCACCGGGCGCGTAGGGCACGAACGGCTTCGTCCACGTGCCGGTCGCGTTGATCACGAGCTTGGTGCGCCAGACGCGATCGCCCGCGCGCACCTCGAGCGGCGCGGAGTAGTCCACGCGGTCTTGAGCGGTGTGCGGGTTCGAACTGGCCGCATCCGCTGCGCTCGAACTGGCGGCATCCGCTGCCTTCGAACCCGGGTCAAACGAGCGCACTTCATCGACCTTCACCGGCCGTTCGATGGGCAGGCCGAACTTCTGCTCATACTCGCCGTAGTAGCGGGTGACAACAACGGCGGCTGGCTCGTTGGGGTCGGGCTCGCCGAGCTTCATGCCGGGGAGATCGTGGATGCCGTGGGCCTTGCCCAGCGTCAGCTCGGGCCAGCGGTGGCGCCATGCCCCGCCGGGGCCCTCATTGCGATCGAGGACGACGAAGTCGCGCCACGGCTCGAGGCCGCGGTGCTTCAACCAGTACGCGGCAGTGAGTCCGGCCTGTCCGGCCCCGATGATGACGACATCCAGCAGCTCTTCGCTCATGCATTGGGCAACGCGTTGCGGTGGCGAATGCTTCCCGCACGTGCAGCCGGAGACGTGTTGCTTGAGGTGCAGATAATGTGCGCATACCCCTTCTGAGAGCGATATGACCCCAGAATCTGCACCTCAAGCGACGCCCACCAAGTAGGGGGTGCATCCTGAAAACCAGGATGCACCCCCTACGCAGCACAAACTACGAGAACTGCGGCACGACGTGCTCGATGAAGAGCTCGAGCGAGCGCTTCTTCTCCTCGTGCGAGAGCGAGTTGTCGGTCCAGTAGCTGAACTCGTCAACGCCGAGCTTCTCGTATTCGCGCAGTCGAACCGTTACCTCGTCAGGGGTACCAACCATCGCGGAGCGGTGCAGCGACTCGGGCTTGAAGTCCTCGCGCTCGGCGAACTTCGACTCGGGGCTCGGCTCGTGGAAGCCGTTGACCGCCTCTTCCTTGTTGCCGAAGACCGCGTCGAACGTGCGGTAGTACTTGTTGATGCCGTCGGTGCCGACGCGCCAGCCCTCGGGGTCCGACTCGTCGTGCACGTAGGTGTGACGCAGCACCATGATCTCGGGGCGCTTCTCGACCTCGGGGTGCGCGGCGATCGCCGTCTCGAACTTGTTCACGAGGTCGACCACCTCGTTGTCGTCCTTCATGAGCGGGGTAACCATGACGTTGCAGCCGTTCGCAACCGCGAAATCGTGCGTCTCGGGCGAGCGCGCGGCGAGCCACATCGGGGGAGTCGGCTTCTGCACTGGCTTCGGCACGCTCGTCGAGGTCGGGAACTGCCAGATCTTGCCGTCGTGGGCGTAGTCGCCCTGCCAGAGTTCGCGCACGGCTGGCACCATCTCGCGGAGGTAGTCGCCACCCTCAGCGGCGGGCATCCCGTTCATCATGCGGTCGAACTCGAACTGGTAGGCACCACGCGCGAGGCCAACCTCGGCGCGACCGTCCGAAATCACGTCGAGCAGCGCGGTCTCGCCGGCGACGCGGATCGGGTTCCAGAACGGCGCGATGATCGTGCCGGCACCGAGGCGGATCGTGCTCGTGCGTGCCGCGAGGTACGCGAGCTGCGACATCGGGTTCGGCGAAACGGTGTACTCCATCGAGTGGTGCTCACCGATCCAGACGGTCTTGAAACCGCCCGCCTCGGCGAGGAGGGTCAGCTCGACGAGGTTCTTCCAGTGCTGCTCGTGGCTGATCGAGTCGTCCCAGCGTTCCATGTGAATGAAGAGCGAGAAGCGCATGTCAATTCCTTTCTCTAATGCATCCGGATGGATGCGTTGCCCCGGTGACCGAGGCTTCAGTTGCTAGACCGGTCGCTTACTTACTGGCGTTGCGTTCGGCGATAGTGACGTTGGTGCGGGCCCAGTGCTCGTGCGGGACCTCGCGGATGAGGACGGTGATGTTCTCGGGAGCGGCGTCGACCGTCTCTTCGGCGACACGGTGGACGCCGTCGATCAGGGCGCGGAGCTGCTCGGGGGAGCGGCCCTCGGCAATCGAAATGTCGATGATTGGCATGTCGCAGACCTTTCCTTAGCGGTTAGCCGCGCATGACGAACGGGTCGCCGAGCGGGCTCTCGTCGGTGTTGATCCACACGCTCTTGAGGCGCGTGTACTCGTGCATCGACTCGATGCCGTGCTCGATACCGACGCCCGAGTTCTTGAAGCCCTGGCGCGGCGACATCGGTGACATCGCGCGGTACATGTTGATCCAGACAGTGCCAGCTTCGAGACGGCGTGACATCCGGTGGGCGCGTGCGAGGTCGCGCGTCCAGACACCCGCGGCGAGGCCGTACTCGGTGTCGTTCGCGAGGCCGACGACCTCTTCTTCGTCGTCGAACGGCATGATCGCGGCGACCGGGCCGAAGATCTCCTCACGCACCACGCGCATGTCGTTGTTGACGTCGGTGAGGACGGTCGGCGAGAAGAAGTAGCCGGGCAGCTCGAGTTCGGGGCGCTTGCCGCCCGCGAACAGCGTCGCGCCCTCGTCGACGCCGAGGTCGACGTAGTACTGCACCTTCTCGAGCTGGTTGCCGAAGGCGAGCGGGCCGAGCTCAGTCTCGGCATCCAGCGGGTCACCGATCTTGATCGAGCGGGCGCGGTCAGCGACGCGCTCGAGCAGCTCGTCGTAGACCCCGCGCTGCGCGAACACGCGGCTACCGGCAATGCAGGTCTGACCCGCCGCAGCGTAGATGCCGGCGATGACGCCCATGGCCGCGTTCTCGACGTTGGCGTCGTCGAACACGATGTTCGGGCTCTTGCCACCGAGCTCGAGGGTCGAGCCGATGAAGCGTGCCGCGGTCTTGGATGCGATGGCCGAGCCGGTCGCGGTCGAGCCGGTGAACGAGATCTTCGCGATGTCCGGGTGGTCGACGAGCGCGGAGCCAGCCTCGGCACCGAGACCCGTGACGACGTTCACGACGCCGTCGGGGAAGCCTGCCTCGGATGCGAGTTCCGCGAAGCGCAGGATGGTGCGCGACGTGTACTCGCTCGGCTTGATCACGATCGTGTTGCCCGCGGCCAGCGCCGGGGCAAGCTTCGAGGTCGTGAGCGTGAGCGGCGAGTTCCAAGGGGTGATCGCACCGACGACGCCGAGCGGTTCGCGCTGGGTGTAGTTCAGCACCGCGAGGTTGTTCGTAGGGATCTGCGACCCCTGCACCTTGTCGGCGAGCCCGCCGTAGTAGTAGAGGTACTCGGGCAGCGTCGCGAGCTGGCCGCGCATCTCGCGCAACAGCTTGCCGTTGTCGAGGCTCTCGAAGTGAGCGAGCTCCTCAGCGTTCTGACCGATGAGGTCGCCGAGGCGGCGCAGCAGCTTGCCGCGTTGCGTCGCGGTCAGTCCCGCCCACGAGGGTGCCTTGAACGCACGCTTCGCGGAAGATACGGCGGCCTCGACGTCGGCGGCGTCGCCGCGCGCGGCCTCGTAGAGCACCTCGAGGGTGGCCGGGTTCGTGCTTTCGAAGTACGTGCCACCCGCGGGGGCACGCGTTTCGCCATTGATGAAGTGTCCGAGTCGTTCAGTCATCGGAGCTCCTTATCCAAGTTGTCGGTGGTGGCGTCGTCGGAATTGGCGGCGTCAAAGAGTGTGTTCAGCTCGGCCACGAACGTGTCGGTGGCCTCGAGCGGGAGCATGTGTCGCGCATCCGGAACGATGCTCGCGCGGCAGCCGGGGATGGCCGCGGCGAGCCGGCGGGTCATCTCCGGCGTGGAGCCGGGGTCGAGCTCGCCGGTGATGGCGAGGGCCGGGGCGTGGATGCGCTGCAGCTCGTCCGCGAGCTCCTGGTCGCCGGTCGCGAAGACCTCGTACGCATACAGGAAAGAGTCCGGGTCGTTCGCCTCGAGGATGCGGCGGGTTTCGGCGATCTCCTCGGCGCTGACCGTGGTGCCCTGTGGGTACCAGCGGTGGATGGAGCGCTCGGTGCTCGCCTGGATGTCGCAGCGCGCGGTCTCGAGGCGCTCGAGTACCGACGCCGACTCCTCCGGGGTGCGCTGGCACACGCTGCTCACCGAGGTGAGCGAAGCGATGCGCTCGGGGAAGTAGCGCGCAATGTGCTGGGCGATCAATGCGCCAAGGGAGAAGCCGACCAGGTGACTTTCGCCCTCGGGCATCCGCGCGAGCACATCCTCCGCCAGTTCGCGAAGCGAGGTCTTCGAGGTGAGTGGCGGCTGCGCGCCGTGGCCCGGAAGATCTAGGGCCACGGCGTCGCGACCGCGCTGCGCGAGCCGCGCGGTGGTCGACTGCCACATGCTGCGGTCGAGCCCAACGCCGTGCAGCAGCACGACGGGGGTGTCGCGGGATGCAGTCATCAGCGCCTACTGCTCGGTGTTCAGTGCGGCGAGGCGCTGCTGGGGACGGCCACGCGAGGCACCGGCGAGGGCGATGAGGATCTCGTCGGGGTGCGGTGCATCCGCGATGCGAACCTCGTAGGACTGGTGGTGCGAGCGGATCGTCGCGTCGGTGAAGTGCTTCAGCGGGATGTCGAACGTCGTGCCCGCGGGGCCGCGCTTCTCGACGGCCGGCAGCAGGGTGGATGCGTTCGCCGCGTCACGGAAGTAGTTGCCGAACTTGAGGGTGTGGATGAGTCCCGAGCCGTGTTCGATCTCGCCGTTCAGGCCGACGATCGCGGCCTTGCCGAACGCCTCGAGCGGTACGCCGAGGGCCTCCATGACGCGCGGTGCGAGGAGCTGGCCGAGCTGTGGCGCGACCTCGTCGATGCCGGCGTTCAGGTTCTCGACGAACCCCTGGCCCGCCCACGGGTTGTCGATGATTGCGGCGACCACGGCGACGCGGGCGACTGGGTCGACCTCGCGGCCGCCCTCGAGGAGGGTCTCGTCAACGATGGTGACTACTTTGCGCAGGTTCATTACAGGAGTCCTTTCAAGACTTCGGAGGTCACGACGCCGTCGGTGCTGCGGTCGCCAATTCGGGGGAAGGGTCGGGAGCCGGAGGAAGCGACCGCAATGATCGCGATCTCGTCGGCGTGCGGCGCATCCGCCAGGTGCACGCTCATGCTCTGGTAGTGGCTGCGGGTCGACGCGTGCGACTTGTGCCACATCGGCACCCGCAGGTCGCCGCCAGCCTCGGCACGCTCATCCGAGAAGCAGATGATCGACGTGCCGTCGAGAAACTCGCGCAGGAGGTTCCCGAAGTAGGGGGTGTGGATGAGCGCGCCGGCGTGCTCCATCTCGCCCGCGATTCCGACGACGGCGGCCTTGCCGAACGCCTCGACTGAGTCGGCTGATGCATCCTCGCCACCGAGCGCCGCGAGCAGGCGGTCGCTCAGCAGCTTGGAAATGATCGGCGCGATGCGCTTGGTCTCGGGCTGGAGGTCGGTGTCGGTCGACGTGCCAACCCACGGGTTCTTGATCACGGCGACGGCCGCGGCCTGCAGGATCGGCGTCGCGACGCCGGCGCCGTTCTCGGCACGGGTCTCTTCCACCGCGGTGTAGAGCTTGCGCACGCCGCATTCGATCGCGAGGCGGTGCAGCTCGCTCGCCTTGGGTAGCTGCACGGTTCCAGGTGTGGTCATCGGGGCTCCTGCGTCTTGGTGTCGGCGTTAAGGGGGTCAAACGTAAGCGGGAAATCCTGCGTCGCGAGCGCGAGCTGGCTCGAGGCGTGCACGTGGTGCCGCATCGCGAGCTCCGCGCCCATCGCATCCTTCGACCGGATGGCTTCGACGACGGCGCGATGCTCGTCGTTGGATGCGGCGATGCGGCCCGAGCGAGCGACGGTACGCAGCACGATGCGGTGGTAGGCGAGCTGATTCATGAGCAGCCGGTAGTGCTCGCTGAGCTTCACGTTGTCGGCGCCCGTCACGAGCGTCCAGTGGAAGTCGTGCACGAGCCCGGCGTAGCCTTCGCTGTCGTGACGGTCGGCGGGGCGCTCGGCGTCGCGCACGTTTCGCTCGAGGATATCGAGTTCCGGCGTGGGGCCGCGGCGGGCCATGAGCCCGGCGGCAAGCCCCTCGAGCGACTCCTTGAGCTGGAACAGCTCGACGATCTCTCGGCGGGTGGGGATGCGCACGAAGGTGCCCACGCGCGGGCGCACCTCGACGAGGCCCTCGTTCTGGAGCTGCTTCAACGCCTCCCGGATGGGGGTGCGGCTGACTTCAAACTCATCGGCCAGCGCGAGCTCGGGCATGAGCTGGCCAGGCTCGTACTTGCCGCTGATGATGGCATCGCGCAGGCGATCCAGCAGCGGGAGATCGGTAGCTGCGACGGCATCGTCGCGAAGCTCGGATTTTGCTTGCATACAAGGAGCGTATCTTGCATACAAGATCGTGTCAATCGACCCGAGTGTTTCCAGTAGATTACATAGATATGACTGATATTTGACGAATGCAAGTGGAGGAACATATGCTTACTGGCATGCAACAAGACATCAAGGATGCTGTTAGGCATGCATGGGCGAAGGCCTGGGACGAGGGCAAGTACACGGCCCTCCGAGAGCTGGTGACGAGTGATTACCGCCGTACCAGCGCATCCTCGGGTCGAGTCATGAATCTCGACGACTTCATCAATGAGATCGACGAGATGCGCGCGGCTTTCCCGGACATGCACACGACGATCGAACGCATCGTGGCGAACGATGACGAGCTCGCCATCTTCTGGCGAACTGACGGTACCTTTACCGAGCCGCTCGGCAATGTGCCGCCGACCGGCACCAAGCTGCAGACGCACGGCTCGAACTTTGCGCGCATCCGCGACGGCAAGATCGCCGAAGAAGAAGTGACCTGGGACGATTCCGCGCTGCTGCGCGACCTCGGCCTCACGTCGCTCGCATCGGCATTCGAGGAGGCGCCCGCGGTCACTCCAATCGGCGACGCGCTGCCGCCGCGCGAGGGGCTGAAAGCGTTCAACAAACAGTTCATCTCGGGCGTCACCGTGGTGACTACCACTGACGAAGAGGGCAAGCCCCGCGGGCTCGCGGTCAGCGCGTTCTCCTCGGTCTCCCTTGACCCGCCGCTCGTGCTCGTGTGCGTGCAGAAGACTTCGTCCACGTACCCGTCGCTCTTCCGCTCCTCACACATCGGCATCAACGCGCTCTCGAGCGAGCAGCGCGAGACAATCGGGACCTTCGCCTCGAAGTCGGCGGACAAGTTCGCGGAGATCGACTGGCACGAGGGCCCGAACGGCAGCCCGCTCATCGATGGCTCGTCGGCCTCAATCGAGGTCGAAATCAAGGAACGTTTCCAGGCCTTGACCCACACGATCTTCATCGGCCGCGTGCAGTACGCGGAGTCGACCGATGACGCCCCAATTATTTACAAGGCTGCGAAGTTCTACGACGGCCGCGGCCTCGCTGAGCTCTAGCGACCAAATCTCGCAAAACACAATGAAGTGGAGCGGAACATGACCCAAAACAATCACCACGACGCCGACACCGAGCTCGGCTCTATGGCCATTTCGGGCCTCACCAGCGAAGGCGGGCCGAGCAAGGCCCAGCAGCTCGCCGACTCACTGCGCCACCGCCCGGGCGCGGTGTTTTACATCTCGATCGGGCTCATCCTCGCGTTCGTCGCGTGGGCCGGGTTGTCGCCCGAGACTCTCGGCGGAGCCATGACGTCGGCGATGAACTGGGCCTCCGAGACGGTTGGCTGGGCCTACCTGCTCGTCGGCTTCGGCTGCATCGTCCTGCTCATTTATCTCGCCGCGAGCCGCTTCGGACGCATCCGCCTCGGTAGCGACGACGACCGCCCCGAGCACTCGACCTGGGCCTGGATCGCGATGATCGTCTCGGCGGTCATGGGCATCGGCCTCATCAGCTACGGTGTGGCCGAGCCGATCACGCACTTCTTTGCGCCGCCGCACGGTCTCGCCGAGCCAGGCACCGTCGAAGCCGCGGTTCGCGCGATGCAGTTCTCGTACTTCGACTGGGGTCCCCACGCGTGGGCGATCTTCGGCGTCTTCGGGCTCGCGATCGCCTACTCGACGCACCGCAAGGGCAACACCGGCCTCATCTCGCCGATGCTCCGACCGGTGCTCGGCAAGCTCGTTGACGGCTGGGTAGGCAAGTTCATCGACGTGTTCGCGATTATCGCGACGCTCTTCGGCACGACGACCTCGCTCGGCCTCGGTGCCGCGCAGATCTCCGAGGGCCTCAACCGCATCATGGGCATCCCGACCGATCTCTTCGTGCAGATCGTCATTATCGCGGTCATCACGGTGCTCTTCACCCTGTCGGCGCTCTCGGGCGTGAACCGCGGTATCAAGTACATCAGCCAGTTCACGATGCTGCTGTCGATCGGTATCGGCATCTACGTCTTCTTTACCGGCCCGTCGAACTTCATCACGAACCTCTTCGTGCGTTCGATCGGCCAGTACTCGAGCGACTTCCTGCAGGTGAGCCTCATCACGCCGCTGACCGATGAGGGCAGCCAGTGGATGCAGTGGTGGACCTACTTCATGATGGCCTGGTGGCTGAGCTGGGGCGCCTTCGTCGGCGTCTTCCTCGCGAAGATCTCGCGCGGTCGCACGATCCGTGAGTTCGTGCTCGGCGTCATGGTCGTTCCGAGCATCGTGTTCTTCCTGTGGTTCACGATCTTCGGCGGCACCGCCATCCGCCTCGACATGGCGGGCGTCAGCAACATTGGTGCGGCGGCCGCGAACGATATCAACTCGGCGTTCTTTGAGATGCTGGCGCAGCTCCCGCTGGTCGAGATCACTTCGGTCATTGCGGTCATCCTGGTCGTGTTGTTCTTCGTCTCGGGCGCCGATGCGAACACGTTCGTGCTCGGAATGCTCTCGACGCGAGGCACGCTCAACCCGACCCGAACGGTGCTGTCGATCTGGGGCGTGCTGACCGGTGTCTGCGCGGCGCTGCTGCTCGTAGTCGGCGGTCTCGCGGCACTACAGCAGGCGGCGATGCTCTCGGCCCTGCCGTTCACGGTGATCGTCGCGCTGCTCGGTTACTCGCTGATCAAGCAGCTGCGTGAGGACCCCCACTTCGACCACACGAAGGGCGTGCACCGCGAGGACCTTGCGACCGCGGCGCTGCGCGTGCCGAGCCGCGCGCTGCGCCCGTAACCACAGCATCCAAAGCACGATGCGGGTACCCGGTCTGGCCGGGTACCCGCATCGTGCTTTTCGGGAGACCGCGTCAGTCGTGACGCTTCGCCACGATGTCCTTGAGCACCTCGGGCGGCAGATCCGCCAGCTCATTGACAAGGTGCTGCTTCTCGAGCTGACGAAGCTCATCAAGGGGTAGATCCGCGAGGCGATCGAGGATCGACTGCTTCTCCTCATCCAGCGTCGCGTGCGGCTCCGGGGCCGGTGATTCGGCAGACTTGCCGAGTTCGCGCGAACCACCACCCTTCGGGACGGTCGTCACGATCGAGACCAAGGCAAGAAGACAGAACACGAGGCTTACGCCGATGCCCATCATCCCGGCGAGGCGAAGCGACACATTGTCCGTGCGGCCCTCCATCTGAATGACATTTCCGAGCACACTCGCTCCGCCACCTGCGAGACCCGAGAACACCGCGAGCGACACGGCGGCGCCGATCGCGCTGCCGAGCGAGGATGCCATCTTGTAGATACCCGATCCTGCACCAGACTGGTCCGCGGGGAGGTTCGAGAGCGCCGCATCCGTCGAGGGGGTCGCGTAGAACGCGAGGCCGAGGCCAAAGAGGCAGTACGCGATGACCGCCAAGACGAAGTACTGGCTCACGAGCAGGTTCGTTGCCATCAGTAGGATCGCGGCGACTGAAACGATCAGCGTGCCCCACAGCATCGGCTTGCGTGGGCCGAACCGCTGCAGCAGCCGCTCGCCGACTCGGATAAAGGCGATGATGAATACGGCATAGCCAATTGTCAGCAGCCCCGCCTCGAACGCGGTGTAGTTGGTGCCATCCGGCTTTTGCGCCGCGAGCTGGATGAGCTGCTGCGAGACCATGAGCATGCCGATCGTGCCGTTCAACAAGAAGTTGGAGATTGTCGCGCCGGTGAACGTCGTGTTCGAGAAGAGTGTGAAGTCGATGAATGGGTTGGCCTGCCTGCGCTCCCACACAACGAAGATGACATACGCGATTACCGCGATCACCGCTGACGTGATCACTGGAATGGAGAGCCAACCGAGCGAGGAACCGAACAGCAGCACGATCATCAGGCCGAGCGTGCCGACTACAAACAGCAGCAAGCCAATGACGTCGAAGCGGTGCTTCGTTTGCGTCGCCGCCTTGTCTTCCGGCGTGCCGAGAATCATGAAGAACGCGATGACCGAGATCACGATTGAGGCAACGAAGATTCCTCGCCAGCCCACGAACTGCACCACGGTACCGCCGAAAACGGCGGAGAGCCCGGAACCGCCCCAGGAGCCGATCGACCACATCGAGACCGCGCGCTGGCGTGCCGGCCCGTCCCAGTACGACTTCACCAGCGCCATCGTTGACGGCATGACGCACGCGGCAGAAAGCCCCTGAATGGCGCGGCCGGCGAGCAACAACGCTAGGGCTGCGGGTCCGGTCGCGAACACGAGGAGTGCCGAGCCGATGATGCCGAGCACGATACCGATGAGCGCGAGGCGAACGCGTCCGAAGCGGTCGGCGAGGCCACCGAAGAAGACGATGAACAGGCCCGAGAACAGGGCGGTGATCGACACGGCGAGGTTCATCGACGAGGCATCAATGAGCGGCGAGGTTTGTCCCGCGTTGATCTCGTTCATGATCTCGGGGGCGACGCTGCCAGCCGTGCCCGCGAAGAGCCAGAACGTGACGACCGCGAGGACGATACCCCATAGGAGTTTCTCGGTGCCGGTGTAGCCCGTTTTCGCGAGGGCGGTTATCGGCTCGTTTGGTTCTCCCGAAGCGGGGGTTGGTTCTTCGAGGTCGGTGGTGTTCGACATGCTTAGTTGCCCTTTCCAAGGAAGGCGAGAATGGCGGTAACTGCCGCTTCGGTACCGGTGCGAAGGGTTGGTTGCATCGCGGGAGCGAACCCGGGGTTGTGGTTCGGGAGCGCTACCTGGTCGGGCGTGAAGCCGCCGAAGCCCCAGTAGCTGTAGGGCACGCCAAAGGCGTCGGGGATCACCGAAAAGTCTTCGGATGCGGTGACGCGACCGAGCGGCTGGACACGGTCTTCGCCGAAGTGCGAGGTGAAGGCGGCCGTGACCTTCGAGGTCGCGCCGGCATCGTTATCGGTGAGCGGGTACTCGTCGAACACCTCGATGGTGGGCGCTTCCGGGGCACCCGAAGCCTCGCACTCGGCGCGCGCGATGCGCGTGATCGAATCGATGAGCTTCGCCTTGATGTCTTCGCTGTAGGCGCGGATATTGAGGAGCATCGTGGCGTCGCCGGGGATGACGTTTGCCTTCGTGCCCGACTTGATCGAGCCGACAGTGACGACGGCGAAGTCGTTCGGGTTGATCTCTCGCGCGACGATACCCTGCAGTCGCACGACGATCGACGCGGCCATGAGCACCGGATCAATGCCGAGGTGTGGCATCGAACCGTGCGAGCCTTTGCCGACGATGTGGATGCGCAGCGACGCAGCAGCGGAGAGGGTCGGTCCCGAGTGGGTCGCGACCTGGCCCGCCGCGGGGGAGGTGAGCACGTGCTGCCCCAACGCGACGTCGATCGGGCCGACCTTCTCGACTAGCCCATCCTTCACCATCGAGCGCGCGCCCTCGGCAGTCTCTTCGCCCGGCTGAAAGAGCGCGATATAGGTGCCGGCCCACGCATCCTGCGACTGCGCGAGGAGGGCTGCGGCTCCGAGCCCCGCCGTGATGTGGTGGTCGTGCCCGCACGCGTGCATGACGGGCTGGGTCACGCCGTCGCGGTCAACCATCGTCTTCGTGGATGCATACGGCAGTCCGGATGCTTCCGCAACGGGGAGTGCGTCGATGTCGGCGCGGAACAAGACGGTGGGGCCCTCACCATTGCGCAGACGGCCGACGACGCCACCGCCAATGCGCTGAACCTCGTAGCCGAAGGACTCGAGGCGCCGGGCGATCTCCTCGGCGGTTTCCGATTCCTGCATGGACAGCTCGGGATTCTGGTGGAGCGCGACGTAGAGCTCTTCTTGCCAAGAGTTCACGTCGTCGAGATTTGCTAGAACCTGGTCAACGGCATTCATATCTACTCCTATTGAAGTCAAGCGTGTGAACTTAGTACCGAAATCACGCGAGACGATCTGAGGGTATGCCCGATCAGATGCGGATTTCGTGCGGGAAAGTGAAGAACTTTCGAACTTCGTGCGACATGTGAGTTCCCGCCCGCCGACCTCACAATCTGAACTAGCCAAGTAACGATTTGCGTGGGAATTTGCGCGCCCTCGTGACAAATCCCCGGGAAATTGTCAGTGAACGCGTAGGTTGGAGGTCTGTGCCCCAGCTGCACGCCGAAAGAAGTCACTGACGACTAGAGGAATCAAATGGCATATATAACGCAATCTGCGAATTGGTGGCGGGCTAACCGCGGCACAATTCTGCCAAGCATCGCCGTCTTACTCATCCTGCTGCTCACCGTTGGTGGCGCAAGCTCGATGGCAAAAGCAGCGACAGGTGAGTCTCCGGCCTCGCAAAACGCGGTCGAGGGGCAAACCTTCACAATCGCAACCGACACGACCTGGGCGCCGTTCGAATTCGAACGCGACGGTGAACTGCGCGGTATCGACATTGACCTGATTAATGCGGTCGCCGAGAACCAAGGCTTCAACGTCGAGATCGACGTCCTTGGCTTCGATGGCGCGCTCGCCGCAGTGCAGGCGGGCCAGGCCGACGCGGTCATGGCCGGCATGTCGATCACCGACGAACGAAAAGAAATCTTCGACTTCTCGAACCCCTACTTCGACTCGGGTATCCAGATGGCCGTGTCGACGAAGGACAACGAGACCAAGTCATATGAGGACCTCGCGGGGAAGACCGTCTCCGCGAAGACGGGCACCGAGGGCTACGCCTACGCCGAGACGCTTGGCCAAGAGATCGGCTTCACGGTCACCGGTTTCCAGGATGCGTCGGACGCGTACAGCGACGTCACGTCGGGTGGTTCCGTCGCCGTGTTCGATGACTACCCGATTCTTGCTTACGGCATCAACACCGGCAACGTAGACCTCCAGATCGTCACTCCGCAGGAGAAGGCGTCGAGCTACGGCATGGGCGTCAAGAAGGGCGAGAACCTCGAGCTTCGCGAGGCGTTCAATGAGGGCCTCAAGAACCTCATCGAGGACGGCACCTACCAGGCCATTCTCGACGACTACCTCGGTGGGGATGCGCCGGACGCCAAAACGATCGGCAACGGTCAGGCGGCCCTCGGTAACGAACAGCTTGACCCCGGTAACCCGGGCGACCTGCCCGAGAACCCGAACTTCGCGACCGACACGCCCGTCGAAAACGGCTCGTTCATCATCGCGACCGACACCACGTTCGCACCATTCGTCTTCCAGGAGGGCGGCCAGAACGTCGG